>JALYHO010000209.1 GCA_030776545.1 Pseudomonadota bacterium | reverse complement strand
CAGCACGCGGCTGCACCTGCTGGCCGCACGCGAAGGGTTCTTGTTGCTCGTACCCGAGCAGGAGCGATTGGCCAATCCGCAGGGATGTTGGAACTGGTTCGACACACGCTCCGGCCGCGCCTATGCGGAAGCCGCGAGCGTCGTCGCGGCCGTCGATCAGGCCTGCGCGCTGCATGGTGCCGACCCGGCCCGCGTCGCGGTGGCCGGATTCTCCGCCGGGGCCAGCATGGCCGCCCTCCTCGCGCTGCGCCATCCCACGCGTTTCCGGGCCGTCGTGATGCACTCCGGGGTCGCCCCGGGGACGGCGCACTCGGCCGCGTCGGCCCTCGGCGCCATGCAGGGCCGGCGCTCGCCCCCGCCCCTTCCCTTCGGCGCTGCCCTTCCGCCACTGTTGGCCATCCAGGGCACGGCCGACTCGGTCGTCAAAGCCTCCAACGGGCGCGCCGCAGTCGAGCTGTGGGCGGCCGCGGCGCAGGCCCGGGCCGCCATCCCGCAGGGCGTGCAGCGGGGTGCTCGCTATCCGATGGCACGGACGGACTTCAAGCGGGCCGGCCGAACCGTCGCGACGCTGTGCGAGGTGGACGGCTTGGGCCACGCGTGGAGCGGGGGTGCCGCGGGTCAGCCCTTCAGCGACCCGGCCGGGCCCGATGCGGGGCGGATGATCTGGGCGTTCGCGCACGCTCGGTTTGCCGAGCCGGGTTAGAGGATTCCCGTTCGGGGTGAGCTTGTCGCAGCCGCGCGTGCCTGCACATCCTACCGTTCGGGATGAGCTTGTCGAAGCCGCGCGTGCCTGGTCACGGGTCCTTCGACCAAGCCGACGGCGAACGGGGATCGGGCGAAGCGTGCCCGGTCACCGCACCTCCGACAACCTCAGGCGAACGGCGCGCCCACTGCACCGGCCCTCGTGGCCGAACGGCGCGCGGGCCCGCTACAAACAAGGGCTGGGTGGGGTTCAGAGACTGTCTCGACACCACCGAAAACCCATCAATCAGCCGCGAAGCAGTAGAACAACCCGCCGCCCCCCGTGCTCTGCAACGCCTCGGGACTGCAGCCTCGGGTCAGGTGGGCAGAATTCCAGGACTTGGCCGGTGCACTGTCGTCCAGACCGGTCTTGTCGTGGTGACCGACCATGGCCGAGCCCTCGCCGCTTTGGGTCCAGTTGCCGCACGTCGTGTTGACGTTGCCGACGATGTAGGTGCCGTCGGGTTGTGAGCCGGTAAGCATGTCGTGGAGATTCGGCTTGTCGCCGCGACCGTTGATGGGGGTGCCGGTTTCGGTCAGGGCGCTGGCCTTGTCGATTCCGTTGGCCCGGTGCAGGCTGTCGATGTCGGTCGCGATCACGACGCCCTTGGCATTGACCCAGGGGCCATGGCCGATGCGGTCGCGCGCATTGACACCGGGAACGTTCGCGGTCGGTTGTTGGCTCAGGTAGGCGCGCCACGTCCGGTTGCCTGCCCCAGCGGCGGTCGCCAGGGCCTGGCACTGCCGATCGGCCCCGGCCAGGCCCCCGAGGTCGGCGCCGTGCCCCGGGCTGGCGCTGGTGACGAAAAAGCCCATGCCGGACTTGCCGCCGGAGACCGCTGCACAGGCGGCCAGTACGGCGACGCTCGCCACGACGGCCCAGGCGCGCACGGCGCGGCGGTGTATGAAGGGAAAGGGTTGCGGCATGTCGGGATCTCCAGGCGAGAAGGGGCGAGTCGAGAGACTAGGGCAACCCACCCCGCAATTCAACCCCGGGCCGTCTGTGCGATGCTCGGGAGATGCACCGACGTCCACTGATCTTCGGGCTCTTCGCCGCGTGGGCCGGCCTGCGGACGCAGGCGGCGCGCGCGACCGAGGGGGCAGTCGACCTTGCGGCCGATTTCGGGGCCCATCCGCAAGCGCGCACCGAATGGTGGTATGTCACCGGCAGTTTGCAGGCGCAGGCGCGGCGATGGGGTTTTCAGGTCACCTTTTTTCGCTCCGCGACTGGCGTGAGGGCGCTCGGCACGAGCCGCTTCGAACCGACCGAACTGATCTTCGCCCACGCCGCCGTGACCGATCTGGAACACGGGCGCTTGCGGCACGACCAGCGCATCGCCCGCAGCGGCCTGGGCATCAGCGGCGCGCGGCGTTTGCAAACCGACGTGAACTTGCGCGATTGGTCGCTGGCGCGCCACGCGAACGCCGAGGGCATGAGCCGCTACCGCGCACACGTGGCGAGCGACAGCGCCGGTTTCGGTCTCGACCTGACGATCGACGCGACCCAGCCGCCACTCCTGCAAGGAAACGCGGGGTTGTCACGCAAGGGCCCCGACCCGACCGACGTCAGCCACTACTACAGCGAGCCGCAACTCGCGGTGCAGGGACGCCTCACGCTCGAAGGCCGGGAACTCGGCGTGACCGGTCGGGCCTGGCTGGACCACGAATGGAGCGACGCTTTCGTGCCGCACGGCGCGGTCGGCTGGGACTGGGTCGGAATGAACCTCGACGACGGCGCCGCCCTCACGGCGTTCCGGTTGCGCCGTCCCGACGGCAGCACCCTGTATGCGGGTGGCAGCTACCGACGCGCCGGAGGCCCGGTGCAGGCTTTCGAATCGGGCGCGGTCGTCCTGACCCCGCTGCGACGCTGGCACAGTGCTGCATCGCAGGCGACCTATCCGGTGCAGTGGCATCTCGACACGCCGGCGGGTCGCTGGCAGTTGACGGCTTTGCTGGACGACCAGGAACTCGACAGCCGGGGCAGTACCGGCGCCATCTATTGGGAGGGACTGTGCGATCTGCTCGACCCGGCCGGCCGGCGGGTCGGCGCGGGATATCTCGAAATGACCGGCTACGCGAACGCCCTGCGGCTCTGACACCCGAGTGGTGAGGAACCGGGCGGGGCCGCCCCTGCCGACTTCAATGCGCGCCAGCCGCGGCAGCACCCCCCGCCGGGTCGGCCCGCACGGGCTTGGCGAACCAGATCACCAGCACCAGCACGAGGAACAGCAGCGCAGACATGTAAAACACATCGGTGACCGCCATCGTGTAGGCCTGCTGGTCGATCAATCGGTTGATGCTGGCCGCACTTTGTTCGCCGTTCATCCCGTTGGCAGCCAACTGGCCCAGGAACGCGGTCGCCGCCGGATTGCTGGCGTTGATCGACTCCGTCAGCTGCGCGTGGTGCAGGACCGCACGGTTTTCCCACAAGGTGGTGAAGAGCGACGTCCCGATCGCGCCGCACGTGATCCGCACGAAGTTGGAGAGGCCGGCCGCGGAAGGCAGGCGGTCCGGGGTGAGGCCGGAAAAGACGATCGCCTGCAGGGGAATGAAGAAGAAGGCCATCGCCGCCCCCTGCAACACGGTGGGAACCAGGATGGTCCTGAAGTCGGCCTGGGTATTGAAATTCGAGCGCATCCAGAGCACCAGCGCGAAGCCGAGGAACGCCACCGTCACCAGCTTGCGCGGGTCGATCTTGCTGACGTTCTTGCCCACCCAAGGTGACAACACGATGGCCAGGATGCCGACCGGCGCCGTCGCCAGGCCCGCCCAGGTGGCGGTGTAGCCCATGTATTGCTGCAGCCAGAGCGGCAGCAGCACCACGTTGCCGAAAAACAAGCCGTAGGCGATCGAAAGCGACGTCGTGCCCATCAGGAAATTGCGCCGCGCGAACAGCCGCAGGTCGACCACCGGGTGCGGGTCGGTCAGCTCCCACGCCAGAAAGAACAGGAAGCTCACGAGCGCGACGACCGCGAGGATCACGATCTGCCCCGAATTGAACCAGTCGAGTTCCTTGCCTTTGTCGATCATGATCTGCATGGACCCGACGAACAACACCAGCAGTCCCAGCCCGACATAGTCGAGCGGCAGCTTGCGGGGTCCGGCATCGCGATCCTTGTAGATCGACCACGTCAGCAGCGCCGAGAACAGACCCACCGGAATGTTGATGTAGAAGATCCAAGGCCACGAGACGTTGTCCGTGATCCACCCGCCGAGCAAGGGACCGGCGACCGGCGCCACCAGCACCGTCATCGCCCACATCGCCATCGCGGTCCCGGCCTTGGCCGGCGGATAACTTCCCAGCAACAAGGTCTGCGAGAGCGGAATCATCGGCCCGGCGACAAAGCCTTGAATCACCCGAAACGCGATCAACATGCCGATGTTGGGCGCCAGGCCGCACAACCACGACGACACCACGAACAACAGGATGCTGAGCGTGAAAAGGCGCACCTGCCCGAAGCGTTGCGACAACCACCCGGTCAGCGGGACCGAGATCGCGTTGGCCACCGCGAACGAGGTGATCACCCAAGTGCCTTGTTGCGGGCTCACGCCGAGGTCTCCGGAGATGGCCGGGATGGACACGTTCGCGATCGAGCTGTCGAGCACGTTCATGAAGGTCGCGAGCGACAACGCGATCGTGCCCAAGACCAGTTGACCGCCCGTCAGCGGCGGGAATGTCGGCGCTCGCCCCGGTGCGGCAGGGGTCGGGGCAGGCGCACGGGCGGGCTGGGCAGGGCCCGGCCGTGGCGGCACGGTCGACTCGGCGGTGGTGGAGGCCATGGCGGGGTCGGCTCCGATGCGCTACTTGAGGGTGCCGACGCGACGCTCGGCATTGGATGCCGCGACCGTCGCGATCGACCCCTGGCGCGGGGCCAGCGGTGGGGCCGCGTCGGAAACCGACTTGCGCACGCTGGCCACTTCGGACGTGGCGGCCCGGGATCCACCGTTGGCGGCGATGATCTTGCGAACCTCGGCGTCGGCGGCGCTGTTGTTGTCGTAGAAGACGCTGGTCTGGGCTTTGGTGGAGGCCCGCGAACCGTCGGCCAGCATCGCACCGTCGGTGTTGCTGATGTCGGCCTTCACGTCCATCGACAGACCCACCCGCAGGGGGTGATCGGTGAGCTCTTTGGGGTCGAGCGCGATGCGCACCGGCACCCGCTGCACCACCTTGATCCAGTTGCCCGTGGCATTTTGGGCCGGAAGCAGCGAGAACGCCGAACCGGTGCCCGCGCCCAAGCCTTCGATCCGGCCCTTGTACTCGACCTTCTTGCCATAGACGTCGGCCTGCAGCGTCACCGGTTGGCCCAGGCGCAGGTTCTTCAGCTGACTTTCCTTGAAATTGGCCTCGACCCAGAGGTCGTTGAGGCCGATCACCGACATCAGCGAGGCACCGGCCGGCACGCGCTGGCCGAGCTGCACGCTGCGCTTGGCCACGAAACCGTCGACCGGGGACAACAGGTCGGCCCGACGCAGTGCCAGGTAAGCCTCGCGAACTCGCGACGCCGCGCGCAGCACGTTCGGGTGTTGATCGATCGCCGTGCCGTCGGTGAGGGTCTGATTCGAACTCAGTTGCTCGCGTGCGGCGACGACGGCCGACTGCGCGGCCGCCACGCTGCTCTTGGCCGCCGCCAGGGCGGCGAGCGAGTGGTTGAACTCTTCCTTGCCCACGGCCCCGGTGGCGACCAGGGGCGAGCGGCGGGACACGTCGTCCTGGGCCCGCGCCTCGTCGCTCCTGGCGCGTGCCAGGTCCGCCTCGCGCAACGCGATCTGGGCTTTCAAGGTGCTGTTGTTGGCATAGAGCGTGCGCACCTCTCGCACGGTCTGCGCGAGTTGCGCCTCGGCCTGGTCGAGCGCGACCTGGGCGTCGGCCGGATCGAGCTTGACCAACAACTGGCCGGCCTTGACGTGGTCGGTGTCGTCGGCATTGATCGCGACCACCGTGCCACCGACCTGCGGCGTCAGTTGGACGACGTTGCCCTGCACGTAGGCATTGTCGGTCGACTCGTAGTGATTGAGCACCAACGCCCAGTAGGCGCCGTAGGCGATGCCGCCGAGCACGACCAGCGCAGCGACTCCGGTCAACGCCTTTTTGCGATTGGAGTGGGTCCGGGGGGCGGCCGAAGCGGCGGCGGTGTTGTTCTCTGCGTCGCTCATGCGAGTTCTCCTGCTTCCATGCGTGATGTTCGGGGTTCGGGCAACGGTCACTGACCGGCTGCGGCGGTTCGGGTCGGGGCGAGTTCGGTATAGCCACCCCCGAGGGCGCGGACCAGCGCGATCTGCACGTCGATCGCGCGCGCCTTCAAGTCCGCGGCGAGGCGGCGCTGCGCCAGCACGGTGGCCTCGGCGTTGAGCACCGTCAGGTAGGTGCCGAGCCCGGCCTTGTAGCGCTGGGTCGCCAGGTCGTACGCCGACTCGGCGGCCGCCTGGGCCTGGGCCTGCTGGGTTTGCTGGCGTTCGATCGAGCGGACCGAACTGATCTGGTCCGCGGCGTCGCGCACCGCGTCGAGCACGGCCTGGTTGTAGCTTTCGACCGCGGCGTCCAGATCGGCGGCGCGACCGCTGAGGTTGGCGCGCAGCCGACCCTGATCGAAAATCGGCAGGGTGATCGCCGGAGCCGCGCTCCACTGCCGACTCGACGATTTGAAGAGGTTGTCCAGGCCGATCGAGTTCAATCCCACCATCGCGCTCAAATTGACGTTCGGATAGAAGCCCGCCTTTGCATTGCGCACGTTCGCGGTCGCCGCCTCGATGCGCCAGCGTGCCGCGCTGATGTCGGCCCGCCGCCCCAGCATGTCGGCCGGAATCGTTTCCGGGACCGGCACCAGCCGGACCGCGTCGAGTCGCACTTCCAAGGCATCGAATGCGTTCGGCGGTTGAGCGGTCAGCGCCGCGAGCGCGTGGCGAGTCATCGCGATCTGTTCGTCGAGTTGCTCGATTTGCTGACGCGACTCCGGAAGCGATTCCTCGCCCTGGCGGAGTTCGACGTTGGTGTCCAGCCCGGCAGCGACACGCTGCCGCACGAGCGCGAGGATCTGGTCGCGCTGTTCGAGCGAGCGCAAGGCGACGTCACGTTGCGCGAACAGCCGCGCGAGTTGAACATAGGCGCGGGCGACGTTGCTCGCCAGCATGATGCGCGCGGCCTCGGTCTCGGCTTGCGCGGCACGCTGGTTGCCGAGCGCGGCCTCGATGGCGGCGCCATTGCGGCCGAAGAAATCGAAGTCGTAGCCCGCGGTCACCTCGGTCGTGCCGATGGTGAAAGTTCCTCCGCCCAGCGGCGGCGGGTAGATGCCGTTGGCGCTCAAGCGCGTGCGGGTCACGTCGGCCTCGCCGTTGACGTGCAGCCCGTCGGCCGACCGCGCGCCGGCGACTCCGGCCCGTGCCTGCTCGAAGCGGGCCTGCGCGATCCGAATGTTCGGGTTGCCGGACAGCGCCTGCTCGACCATGCCGTTCAGCGTCGGGTCGCCCAGCCCCTTCCACCAGTCGCCGCTCACGGCGGGGGCGGCGGCCGTCGTATCGAGGCCGACGCTGGCGGGATCGATCGGCTTGGCGCTCGAGACGATGCCGCTGCTGTCGGCGCAGCCCGAGAGCGTCAGGACGACAGTGGACGCGATCGCCACCGCGACGGCGGTCAAGGTCGGCAAGCTGTTGCGCAGGCACCGGACATGGGCTTCGAACGCCTGGCCCAAGGCCGCGGCGTCGTGCAGAAGGTCATCTTTGGTCATCATTTCCTCCCTCAACTTCGGGTTCGTTCTTGTTGTCGGTCGCTCCGCTCACCGATTCGCGCAGGGCCTCGCCGGTCCGGAGCATCCGCGCGAGATAGCCCTTGAGTGACTTCCACTCGTCTTCGGTGAAGCCGGCCAAGTGGGCATTGAGGACATCGCACAGCACATTCGGGACTTCGCCGAGCGCGCGCTGCCCCTGGTCGGTCAGTTCGACCTGGACCACCCGGCGGTCCTCGAGCGACCGAACCCGGGTGCACAGGTTTTTCTTTTCCAGACGGTCGAGCAGCCGCGTCATGGCACCCGCGTCCATGCTGCACCAGCGGGCCAGCTCGGCGACGGTCGATCGACCGGTGGTCTTCAGGCGCATCAGAGGCGACCACTGCGCGCTCGTCAAACCGTGTTCCTCGAGCCGGCGATCCGCCTGGAAAACGATAGAAAGCATCACGCGCTTCATCAAGTAACCGACGCTCTCTTCCGCGCAATAGCGCGAAGCGACGTAGAAATCGGCAGGAAGGTCGGAACGGTGCACGGCGCGGGAACGAATGAGGACTAGACGTGAATAAGGGTAAGTACTCGTAATATAGATGCCTAGGCATTATTTGTCAAGGCGGTATCTGCCGGCACAGGGAAGCTCGGGGCACAACGTCCAAACCACTGAACTCCCCCCTAAACTCGTGCCATGGCTGCCGACACCTCGACCCTCCCCGCCTCCCGGACGTTGCCGGGACGCGACGCCGCGCCGGCGGTCAAGAACGTGCGCGCCTTGCGCGGCCTCATGCCCTTTTTGCGCCCGTACCGCGGACGTATCGCCTGGGCCGCCCTGTTCCTGGTCGCCGCGGCGCTCACCACCTTGGTGTTCCCGGTGGCCATGAAGTCGCTGATCGATCAGGGCTTCGTCGCGGCCGAACCCGGCGCTCGGGTGATGGCGTTGCGGGAACATTTCTTCGCGCTGTTCGCGGTCGGCGCAGCCCTCGGACTGTTCTCGGCGCTGCGCTTTTATGCGGTGACGTGGTTGGGCGAGCGCGTCACGGCCGATCTGCGCAACGCCGTCTATGCCCATGTCGTGACACAGAGCCCCGAATTTTTCGAGAGCGCCCAGACCGGCGAAGTGCTGTCGCGCCTGACCACCGACACGACGCTGGTCCAGACCGTGGTGGGATCGAGCCTCTCGATGGGATTGCGCAATGCGGTGCTGGGACTGGGGGCGATGACCATGCTGGTCGTCACCAACCCCTACGTGATGACCCAGGTCCTCGGGATCCTGGTCCTGGTGGTGCTGCCCAGCCTCTACTTCGGGCGCCGCGTGCGCAAGCTCAGTCGCGCCAGCCAGGACCGGGTTGCCGACTCGAGCGCGATCGCCGCCGAAGTCCTCAACGCCATTCCGGTGGTGCAAAGCTATACCCAGGAGGCGCGCGAGGCCGCCCGCTTCGACCGCTCGACCGAAAATGCCTTCGGCACGGCCGTCAAGCGCACCCGGATGCGCGCCTTGCTGGTCGCCTTCATCATCACCGCGACCTTCGGCGCCCTGCTCTGGGGCTTGTATCAAGGCACGCAGGCGGTCGAGCGCGGCGCCATCAGCGCCGGCCACCTCGGCCAGACCGTCGTCTACGTGATCATCCTGGTGAGCAGCGTGGCCGTGCTCTCCGAGGTCTATGGCGATTTGCTGCGCGCCGCCGGCGCCACCGAGCGGCTGATGGAGCTGCTCCACCAGGCCTCGCCCATCGTCTCGCCGCTCCGGCCGGTGGCGCTGCCGGCCGTCGCGGGCGGCTCGGCGCTGGCGCTGCGCGACGTGAGCTTTCGCTACCCGTCCCGGCCTCAGCATCCGGCGCTCAGCCGCTTCAACCTCTCGGTCGCGCCGGGCGAGACCGTGGCCCTCGTCGGTCCCAGCGGTGCGGGCAAGAGCACCGTGCTGCAGTTGCTGCTGCGCTTCTACGACGTGGCGGCCGGCGAGGTCAGCCTCGATGGCGTGCCGGTGCGCGACCTGGCCTTGCACGACTTGCGCGCGCGCATCGGCATCGTGCCCCAAGACAGCGTGATCTTCTCGGCCGACGCGCTCGAGAACATCCGCTACGGCCGCCCTGCGGCGAGCGACGACGAGGTGGTCGCCGCCGCTCGCGCCGCGTTCGCGCACGATTTCATCAGCGCCTTGCCGCAGGGCTACCGGACGTTCCTGGGCGAGCGTGGCGTGCGCCTGTCGGGCGGTCAGCGCCAGCGCATCGCCATCGCCCGCGCGATGCTGAAGAACCCGCCCCTCCTGCTGCTCGACGAAGCGACCAGCGCACTCGACGCCGAAAGCGAACGGATGGTGCAGGCGGCGCTCGAATCGGCCATGAAGAATCGCACCACGCTGGTCATCGCACACCGCCTGGCCACGGTCCAGCGTGCCGACCGCATCGTCGTCATGGAAGCGGGCGAGATCGTCGAGACCGGCACCCATGCCGAACTGGTGGCGGCGGGCGGTCTCTACGCCCGCCTGGCAGCACTGCAGTTCGACCGGTGATTCGGCCCGATGCCGGTGCCGCCCCGGCGGCTGCTTCACAATGGGTGGCCGTGCAATGCCGAACGCCGGATGGCGCATGTCCGCATGGCGCCCGCACCCCCTTTGTGGCCCACTGGAGCAACGATTTCATGACTCGCGTTTTTTTCCGCCCCGACGTCGCCTTTCGAACCTCTCGCTCGGGACTTGTCAGCCTGATGGCGGCAGCGCTCCTTGCCACGGGGTGCGCCGACTTGTCCGAGCAGCAGCGCGGAACCGCCATCGGCGCCGGTGCCGGGGCCGTCGGTGGGGCCATCCTCGCGGGCTCGACCGGTGGCCGGTCCACCACCGGGGCGGTGATCGGGGGCGCCCTCGGCGCCGTTGCCGGCAACCTGTGGTCGCGCCGCATGGAAGAGCGCCGCAACGCGATGGAGCAGGCCACCCAGGGCACCGGGGTCGAAGTCTCGCGCACCGAAGACAACCAGCTCAAGCTCAACATCCCGAGTGACATTTCTTTCGACACCGGGAGCGCCGCCATCAAGCCCCCGATGCGCGCGGTGCTGGACCCCTTCGCCAGCTCCTTGCGCGACGATCCGTCGACGCGCTTGCGGATCGTCGGCCACACCGACAGCACCGGCTCCGACGCGATCAACAACCCGCTCTCACTGGAACGCGCCCAGAGCGTGCGCGACTACCTGGCGTCGCGCGGCGTGGCGCCCGGCCGTGTCGAGCTGGCGGGACGCGGATCACGCGAGCCGGTGGCGGACAACACCACGGAAGTCGGCCGGGCGAAGAACCGCCGGGTCGAGATCTTCCTGCGTGAGCCCGAGCCCGGCTGACCCGAAAACCGACCGAGCGACTCTCCGATGGACAAGCAATACTTTCGCCTCCTGGACGACATCCTCAGCAACGGGGTTCGGAAAGGTGACCGCACGGGCACGGGAACGATCTCGGTGTTCGGGAGGATGTATCGGCATGACCTGAGTGACGGTTTTCCGCTGCTCACGACCAAGAAGGTGCATGTCAAGTCCATCCTCCACGAACTGCTCTGGTTTCTCAGCGGTGCAACCAACGTTCGGTACTTGCGCGACAACGGGGTGACCATCTGGGACGAGTGGGCGACCCCGCAGGGCGAGCTCGGACCGGTGTATGGCGCGCAATGGCGCCGCTGGGCCGGCCCCGACGGAGAGCCGTTCGATCAGGTGCAGGCGCTCATCGAGGGTCTACGCAAGAAGCCCGACAGTCGGCGCCACATCATCAACGCCTGGAACGTCGCCTTCCTGCCGAACGAGAACGACCCGCCCGAAGTGAACGCGGCGCGCGGCCGCATGGCGCTGCCCCCGTGCCACGTGATGTATCAGTTCTACGTCGCGGCGGGGCGACTGAGCTGCATGCTCACCCAGCGGTCGGGCGATTGCTTTCTCGGCGTTCCGTTCAATGCGGCGTCGGTGGCCTTTTTGACCCACATGGTGGCCCAGCAGTGCGATCTCGAACCTGGCGACATCATTCATTCCTTCGGTGACCTGCACCTCTACCTGAATCATCTGGACCAGGCGCGGCTGCAGCTGACGCGAGAGCCTCGGCCCTTGCCGCAACTGCGCCTCAAGCGCAGGCCCGAATCCATCTTCGACTACCGCTACGACGATTTCGAGATCGTCGGCTACGACCCCCACCCTGCGATTGCCGCTCCCATTTCCAAGTGAACTCCAACTGGCGCCGAGTCGGGAACGCGAGGCTCAGAGACGGTCTGCGGCGACCGGGCGGACCGCCAGAGACGCCGCGGCCATGTGGGGCGGGCCGTCCAGCAGGCAGCGTTCCATCGCCTGGACCGTCTGCTCGATGTAGGCGGGGCGCAGCAGCGCAGTCTCGGACCAGGGGTAGCGCCGATTCACCTGCATGGCATATAGATAACCCAGCGCCATGGCCCGGCGAACATCGCAGGCGAGCCGAATATTCGCCGTGCTCGCCCCGATTTCTTCAGCCAGCTGGCTGCACAACTGCGTCGACTCCGAGATGACCTGCTCGTAGATGCGGACGGAGTCGTTGCCGGTGCCTGTCGCCGGGCGGGTGTTCTGCTCGGTCATGTAGACCAACCGGTAGTGATCCGGATGGTCTTCCCAATAGCCGAAATAAGCGTCCAGCGAGGCGCGCAAACGCTCCCTGGCGCCCCGTTGCCCCGCCACGGCTTGGCGCATGCGTTCCGCGGTCGCGTCGAAGACCGCGCTCATCAGTCCGGCAAGCAGCTCGCTCTTGTCGGCAAAATAACGGTACGGCGTCATGGCAGAGACGCCAACCCGGGCCGCCACGGCCCGTACCGAGACCGCGTCCAGGCCGCCCTCCTCGAACAACCGTGCCGCCGCCGCGAGCAGGTCGGCCCGCATCCCGTCGGCGTCTTCCTGATTTCCCCTGCGTACCCGCGGCCGCGCGGGCGAGCGCTTTTTCGTCTTGTTCGTGGGCATCGCCGCAGTGTAGGTTCGTTGGTGCTCCCGACGCCAACGATACGTGCAAAAATACCGGTTAATTTACGCGCAAATTTAGTACAATGCACACTTGTTCAATGTCGCCGGGACTGTGCGTCAAGGGGCGCGCGTCAAACAGCTCGGGATTCAGCGTGGACATCAAAGCTTGCTTGGACCAATGTTTCGGGACGCGGCAGGCGCCGCGCTTTCGACAAGATCTCGAGACGGCCGTCCAACGGCAGCTGTTCTATGCCTTCGAGGCGACCGTACTCGTTCAAGTGGTGGTGTACGCCGCCCTGGCGGCGCTCGCCCACGAACTGGGCAGCGTGTTGGGAGTGGCCGCCACCTCCGGCTTCGTCGTCGCGGTCCTGGCCCACCTGGCGGCCTGGCGCACCCAAAGCTACACCTGGCCGTTGGGCGTCTTGGCAGCGGTCGTGGTGGGCTGGCTGACCGTCGAGACCTTGCGCCAGGGCCAGGCATTGCCTGCCGCCGCCTGGTGGCTGGCAGCGATTCCGTTCATTCTGGGAGCCGCCGGGCTGCGATGGCTGGCATTCGCCACCCTCGTGGACTTCATCGCCGTGACCGCCTGGGTGCAATTCGGTCCCGCCGAGCCGCCCTGGGGGCTGCCGGCGGAAACCGGGCTGCACCCGTTGCGTCGCTACATCGCGGTGGTCGGCTCCGAGGGACTCGCGCTGGCCCTGATCGCCGTGGCGATGCGCAGCCGCGCGGCGTTGTCCGCGGCGCTCGACGAGGCCCGCCTTCAGGCCAACGGGACTGCCGAGCTCAAGGCCCGGTTTCTGGCGCACATGAGCCATGAGATTCGCACCCCCCTGACGGGCATCCTCGGAACGGCGGAGATCCTCGATTCGCCGCACCTCAGCGAGCCGCAACGCAAGCAGCTCGTGAGCTTGCAGCAGCAAAGCGCGCGAAGTCTTCTCGCACTGATCAACGACGCGCTCGACTTCGCCAAGCTCGAGGCGGGCAAAGTGCGTCTGGAAGAACGCACCGTGTCCATGAGCGACATCATTTTCGAAGCCAACGAACTGTTCGCCACCCAGGCGTACGCCAAGGGCCTCGAGCTGTCCTGCAGCAGTGCACCGGACGTCCCGTCGTCGTTTATCGGCGATGCCCTGCGACTGCGACAGATTGTCTGCAACTTGGTGGGGAACGCGGTGAAATTCACGGAAAGCGGCGGGGTGCACATCCACCTGTCGATGGCGGCGGCGCTCACCGGGGGCCCGGTGGAGGCCGACGCCCGTCCCAGCGTGCGCATCGACGTGACCGACTCCGGGCCTGGCATACCGGCCACGCAGCTGCGCCATCTCTTCGACGCGTTCGTGCAGGCCGACAGCAGCGTGAGCCGGCGTTTCGGAGGCACCGGGCTGGGACTGAGCATTTCCCACGAATTGGCGGAACTGATGGGCGGTCGCATCGAGGTCACCAGCACGTTGGGCCAGGGCAGCAGTTTTGCGCTCGTGGTCCCGCTGGCAAGTCCGGCGGTCGCCGGGGGTCCCGAGCCGGGGGCGCCGGCGGATCGCAGCGACCTCCTGTTCTGTACCGCCCAGGTGGGACTCGAGCGCCACCTCGGATCCTTGCTTCGGGATCTGCGAGTCAGTGCCCGGTTCCTCGACCACCTCCCCGGCGAACAGGCGTTGGACCGGGTGTCGACCCTGCTGATCGACTTGCCGCTGGTGAACACGACGGCGGCCCGGTCGTGGCTGCAGGCGCAGGTCGCGGGCGGGAAGCGGGTCGTGTTGCTGACGCCGGTCGGCGCGGACGGGCTTTCGGAGCTGCCATCCGAGGTCGAGTTGCTGTACAAGCCCGTGCGCAGGCTCGCCCTCGATGACACGCTCGCGCGCACGCTGCGGTTTCCCGGCAGGGTCCCGCGCGGGGGCAGCTGGCCGGGCCGCCCGCCAAGGGATTTGCGCGCCCTGTTGGTCGAAGACAACCCCGTCAACCAGATCGTGGTCCAAGCGATGCTGGCCGAGCTCGGGGTCGCGTCGTCCGTGGCGAGCCAAGGCCGCGAAGCCCTGGAGATGGCCACCCAGGCCCGTTTCGATGTCGTCTTCATGGACATCAACATGCCGGTCATGGATGGCCTCGAAGCCACTCGCGCGTTGCGCGAACTCGAGTCCAGCCGGGGAACGGAGCGAACCTTCGTGGTCGGGATGTCAGCATCGTGCGAGACCGCGGACATGCAGGCTTGCAGCGCGGCAGGGATGGACGCCTATCTCCACAAGCCCTTTGATCTGCTGCAGTTGCGCGAACGGCTGGAAAGCCTGAGACCCGACCATCGCTCGACGCACGTCGTGCCGGCCTGAGTCCCCGCAGGTTTTACATTTGCGCGTACAACTACACGTCCATTGACGCGCCACTTCCAGCTTCAGTCGAAGCCGCGGATGACCGATATGGGTTGAACTCCCACTCTCGAGTCATCCATGAATCCGTTGAACGCCCTCACCGTGCGCGGCAAACTCGCGTTCGCTTTCGCGTGCATCCTCTTTCTCGTCGCGCTGCTCGGATCCGTCGCGGTATGGGAACTCGGCAGAGTCAATTCGCAAACCGAGTCGGTGCTGGCCTATCGGCTCCCCGGGGTACGCGACAGCCAGCGCATGTACGGCGCCGCCACCTTCTTGCGCCAGCGCGAATTTCGACTGTTGGTGAGCGAGCCGGACCAACTGCCGGCGGCCCTCGCGAAACTCGAATCGTCGAAGGCGCAATTCGAAGCCGCCCGGAAGGACTACGCCGCCGCGATCGCCGACACCACCGAAAAATCGCTGTACGACGACGCCATGGCCAAATGGGCCACCTACATGGGGGTGTCCGCGCAAGCCACCCTGGCGGTCGAGTCCGGCAAGCGCGACGAGGCCATGGCCCTGATCACCCCGCCAGAGGCGTCCAAGCGCTTCGACGTCGCGCTCGCGGCCATCAAGACACTCAGCGACTACAACGACACGCAGGCCACCCGTGATGGCGCCGCCGCCAAGCGAATCTTCAAGGAAAGCGAATACGCAGTCGCCGGCAGCGTCCTGGCCGCCCTCCTGGTCGCCGTCGGACTGGGTTGGGCGATCAGCGCGGCGATTTCGACGCCGCTCAAGGATGCCGTCAAGCTCGCCGAAAGCGTCGCCCGGGGCGACTTGACGCGATCCCCCACCGCGCTCGGCAAGGACGAGGTCGCGCAGTTGACCCGGGCGCTCGGCGCCATGGTCACGACCTTGCGCGCCGTCGTCACGGAAGTTCGCGACGGCGTGGAATCGGTCGGCACCGCGTCGGCGGAGATCGCCACGGGCAACATGGACCTGAGCCAGCGCACCGAAGAGCAGGCGTCCAATTTGCAGCAAACGGCCGCCTCGATGGAACAGCTGACAGCGACGGTCAAGCAAAACGCCGACAACTCCCGCGCAGCGGCCCAGTTGGCGCTGGGCGCGACCGAGGTCGCCACGCGCGGCGGCGCGGTGGTCGGCGACGTGGTGGTCACCATGCGGTCCATCACCGAGAGTTCCAAGCGCATCTCGGACATCATCGGAGTGATCGACGGGATCGCGTTCCAGACCAACATCCTCGCGCTCAACGCCGCCGTGGAAGCCGCGCGCGCCGGCGAACAGGGGCGCGGATTCGCTGTCGTGGCCTCCGAGGTGCGGTCATTGGCCCAGCGCAGCGCCGCTGCTGCCAAGGAAATCAAGGGCCTCATCGAGGAAAGCGGCGGCCGCGTCCAGGCCGGTGCCGCCCAGGTCGCCGACGCGGGTTCGACCATGGCCGACATCGTCGCGCAGGTCAAACGCGTCCACGACCTCGTCGGCGAGATTTCATCGGCCAGCATCGAGCAGGCCCAGGGCATCAGCCAGGTCGGCGATGCGGTGGCTCAGCTCGACCAGGTCACCCAGCAGAATGCGGCCCTCGTGGAAGAGTCGGCTGCGGCCGCCGAGAGCATGAAAGACCAGGCGCAGAAACTGGCGCGAACGGTCGCGGTGTTCACCGTCGCTTGATCCGCCCCGCCGCCCTGCGGCGGCCAGCGCTCAGGGGCGGCGCAGCCCGCCGTCGAGTCGCTCGCGCAGCGTCGAGCGACGTGCTTCCAGGGCGGTGCTCCACCGCTGCAGGCCCTGGGCGACGACAAATCTGAGCAGCGACAACGTCGAACGGGCAGCGAGCCGCGCATCGCGCTGCCGCGCCGCGCGACGCAAGTCGTGCCGGAACATCCGACGGCGGATCGCCCACGCGAAGTGCCCGTCGAGGCCCTGCCGAGTCCTCGGCACAGCCGCTGCCACCGGCGCCCACAGCGTTGCCGGGTAGAGGGCGCGGCACCGGTAGTTCACCGGATAGTTGTCGATCCGGTGCAAGACCCCTGCGCGGCCGTCCACCTGCACCCGCGTCAGGTCGATGACCCACGAACCAGCGATCGCCACCGCCCAATGGTCCGCGAACGTATCGCCCAGGACGCGCCAGACCACGAGGTTCACTTCCAACCCCGACGTGCGCGCCGCGTTCGCCATTTCCAGCGACAACGCGAGACATCGGCCGGCCGCCTCGGCCGGGTCGGTCACCGCCAGGCGCCGGGCCACCGCGAGCACCCCGGCGAGCCTGGGAAGTCGCGGCGGCCCTTCGACCGCGACACGCTGTCGTGGTTCGGCATCCGGCATGGGGTGTGCGGTCGGAACGCGCTGCAAAAGAACTTCGCCCTCAGGCGCGCGCCGCATTCGCGGAAGCCTGCTCCTTGGCGAGCAGGCGCTTGGCCTGCATGTCGGGGCCTTGAGCCTCGCGGGCGGTCTGCGCGGGGGTCTCCATCGCCTCCTGGTTGGCCGCGGCCGCCAGTTGGCCTGCCGCGCTGATGGTGACCTTGGTGGGCGCACTGACGTGCGTGGTCTCGCCGCCGCCCGCGACCTGGGCCCCGGCTGGGGCTTTCGTTGCGGTCGATGCGGGCGCGGCGGTGACCGCTTTCTGCGCTGGACCAGCCTGGGTGATGGAGGACGTCATGAATCTTCTCGATGTAAAGCCAGGGCACGACGCCCCACCACGGGTAACGGCAGAGAGCCGGCACACTTGAGCGGTTTTACAGGGCGGGGCGCGGTCCCGACGAACCTCCCGAGGTTTTCGAAGGTCGGACGTACAGCCGCACGCGGGCTTTTCCTACACTTTCGCGCTCGAAACCCCGGACCATGGAGGCGCCTTCACCATCGGCCCTGCATGACCCTCCCGAACATCCCCTCCAGCATGTGGTGGCTCGTCGTGCCGCTGGTGGGTTGGCGCGTGGTGGCACGTCTGCGCAAACTCGTCGCCCGGCAACGCTTTTCCATCTGGCGGCAGGCGGCGAGCGTGGGCGGGTTGTTGACACTGACTGTGGGGGTGGGCGTGGTCGCCGGCCTGGAGCATTCCTCGGTCGACTGGCTGGGGGCCGGGCTGCTCTTGGGCGCGAGCCTGGGCGCGTGGGCCTATCGCGCGACCGAATTCGAACGTCGCCCCGAGGGCCTTTACTTCACGCCGGATCGTTACCTCGGCGTCGCCCTCTCCGCGATCCTGGTCGGCCGGGTCCTTTGGCGCCTGATCAAGGGGGCACCCGACGCCGCAGGATGGTCGCTCGACGACCTGGTGCGCAACTCCTCGACCCTTTTCCTGTTCGGTTTGTACGCGGGTCACTTCATCGTCTACTCAAGCGGCCTGATCTTTCGCGGCCTGCCGCGGTGGCACCACCGGCCACCGGCCTGACGGGCCACCCCGAGCCCCCACGCCATGCCCATCCACCCAGATCCACCTGTCGCGGCGTGCGTGCGCATCCGCGGCGCACGGGAGCACAACCTCAAGAACGTCGACGTGAACATCCCGCGCGACGCCTTGGTGGTCTTCACGGGAGTGTCCGGATCGGGCAAGTCATCGCTCGCGTTCGGGACCCTCTATGCCGAAGCCCAGCGGCGCTATTTCGAATCGGTATCGCCCTACGCCCGTCGCCTCATCGACCAGGTCGGGGTTCCGGACGTCGACTCGATCGAAGGCCTTCCCCCCGCCATC
>JALYHO010000208.1 GCA_030776545.1 Pseudomonadota bacterium | reverse complement strand
CGCACGCGCGAGGGCAACGACTTCTATCACGAGATGGCCGACTCGAAAGTGGTCGATCTCGAGAACCTGCCCGAGTCCAAGGTGGCCATGGTCTACGGCCAGATGAACGAGCCGCCGGGCAACCGTCTGCGAGTGGCCCTGACCGGTCTCACGATCGCCGAGTCGTTCCGCGACGAAGGCCGCGACGTGCTGTTCTTCGTCGACAACATCTACCGCTACACGCTGGCCGGCACCGAAGTCTCGGCGCTGCTCGGCCGGATGCCCTCGGCCGTGGGCTATCAGCCGACCCTCGCCGAGGAGATGGGCCGCCTGCAGGAGCGCATCACATCGACCAAGGTCGGCTCGATCACGTCGATCCAGGCGGTCTACGTTCCCGCCGACGACCTGACCGACCCGTCGCCCGCGACGACCTTCGCCCACCTCGACTCCACGGTCGTGCTGTCGCGCGATATCGCCTCGCTCGGCATCTACCCCGCGGTCGACCCGCTCGACTCGACGTCGCGTCAGCTCGACCCGAACGTCGTCGGCGAGGACCACTACAACACCGCGCGCGCGGTGCAGGGCACGCTGCAGCGCTACAAGGAACTGCGCGACATCATCGCCGTGCTCGGCATGGACGAGCTGTCCCCCGAGGACAAGCTCGCGGTGGCGCGGGCCCGCAAGATCCAGCGTTTCCTGTCGCAGCCGTTCCACGTCGCCGAGGTGTTCACCGGGTCACCGGGCAAGTACGTGCCGCTCAAGGAAACCATTCGCGGCTTCAAGATGATCGTCAACGGCGAGTGCGATGCGCTTCCCGAGCAGGCCTTCTACATGGTGGGCACCATCGACGAGGCGATCGAGAAGTCCAAGAAGATCAACTGATCGACCCGATCCCCGGCGAAGCACAGATCGAATCGGCCAAAGCAATCAATAAAAACACCGAAGCGTTGCGACGCAATTCTTCGGTGCCCCCCTAAAGGACCTCCCGATGGCAACCCTGAAAGTGAGCGTCGTGTCGGCCGAAGGCAGCATCTTCGAAGGCGAGGCCAAATTCGTCGCGCTGCCGGGCGAGAGCGGCGAGCTCGGCATCCTGCCGCGTCACACCCCCCTCATCACGCGCATCAAGCCCGGTGCGGTTCGCATCGAACGCGCCGACAACAACGAGGAAGAGTTCGTCTTCGTGGCCGGCGGCATCCTGGAAGTGCAACCCGGCACCGTGACCGTGCTGGCAGACACCGCCATCCGCGGTCGCGACCTCGACGAGGCCAAGGCCAACGAAGCCAAGCGCGCTGCCGAAGAGGCGATGAAAAACGCCAAGAGCGAGATCGACTTCGCCAAGGCGCAAGGCGAGTTCGCCGCGATGGCAGCGCAGATCGCGGCGATCCGCAAGTTTCGGGGCAAGTAAGCGGCACCTCACCGTGGCGCGCCCCAGCCCGGCATGGCCGCCGTCCCCGACCCACTCAATGCGGCCCAACTGCGCGCGGTCCACCACCTGAACGGCCCCTGCCTGGTGCTGGCCGGCGCCGGTTCGGGCAAGACACGCGTGATCACCCACAAGATCGCCCGGTTGCTGCAGGCCGGCTACGAACCGGGGCAGATCGCCGCCATCACCTTCACCAACAAGGCCGCCCAGGAAATGCGCGAACGCGCCAAGTCCCTGGTCGGCGCTCGCGCGGCCAAGCACCTCGTCGTCAGCACCTTCCACTCGCTGGGCGTGCGCATCCTGCGGAGCGACTTCGAACGCGTCGGCCTCAAACAGCAATTCAGCATCCTCGACAGCGACGATGTCCTCGGCATCCTGAAGGACGCCGGCGCCAGCACCGACAATGCGCTCGCGCGACGCTGGCAGTGGACCATCAGCGGCTGGAAAAGCCAGGGCCTGGACAGCGCCCACGTCGAGCCGGCGGACGACGACGAGCGGGTGACACAGCGCGTGATGCAGCGCTACGAAGAGCGCCTGGCCGCCTACCAGGCGGTCGATTTCGACGACCTGATCGGCTTGCCGCACCGCTTGTTGCTGCGCGACGCCGAGGTCAGGGCGAAGTGGCAGGACCAGTTGCGCTACGTGCTGGTGGACGAATACCAGGACACCAACGCGATCCAGTACGAACTGCTCAAGTCACTGGTCGGCGAGCGCGCCCTCTTCACCGCGGTGGGCGACGACGACCAGAGCATCTACGGCTGGCGTGGGGCGACGATCGATAACCTCAAACGTCTGCCGCAGGAGTATCCGGCGCTCGAGATCATCGCCCTCGAGCAGAACTACCGTTCCACCGGCAGCATCTTGCGCGCCGCCAACCTGGTGATCGGGAACAACCCCAAGCTGTTCGAGAAACGGTTGTGGAGCGCGCTCGGGGACGGCGAGCCGGTTCGAGTGATCGAGTGCGACAACGAAGAACACGAGGCCGAGCGCGTCGTCGCCCGTTTGCAGGCCTTGCGAGGCGGCAAAATCGCAGGCGGCGCAGCGCCCGAGGGCGTGGCCGCGGTCGAGTTCCGGGACTTCGCGGTGCTCTACCGCGCCAACCATCAGGCCCGGGTGTTCGAGAAGGCGCTGCGCAAGGCGAACGTCCCGTACAAGGTCTCGGGGGGACAGAGTTTCTTCGACCGCGCCGAAATCAAGGACCTGTGTGCCTGGCTGCGCCTGATCGTCAATAACGACGACGACCCGGCTTTTTTGCGCGCCGTCACCACCCCGAAGCGCGGCATCGGCCACCAGACGCTGGCAAGCCTGGGCGAATTCGCCGGCCGCTGGAAGACCAGCCTGTACGAGGCGCTGTTCGCCGACAGCCTGGGGTCCGTGCTGAGCCCGCGGGCGCTCGGCTCCTTGCATGAATTCGGCCGCTACGTGGGCGATTTCGAATATCGCGCGCGCCACACCGTCGGTGCCGAAGATGCGAAAGTCCTGCTGTTGGGCTGGCTCAGGGATCTGGACTACGAAAAGCATTTGCAAGAGGGCGAGGACAGCGAAAAGCTCGCCGCGGCGCGCTGGAGCAATGTGCTCGACTTCGTCGACTGGATCGCCAAGCGCTGCGGCGGCGAATTGGAAAACGACGGCGGGGTGTCGGTCGAGACCGAGCGCAAGAGCGTGATCGACGTGGCGCAGACCATTTCCGTGATCATCAGCCTGGCCGAGCGCGGCGACGACCAGAACGTCGTCACGCTGTCGACCTTGCATGCCGCCAAAGGCCTGGAGTGGCCGCATGTGGTGCTGGCCGGTGTCAACGAAGGCTTGCTGCCTTTTCGCAGCGAGGACGACGACATGACCGCCGAGCGCCTGGAGGAAGAGCGCCGCCTCATGTACGTCGGCATCACGCGCGCCCGCCTCACGCTCGGCGTCAGCGTGCTCAGGCGCCGCAAGCGCGGTCGCGACCATGTGGCGGGCGTGCCCAGCCGGTTCGTGGGCGAGATGAAGCTCGACGAGGTGACCGCGAAAGAAGATCCACGCGAAAAGCTCAAGGCCCTGCGCGCCGCCGCGGCGGCACGGGCGGCGAGTCAACGTCCGGGCTGACGTGTGTCGACGGGCTCGTGAACCGGCGTGCGTCCGTGTCCCCGTCCCCCCGTTCGCCCTGAGCTCGTCGAAGGGCCCTTGACCGGGCACGCAGGCGTCGACCAGCTCAGCCCGAACGGTATTTCGTCGCGGAGTCGGCCCCGGTCCACCCTGAACGTGCTTCCACCCGCTCCGCTGAAAGCCTATCCCCCCAGCAGCTCGACCAAAACCCGCGCCGCCTGCTCGACCTCGGCGCTCGTCACGTCCAGGTGGGTCACCGCACGCACCGTGCGCGCTCCGAATGCATTGACCAGAACGCCGCGGTCGCGAGCCAGGGCGCTGAGTGCGGCGGCATCGAACGGCACCGCCACGGGCAGGTGAAAGACCACGATGTTTGTCTGCACCGTGGCCAGGTCGAGCTCGACGGGCGCACCGGCGGCGAGCATCTCGGCGAAACGCCGCGCGTTGGCATGGTCCTCGGAGAGCCGCGCCACGTGGTGATCCAGGCCGTGGAGGGCGGCCGCGGCGAAGATGCCGTTCTGGCGCATCGCCCCGCCCAGCCGCTGGCGGTGCCGGGCGGCCGCGGCGATGAGC
>JALYHO010000207.1 GCA_030776545.1 Pseudomonadota bacterium | reverse complement strand
CGCTCGAGCCGTGCGCTCACCACGGCCGCACGCCCCCTTGCTGCGACGCGTTGATCGCGGCCGGCGTCGCCAAGGTCGTGATGTCTTTGCAGGACCCGTTTGTGCGGGTCGCCGGCCAGGGCGCGGCCCGGCTCCGGGCCGCCGGAGTCGAGGTCGAGGAAGGTGAACTGGCGGAGGCGGCGCGCGAACTGAACCTCGGCTACTTCTCTCGCGTCGAACGCGGACGGCCGTGGGTGCGCCTCAAGGCGGCGATCTCGCTCGACGGGCGCACCGCGCTCGACAATGGCGCGAGCCAATGGATCACCGGCGCTGCCGCGCGTGCCGACGGCCATGCCTGGCGCAGGCGCGCCGGCGCGATCCTGACGGGGGTCGGCACGGTGCTCGACGACAACCCGCGGCTGGACGTCCGGTTGGTGGAAACCGCCCGCCAGCCGTTGCGCGTGATCGTCGATTCGCGTCTGGACACCCCACCCGCCTCGCGCATTCTCGATGCGCCCGGACAGGTGTTGGTGTTCGCCGCCGCGCCCGATCCGGCGCGCCGCCCCGCCCTGCTCTCGCGTGGTGCCGAAATCGTCCTGGCGCCCGGCCCTGCGGCCAAGGTCGACCTGCCGGCCATGCTCGCCGAACTGGCCCGACGCGGCATCAACGAGCTGCACGTGGAGGCCGGCCACAAGCTCAATGGCTCTTTCGTGCGCGAGGGCCTGGTCGACGAATACCTGATCTACATGGCACCCACGCTCCTGGGCACGGGCCGCGAACTGGCGGCGTTCGGACCCTTGAGCCGCTTGCAGGACGGCGTGGCGCTGCGCTTCGTCGGGATCGACCCGGTCGGCGACGACCTGCGCCTGCGGGCCCGACCTGCGAGAATCGCCTGATGTTCACCGGCATCGTCAGCGGCATCGGCCGCATCACCACCATGCGCTCGCTCGGCAGCGGCTCCGGCCACGGACTGCAATTGACGGTCGAGGCGCCGCGCAGCTACCTGGACGATGCGCAGCTGGGCGACAGCATCGCGCTCAATGGCGCCTGCATGACGGTCACGTCGCTGGACCCGTCGACGAACCGCTTCACGGTCGACATCTCGGCCGAAAGCCTGGACAAGACCGCGGGCCTGGCCGAGCTCGGCCCGGTCAACCTCGAGAAGGCGACCCGCGCCGACGAGCGGCTCGGCGGTCATCTCGTCACCGGGCACGTCGACGGCATCGGGACGGTGACCCATTTCGCCCGCGTCGGCGAGTCGTGGGAGCTGCGCATCGAGGCGCCTGCGAACCTGGCGCGCTTCATCGCCTACAAAGGCTCGATCACCGTCAACGGCGTCAGCCTCACGGTCAACCGCGTCGCCGACCAGCCCGGCGGCCGCTGCGAGCTCAGCATCAACCTCATTCCCCACACCCTCGAGAACACCACGCTCGGAGGGCTCGCCGCGGGGCGCCAGGTCAACCTCGAGATCGACCTGATCGCGCGCTACGTCGAGCGCATGCTGACTGCGCCCAAGCCCGCCTGAGCTCGGTCCAGGGGCGCTCCAGGCTCGTGCCGCGGCGCGGCCACCTACAATTGCGCCATGGCAATTTCCCCTACCCCCGAGCTGGTTGCCGAGCTGGCAGCGGGCCGCATGATCATCCTCGTCGACGAGGAAGACCGCGAAAACGAGGGCGACCTGGTAATCGCCGCCGAGCATGTGAGCCCCGAAGCGATCAACTTCATGGCGCGTTTCGGACGCGGCCTGATCTGCCTGACCCTGACGCCGGAACGGTGCGACCGCTTGCAACTCCACTCCATGACGGCGCACAACCGGACCCGCCACGGGACTGCGTTCACGGTCTCCATCGAGGCCGCGACTGGCGTGGAGACCGGCATTTCGGCCGCCGACCGGGCGCGCACGATCCAGGTCGCGGTCGCCCGCGACGCGCAGCCCAGCGACCTGGTGCAGCCCGGCCACGTGTTCCCGCTGCGCGCCCAGGAAGGCGGGGTACTGATGCGCGCTGGCCACACCGAGGCCGGCTGCGACCTGGCCGCGATGGCCGGCCTGGTGCCCGCCGCGGTGATCTGCGAGGTGATGAAGGACGACGGCACGATGGCGCGGTTGCCCGATCTGATCGAATTCGCCGACCAGCATGGGCTCAAGATCGGCACCATCGCCGACCTCATCGAGCATCGCAGCCGCCATGAAAGCCTGATCGAGCGTGTCGCCCGGCGACCGTTGTCGACGGCACAGGGCGAATTCGAGTGCAGCGCCTTTCGTGACCGCACCGGCGGCGTTCACCTGGCTCTGACCCACGGACGGTGGAGCCCCGCGGACGAAGTCCTGGTGCGGGTGCACGAGCCCCTCTCGGTGATGGACCTGCTCGACGTGGGCAGCGACTGCCAGCATTCCTGGCCGCTGCCCAAAGCTCTCGCCATGCTCCAGTCCAGCCCGCGCGGCGCGGCGTTGCTGCTCAACTGCGGTGAAGACGTGGCGGCGCTGGTCCCGCACCTGCTGCCCCGACCCCGCGACGCGGCGCCGCGGAGCACCTCGCAGATGGATTTGCGCACCTACGGCATCGGTGCGCAAATCCTGCGCGAACTGGGCATCGTGCGCATGAAGCTGCTGGGCAGCCCGCGACGTATGCCGAGCATGACCGGGTACGGTCTCGAAGTGACCGGCTTCGTTGCCGCGGGCGACTGACCAGGACACCTCACCCCATGCAAGACGCTGAACTCACCTCTTCCCGCGGCGGCGGCCTGCAGGCCCCGCCCGACGGCCAGGGCATGCGCATCGGCATCGTCCAGGCGCGGTTCAACACCGCGATCACCGATCGCCTGGCCGAACAGTGCGTGGCGGAACTGCTCGAACTCGACGTCGACGCCGAGCGCATCCGACACGTGACCGTGCCCGGCGCGCTCGAAATCGCGACCGCCCTCGATGCGCTCGCCCGGACCGAGTCGTACGACGCCCTGATCGCGCTCGGCTGCATCATCCGCGGCGAAACCTATCACTTCGAACTGGTCGCCAACGAAAGCGGCGCGGCGGTGACGCGGGTGGCTCTGGACCACGGCATTCCGATCGCCAACGCCATCCTCACGGTCGAATCCACCGAGCAAGCCTGGGCCCGGACCGACGAAAAAGGCCGCGCGGCGGCACGCGTGGCCCTCGAGATGGCCAATCTCCTGGAGGCGCTCACGTGACGTCCCCCGACGAGACCGCGCGCAAGCGACCCCCCGCGCCCGCCACGCAGGGCAAAGCACCGGCCAGGCACCCCAAACCCAAGTCGGCCCGGCGTCGCAGCCGCGAACTGGCGTTGCAGGGTCTCTATGAGTGGCTCGTTTCCGGAACCGAAGCCGGCGTGATCGACGCCCACATGCGCGAACAGGACGGCTTCGACAAATGCGACGCGGTCCACTTCGACGCCTTGCTGCATGGCTGCATCGAGGAAGCCCCGGCGATCGATGCGGTGCTCGTTCGCCATGTCGACCGCAAGACCAGCCAGCTCTCGCCGATCGAGCATGCCGTGCTGATGATCGGCGTGCACGAATTGACCCATTGCATCGAGATCCCCTACAAGGTGGCGATCAACGAGGCCGTGGAGCTGGCCAAGAGCTACGGCGGCACCGACGGCCACAAGTACGTCAATGGCGTGCTCGATCAGGCCGCGGGCGAGTTGCGTCGGATCGAGGTCGACGCGGCCCGCGCCGCGCGTCGGCCTCCCGGGTGAGGTCGCTCCCGATGCGCCTGGCGAACCGGCTCGAGCACATCGAGCCCTTCTACGTGATGGAATTCGGCAAGGCCGCCGCCGAGGTCGCGCGCAGCGCCGCCTGCACCGAGCGCCCGATGGTCTTCCTGAACATCGGTGAGCCCGACTTCACGGCGCCGCCGCTGGTGCAGGAGGCTGCCGTGCGCGCGCTGCACTCCGGGCGAACCCAGTACACCGAAGCCGCGGGCTTGCCAGCGCTGCGCGAACGCATCTCGGCTTGGTACCGAGAGCGTTTCGGGCTCGAGATCGCGCCACGCCGCATCGTCGTCACCGCGGGCGCCTCCGCCGCTCTGCAGCTGGCCTGTCTGGCCCTGGTCGACCGCGACGACGAGGTGCTGCTGCCGGACCCGAGCTATCCCTGCAACCGGCACTTCGTGGCCGCCGCGGAAGGGCGCCCGGTGCTCTTGCCCGCGAGCGCGGGCGAGCGTTTCCAGCTCAGCGCGACCAGCGTCGAGAACGCCTGGTCGTCGCACACCCGCGGGGTGCTGCTCGCCTCCCCGTCCAACCCCACCGGGACCTCGATCGACCCCGAGGAGATGGGTCGCATCGTCACCGCCGTGCGGGCTCGCGGGGGCTTCACCATCGTCGACGAAATCTACCTGGGCCTGAGTTTCGATGCCCGATACGGCCACAGCGCGCTCGCCCACGGCGACGACATCGTCTCGGTCAACAGCTTCTCGAAATATTTCTCGATGACCGGCTGGCGGCTCGGCTGGCTGGTGGTCCCCGAGGCCCTGGCGGCGCCGGTCGAAAAGCTCGCGCAAAACCTCTACATCTGCCCGTCGACCGTCGCGCAACATGCGGCGCTGGCGTGTTTCGAGCCGGAGTCGATCGCCGAGTACGAGCGCCGTCGAGCCGAGTTCAAGGCACGCCGCGACTTCCTCCTGCCCGCCCTGAACAGCCTCGGACTGACCGTGCCGGTCGTCCCCGACGGCGCGTTCTACGCCTGGGCCGACTGCAGCGCGCACCATGCCGACAGCTGGACCTTTTGCTTCGAGGTGATGCGCCGCGCCCATGTGGCGATCACGCCGGGGCGAGATTTCGGCTTCGTCGGTAGCGAACGCTTCGTCCGGTTCTCGTATGCGAGTTCGATGGCCGATCTGCACGTGGCGGTCGAGCGGCTGCGCGCCGCGCTCTGACGTGGTGCTGCACCGCTGCACCTGCCGAACTCCCGGCCCGAAGGCGTGACCATGACGACCCGGACCGACCGGCTGCGCCTGGAACCGCTGGCCGAGTCGCACGCCGCCGCCATGCTGCCGCTGCTGGACGACGAGCGCCTCTACCAGTACATCCCGGACACCCACCCCCGCTCGCTCGAAGCCTTGGCCGCACGTTACCGGCGCCAGGCCGCCGGCTCGCCCTCGCCGCGCGAAATCTGGTGGAATTTCATCCTGTTCCTGGGCGATTCGTCCGTCCCCGTGGGCTACGTCCAGGCCACGCTGGTGCCGGCCGAACGCGTGGCCGAGGTCGGCTATGTCCTGTCCAGCGCGCATCGGGGGCAGGGATATGCGACCGAAGCGCTCGGCTGGCTGATGGCCGAACTCGGCCGGCGCGGCGACATCGACCGGGTCAGCGCCCAAATCGACACGCGCAACGCCGCCTCCATCGCCGTGGTTCGACGGCTGGAATTCGTCCATGTGGCGACGCGGGTCGAGGACACATCGACCGACCATGTTTTCGAACGTTCCCTGGCCGACCTTGCCCCCGGGCGCAGGCCGACTTGACCCGATGCGACGAACCACGGCGCGGCGCGCGCGCTCACTGAGATAATCCGGGCGGCATGTCCGAGTCCTCGCAAACCTCCTCGCTGTTTCGGCTCCCCGTACGCGTCTACTGGGAGGACACCGACGCTGGAGGCGTCGTGTTCTACGCCAATTACCTGAAATTTTTCGAGCGCGCGCGGACCGAATGGCTGCGCTCGCTCGGCCATCAGCAGGAGCACATGCGGATCGCGACCGGAGCGGTGTTCGTCGTCACCGAGACGTCGCTGCGCTATCTTCGACCGGCCCGGCTCGACGATCTATTGCAGGTGAGCGTCGACGTTCGCCACGCCGGGCGGGCGCAGATGACGATCGCGCAGCAGGCGCGGCGCGGTGCCGACGAACTGCTGGCCGAAGGCACGATACGCATCGGCTGCGTCGACGCCGCGACCTTTCGGCCCCGGCGCATCCCGGACGCCATCCTCCTTTCCCTCTTTCCCTCCCTTACCCCGAGCATCGGATGAACCAAGACTTCTCGATCTTCACGCTCGTCACCCAGGCGAGTCTCGTCGTTCAGCTCGTCATGGCGGGCCTCATGATCGCCTCGCTCGCGAGCTGGACCGTCATCTTCGGCAAGCTGTTCGGCCTCAGGCGCATACGCAGCGCCAACGAGGTCTTCGAGCGCGACTTCTGGGCCGGCAAGAACATCAACGAGCTCTATGCCGATGCCGTCAAGCGCACCGACGGTTCGCCGATGGAACGGATCTTCGCCTCGGGCATGCGGGAATTCATGAAATTGCGGGAACGCCGCGTCAGCGACGCCGGCGCGCTGCTCGACGGCGCTCGCCGCGCGATGCGCGCGAGCTTCCAGCGCGAGCTCGACGCGATCGAGGCCCATCTGTCGTTCCTCGCGACCGTCGGCTCGGTGTCGCCCTATGTCGGACTTTTCGGCACCGTGTGGGGCATCATGCACGCTTTCGTCGGCCTCTCGAACATGACTCAGGTCACCCTCGCCACGGTCGCCCCGGGCATCGCCGAGGCGCTGGTCGCCACCGCCATCGGGCTGTTCTCCGCCATCCCCGCCGTGATCGCCTACAACCGCTTCGCACGCGACATCGACCGCATCGCGATCCAGCTCGAGACCTTCATCGAAGAGTTCTCCAACATTTTGCAGCGCAACGCCGGCACCCCGGCGCATCCCTGAGATGCCCGCCGTCAGCCATCGCGGGAGCGGCTCCCGGCGCCGCACGATCAACGAGATCAACATGGTCCCCTTCATCGACGTGATGCTGGTGCTGCTGATCATCTTCATGGTCACCGCCCCGCTGATCACGACCGGCGTGGTCGACCTGCCGAGCGTGGGCAAGAGTTCGAAGCGTCCGGACCACGTGATCGAACTGGTGATCGCAAGCGACGACAAGGTCAAGTTGCGGGTCGATGGCCAGGACGGTTCGCCGGTCGCGCTGCGCGACCTCGCGGCGCAGGTGAAGGATCGCCAGGCCGGCGACTCGTCCACGCCGGTGGTCATCTCGGCCGACCGGGGCGTCAAGTACGAGACCGTCGTGAAGGTGATGGACACGCTGCAGCGCGCCGGCGTTCAACGGGTCGGCCTCTCGGTCAAGAACGGCACGAACTGACGCTGCCCGTCGAGCCCATGGACACCGCCGCCGCCCTCGCGACCACCCGCGATCCGTTCATGCCGCGCCAACCCAAGGTGCGGGGGCAGGCGCTGGCGCTGGCGGTCGTGGCGCACCTGCTGCTGGTCCTCGGCCTCTGGTACGGGGTCGACTGGCGCAGCGACGAGCCGGCGACGGTCGCGGCCGAGTTGTGGTCGGCCACCCCTCAAGCCGCTGCGCCCCGCGCCGCCGAGCCGCCCCCGCCCGTCCCGACGCCGGAGGTTCCCAAGGTC
>JALYHO010000206.1 GCA_030776545.1 Pseudomonadota bacterium | reverse complement strand
GGCCAGGCCACCGCCGCGGCCGCGCGCATCGCATTCGCAGGCCAGCAGCAGTTGCGCGAATCGGTCCGGGCGGCGGATCGCGTCGCAGCGTTCGATCAGGCGCAGCAGCGCCGATGCGCCGAACGCGTCGCTGCGATGCACGTTGCCATGTTCGCGGGCGACCACGGCGGCCAGTTCGCTGCAGGCGACGGGAACCCGCAACCGCTCGCTGAGTTCGCGCACCAGGGCCACGCTGCGCGCTTCGTGGCCGAGGTGCCGCGGCAGGATGCCGGGCGGCGTCGTCCCCTTGCCGAGGTCGTGACCGAGGCATGCGAAACGTACGGGCAGGTCGGCGCCGAGCCGGACCGCCATGTCGAGCACCATCATCAAATGCACCCCGGTATCGACTTCGGGGTGATAGTCGGCACGCTGCGGCACGCCCCAGAGCCGATCGACCTCGGGCAACAGCCGGGCCAGCGCGCCGCATTCGCGCAGCACCTCGAACAGACGCGCGGGGTGCGTCTCCATCAGACCCCGCGCGAGCTCTTGCCAGACGCGCTCGGGCACCAGGGCCTCGACTTCGCCTGCGGCCACCATGCGGCGCATCAGGGCCATTGTTTCCGGGGCGACCGAGAAGTCGCCGAAACGGGCGGCGAAGCGGGCGATTCGCAAGATGCGCACCGGGTCCTCGGCGAACGCCGGCGACACGTGCCGCAAGAGACGCGCATCCAGGTCGCGCTGCCCCCCCCAGGGGTCGATCAGGCGGCCGGCCTCGTCCTGCGCGATGGCGTTGATGGTGAGGTCGCGGCGCTGGAGATCCTGCTCGAGCGTCACCGAGGGGTCGGCATGGACCTCGAAGCCATGGTAGCCGGCAGCGGTCTTGCGCTCGGTGCGCGCCAGGGCATGTTCTTCGCGGGTCTGCGGATGCAGGAACACCGGAAAATCGCGGCCCACTTGCAAGTAGCCTGCGTCGAGCATGTCGCGCACGCTCGACCCCACGACGACCCAGTCACGGTCCCCGCCGGGCCGCCCCAACAGCGCGTCGCGCACCGCGCCACCTACCAGATAGCGTTCCATGCCCCCAGTGTGGCATGCCGGTTCGGCGCTCAGCGGTGGGTGCGGTAGGCCTCTTCGAACTGGAGGAAATTCTTCTCCGCCAGTGCGCCGTCGATCCAGGCCGCGACCCCCGGCAGCGCGACGACGCGATCGCAATAGGCACCGATGGGCTCCGGCACGGCTATCGCATAGGTGCGCAAGCGCGTCACGACCGGCGCGAAGAAGGCGTCGGCGACCGAAAAATCACCGAAGAGCAAGGGGCCCCCATGCTGCTCGAGCAGCTCGGCCCACATGTCGACCAGGCGCGCGATGTCGGCCCGCAGCGGCGGATGTTCAGCGAGCAGCCGGGCCCCGACCTCGGGGAGCTCGGCCTCGATGTTCATGCTCAGGTGGGTCCGTATCGCACCGAAGCCGGCATGCATTTCGGCGCACACGCTGCGCGCCCGCGCTCGGGCACGCCATTGCGCCGGCCACAGGGCCCGGTCGGGAAAGGTCTCGGCCAGGGTCTCGGCAATGGCCAGCGAATCCCAGATCGACAGGCCGTCGTGAACCAGCACCGGCACGCGACCGACCGGACTGACCCGCGCCACCGCGACCTTGAAAGGCGACGGATCCGGGGCGTCGTCGAAGGGGACCATGACCTCCTCGAAGGGGATCCCCGCCTGCTTCATCAGCACCCACGGCCGCATGGACCAGGACGAATAGTTCTTGTTGCCAATGTAGAGCTGCATCACGACGACCTCGAAAGAAGAGCAACCGTCATGCTAGCGAAGGGACCGAAGCAACGGATGAGAAATCAGCATCCGATTCATGCGCGCCGCTCGCCCCCGGCCGCGCGAGGTCACACGCCCGCTTGGCCTCCCTACGGCAACTCCCGGTCCAACGGATTGTCCTGGCCCGCCGGCGCGATCGGCCGGCCGAGCCGTTGGGTGAGGGAGGGAGCGGTCATCCCGAGTTGCGCTGCATAGTAGGTGGCATTGCTCAGCACCTTCTTCACATAGTCCCGGGTCTCGGCGATCGGCACGTTCTCGGCCCAGATCGCCGGCTCCAGTACCGGCCCTTCGCGCCACCGGCGCGGCCGCCCGGGGCCGGCGTTGTAGGCCGCCGCGGCGAGCGCTTGCGAACCACCGAAATCGTCGAGCACGAGCTTGAGATAGCGGGTGCCGATCTTCAGGTTGGTGTCGCGGTCGGTGAGTTCTTCGTTCGAAAAGTCCAAACCGATCCGCTTCGCGGTCCAACGCGCGGTGGCCGGCATGATCTGCATGAGACCCGACGCGCCCACGCTCGAACGCGCGTCCATCACGAAGCGGGATTCCTGCCGGATCAGTCCGTAGACGTAGGCCGGGTCGAGTCCGATGCCGCTCGCCTGGGCGACCACCTCGCGCCGCAAGGGCGTGGGAAAACGCTGCGTCAGATCGATTTCGGCCTGGGTGCGATCGCTGGTGTTGATGCAGCGGTCCCAGACCTGGTGGTCGCAGGCGAGCTGCGCGGCCGCGAGCAGTTCGCGATCGCCCATTCCGCGGATCGAGTAGTTCCATTCTCGAACGCCCTCGCTGCGCAGGCCGATCTCGATCAGTCTCAAGGCGCGGCCGAAGCCGGGCTGGTTCAGCACGGCCGCTTGTTCCTCGGCGGTCGGTGGCAAGGGTCGCGGTGGCTGGAAGACCGGCTGTCCGAGTGTCTCGGCCGCCAGCGTCCCGTAGAAGCTCAGTTCGCGCGCGATGCTGCCCAATTGGTCGCGAGCGGCGCCGCGCAGTCCGTCCGCGTTGTCCGAACCGGGTGCGATCGCCAGCAACGCGCGCGCTTTCCAGTACACCCATGCGGGGTCGCGCTGCGCCGGCTCGTTCATGGCCTCGATCGCTTGCAGAACCTGCTTCCAGCGCGCCTTGCCATTGTCGGCGCGCAATGCGGCCCGTGCCTGCCAGGCCAGCATGTCGTCCGACCAGTCGATTTCGCGCCCTGCCTTCGATTGGCGCTCGGTGGCGCGGCGGAAGTAGTCAGGCGCTTCGGGCTGTAGTTTGAGCGCTGCCTGCTTGGCTGCGCTGGCCCAGGCCCACGCCGACAAGTCCGGTGGCAGCAGGCGGTCCCACCTGTCGGTGAGCTGCGTGGCCGCCGCGTCGGGGTCGGCGGCGGCCACACGCATCAGCGCCAGCGTGCTCAACTCGGCGCCGTTGCGGCTGGACGCAGCGGCGCTTCGGGCGAGATAGCGCGCCGGGTTGTCCATCAGCTCGGCCATCGCGGCCCCGGTCTCGGGACCGACCAGAGCGGCGGCCTGGCGCGCCGTGCGCAGCCGCCCGGCATCGACGGCGCGCCGCGCTTTGAACCAGGCGTCCGCGGCCTTGAACACGCCGGCGTCATAGAGACCCGCCGCCATGGCCGCGCAGCCATCGTCGGCGTCGCGCTGGGCCAGCCAGGCGGCGCGGGCTGCGGCGGCCACGTCCTTGCCGGCCTGTTGATCGAGCCACAGTGCATAGCAAGTGACCTCGCGGTCGTCGTTCATGCGAAATCGGGGGTACTCGAGCGCAAAATGTTCCCAGTCGCGGCGCTTGCCGAGTTCGAGCAGCCAGTCGTTGCGCAGCCGGTCCTCCACATAGGTGCCGGGCCATCGGGCCACGAACTGGTCGACCTCGGGTTGCTGGACCTCACCGATCCGGTTCGAGAGTTCCCAATAATCCGGCCACATCGCGAGCGGCGAATGGGTTTGCACAGCCAGGTCGCGCAGTGCCAGCAGGCGGACCCTGTCTTTGCGGCGCAAGGCGTCGCGCGCGTCGACGATCACCTGCTCGGCGCCTTGCGCGCGCGCGACCGGCGCCGGCGGCAGCCACATGGCAAGCGCCAACACCACCAGGAGCAAGGGCCGCCAGGGGCCACCTCCGTATACTGTTCCGATGTCAGGCAGGCGGTTCGACTTCATCACGGGGTCATCTTGATTTCCAGCGCAGCGGGTCCATCGCGGCAGGCCTTGCGCCATTCTTTGCTGGCCCAACGCGAACGTTTCGTCTCCAGCCCCGCGTACACGCCGGCGGCGGTGGCGCTGGACCGCCATCTGAACACGGTTCTGAGCGAGTTGGAGCCCGAGTTGCTGGGAGTCTACTGGCCACAACGCGGAGAATTCAACGTCGTGGACGGACTCGCCGTGGCCCGGTTCGTCGCCGCGGGCTCAGCGGCCTTGCCCTACGCGCATCGCGACCCGGCCCGAATGCACTATCGCGCGTGGCGAGGCGGCGTTCCCGACGCCACCGACGAATGCGGCATCCCGGCCAGCGCGGCGGCCCAGGTCCTGCCCGACGTCGTGCTGGTGCCGTGCGTCGGCTTCACGCCGCAGGGCCACCGACTGGGCTACGGTGGCGGTTATTTCGACCGCTGGCTGGCTGCCCATCCCGGCGTCACGGCGGTCGGGGTCGCCTGGCAGATCGCCCGGGTCGCCTCCGGAGATTTCAGGGCCGAGGGGCATGATCTGCCGATGTCCTTGGTGGTCACCGAGGACGGCGTGATCTGAGCAGGGTGGAACGGGCCGGCGTCAGGTGTCCGCCGGGTCGGTCTCACCGAGCGCGTTGCGGGTGTCGCGGGCCTGAGCCAACACCCAGTCGCAAAACTGCACGACTTCGGGCCGCTTGCGACTGTGCGCGGCGACCACCAGCCAGTAGAGGTAGGGACTGTCGGTCCGGCCTTCGATACCGAACGGCTCGACCAGTTCGCCACGCTGCAACGCTTCGAACACCAACGCGATCCGGGCGAGCGCGACACCGTGCCCGGCGAGCGCGGCTTGCACCTGCTGGTAGGTGAAGTTGAGGTAGAGCCAGCGCTTCGGCTCGAGCCCAGGGTGGCCATGTTGCGCCAGCCAGTGCCCCCAGCTGAGCCACTGGGTACCGGCGCGGGTGTCGTCTTCTTCCGCCAGGGTGTGGCGCGCGAGGTCGGCGGGGGTCGAAAGTGGAGGCGCCAGGCCCCGCTTGATCTGCTCCAGCAGCGAACGGCTGACCACCGGGGTCACCACTTCGCCGAACAAACGGATCGCATCGGCGGGTGCCTGGGCCGGGCTGCAATAACGCAGGGCCAGGTCGAGTTCGGGGTCATCCAGGTCGGACATCGCGTCGGCCGCCGAGACCCGTATGTCGATGTCGGGGTGGTCGCGCTGAAAGGCTTCGATGCGGGGCAGCAACCAGAGCGAGCCGAACGACGCGAAGGTGGTGACACTGACGCGCCGCCGAGATCCGCTGGAGCGGATTTGTCGCACGCTCGCATCGATCGACGCCAAACCCGATTCGACCGCGCGCCGCAGGAGCAGGCCGCTCTGGGTGGTCTCCACGTGGCGCGTTCCACGCGTGAACAGCGAGGCGCCGAGCTCTTCCTCCAGGGCCTTGATCTGGCGGCTGACGGCCGATTGGGTCACGAACAGCTCTTCTGCCGCGGCGCTGAAGCTGGCGCGGCGAGCCACCGCCTCGAAGGCCCGAAGATGGGCCAGCGACAGGGGACGTCGGCGCCCCGCATTCATATCAAAAACGCATGAGTTGACGGCATGAGTTTCATTGGATTGTCCGGGAGCAAGGGACGATCATACGATCTGCAACCAGGAGATTCATGATGAATGCGCAAACCAAACGGCACGCCTTCCGCCTTGAAGCGGGCGCGGCTCGGCACCTCGGTCGCCTGGGTGGCGAGCTGACCGTCGTCGAAGGGCGCGTCTGGCTGACCCGTGACGGGGATCTGGGCGACCACATCCTCGAGCCGGGGCAGCGGACCCGGCTCGGCGTCGACGACAACGCCGTGATCGAGTCGCTGCGCACCGGCGAGTCGATCACCGTGCGCTGGAACCCCCGGCGCCGCACCCTGGCCGGGGCCGTGTTCGAAGCGCCCTTGCGGCTGGTCGCGGCACTCGCTACGGTCACGGCGGCAGGGCTGGACGCCCTGGCCCGACGCGCGGCCGCAGGCGCGACGGGCTCCATTTCCTGTGACTCGCTGGCATCGACCCGTACCGCGAAGTAGCGCCTCGGGAAGGGGCTCGCCGGGGAGGCGAGCCCGACCACCCGGCCGTCCGGCAGAGGGACGCCGGCGGTCTTGCACAATGGCACCGCGCCAACCAACGTGGGAGCCCGCATGCAGCCAATCGACGCGTCCGATCGCGATGCCCTGCGCAAGAAGCTGATCAAGGCGCGCCTCGCGCTCACCGACCGCCTGGAGCGTTCGGTCCAGCTGCAAAACGCCCTGAGGGTCTGGCTGATCAGTCGACCCGAAACGTCGATCGGCGCCTATTGGCCGATCAAGGGCGAGTTCGATCCGCTCCCCGCCCTCTACCGATGGACCGAAGGCGCACCCGAGGGCGTGTCACGCCGCATCGGACTGCCCGTCAAGGACCGCGCGACCGGCCAGCTGCGCTTTCACGTGTGGTACCCCGGCTGCCCGATGGAACACGACGCCTACGACATCCCCAAGCCCAAGGACACCGAAGAATTCGAACCCGACATCCTGGTCGTGCCCTGCCTCGGATTCGGTCCGGGCGGCGTCCGCCTGGGATATGGCGGCGGGTTCTTCGACCGCACGCTGGGTTCCCTGCAACGGGCACCGGTGTCGGTCGGTGTCGCGTTCGCACTCGGCTTTTTGCCGCTGCTGCGCGCGGGGCCGGCCGATCGGCCGCTGGATGCGATGCTGACCGAAGACGGTGCGATGTGGCAGCGGCCCTGACGTTGCCGTCCCTGCACGCTCGCTGATGCAGGCAATGCACCCGCTGTATCCTCGGCTCCTTCACTCAAAGGACTGGACATGGCACTGGCAAAAAAGAAGCGCGTAGGCAAGAGAACCATTCCCGCCAAACAAGTCAGAAAGACGGCAAGTGGCAGAAAGCGTCACAAGTCCGACGGCACCCAGCCTTCGAAGGCGGCGGCTCCGACTTCCAAGTCAGCGGCGCCCTGATCAAACTGGTGCAAGGGTCTGGATCCACGAATCAAGACGGACAGGCTCCCCTGCGCGCCAGCTCCCGGCCCCCGCCGAGGCAGGGTGCCCTCAGCCCAACCGACGCACCAGCTCCAGCGTCGCCGCGCTCTGGTTCATGGTGTAGAAGTGCAGCCCGGGCGCGCCCCCATCGCGCAGCCGCTCGCAGAGCGTGGCCACCACGTCGAGCCCGAAGGCCTTGATCGATTCGGTGTCGTCGCCATACCCCTGGAGTCGCAGCCGAATCCACCGGGGCATGTCGGCGCCGCAGCTGTCGGCGAAGCGAATGATGCCGCTGGCGTTGGTGATGGGCATGATGCCGGGCACCACCGGAACCATGGCCCCCATGGCGGCGGATTCGTCGACGAAGCGGAAATACGCATCGGCATTGAAGAGCATCTGGGTCAGCGCCGAGCTGGCGCCGGCGCGGACCTTGGCCACGTAGGCCTGCAGGTCGGCTTGCGGCGAGCGGGCCTGGGGATGCATTTCCGGGTAGGCCGCCACTTCGATGTGGAACGCGTCGCCGGTCTCGGTGCGAATGAATGCGACCAGGTCGCTGGCGTAGTGGAAGTCGCCGTTGCTGCCGCCGTAGCCGCTCGGCAGGTCGCCGCGCAGCGCCACCAGTCGGCGTATGCCATGGGCCCGAAACTGCGCGAGTTGCTCTCGGATCGACGCCCGGCTCGCCCCGATGCACGAGAAGTGCGGCGCGGCTTGAACGCCTTCTTCCAGGATCGCACGCACCGCGGCGAAGGTTCCCTCTTGCGTCGAACCGCCGGCGCCGTAGGTGACCGAGCAGAATTCCGGGCGGAGCGCGTAGAGCTGCTGGCGAACCGCGGCGAGCCTGGTGACGCCCTCGGGGGTTTTGGGCGGGAAGAACTCGAGGCTGATCGGGGGGATGGTCGGGCTCACTGGGGTGCTTCCTCCGCGCGCGGGACGGCCCACACGAAAAATTCTCGGTTGCCGTCACCACCGGGGGTGGTGCTGGCGAAATAGTCACGAACGGCGAGCGCGTGGTCGGCGCAAGCCGCGCGGATGCGCGATTCGACGCGTGGGTAGGCCGCCGCCTCCTTGACCAGGCCGCCCTTGCCGATATCGGCCGGCTGCAACTCGAACTGCGGCTTGACCAGCAACAACGCGTTGCCGCGCGGAGCGAGCCAGGCGGCCAGGGTCGGCAACACCAGGGTCAGCGAGATGAACGACAGGTCGGCCACCACGACTTCGAACGAGTGCCGCGGCTTCGCCAGCTCGAACGCCGAACCGGTGGGATCGCGTGCATTCAGGCCCTCGTGGCTCGTCACCCGCGGATCACCCGCCAGCTGCGGGCTCAATTGCCCCCGCCCGACATCGATGCCGACCACGTGCGCAGCGCCCCGCTGGAGCAGCACGTCGGTGAACCCACCGGTGCTCTGGCCGACATCGAGACAGCGCGCGCCCGCCACCGAGATCCCGGTCTGCGTGAGCGCGGCGTCCAGCTTGAGGCCGCCGCGCGAGACGAAGCGCAGCTCCGCGTCGTCGGTGACCTCGATCCGGCAGCCGTTCGGCACCTCTTCGCCGGCCTTGCGTGGCCGGTCCCAGCCCGCGGGGCCCAGCCAGCGCACCGCACCCGCCTCGATCAGCCGTTGAGCGGCGGAACGGGTGGGCGCGAGGCCGCGTTGCACAAGCAATTGATCAGCACGCATCGGGTCGCTCCGGCTCGCCCAGCCACGACGGTCCCGCCGTCGGGACGCGGGGCTTTGAAGACCGCCGTCCCGGCGGTCCGGGGTCCCGGGTCAATACCGGTAGGTGTCGGGCTTGTAGGGACCGGCCTTGTTCACGCCGATGTACGCGGCCTGCTCATCGGTCAGCTCGGTGAGCATCGCGCCGACCTTCTTCAGGTGCAGGCGCGCGACTTTTTCGTCGAGGTGCTTGGGCAGCACATAGACCTGTCCGGGCTCGTACCTGTCGGTCTGGGTGAACAGTTCGATCTGGGCGATGGTCTGGTTGGCGAAGCTCGAGCTCATCACGAAGCTCGGGTGGCCGGTGCCGCAGCCCAGATTCACCAGCCGGCCCTTGGCGAGCAGGATGATGCGCTTGCCGTCGGGGAAGATGACATGGTCGACCTGGGGCTTGATTTCTTCCCAGGTGTAGGCCTCGAGCGAGGCGATGTCGATCTCGTTGTCGAAGTGACCGATGTTGCAGACGATGGCCTGGTCCTTCATGGCCAGCATGTGCTCGTGACGGATGATGCCTTTGTTGCCGGTCGTGGTGACGAAGATGTCGGCCTTGTCAGCCGCATACTCCATGGTCACGACCTTGTAGCCCTCCATCGCGGCCTGCAGGGCGTTGATCGGGTCGATTTCGGTCACCCACACCTGCGCGGACAATGCACGCAGCGCTTGGGCCGAACCCTTGCCCACATCGCCGTAGCCGGCGACCACCGCCACCTTGCCCGCGATCATGACGTCGGTCGCGCGCTTGATGCCGTCGACCAGCGATTCGCGGCAGCCGTAGAGGTTGTCGAACTTGCTCTTGGTGACGCTGTCGTTGACGTTGATGGCGCGAAACGGCAGCGTGCCCTTGGCGCTCATTTCCTTCAGGCGGTGCACTCCCGTCGTGGTTTCCTCGGTCACGCCGATGATCTGGGCGGCCTTGCGCGAATACCAGGTCGGGTCGACCGCGAGCTTGGCGCGGATGGCCGCGTACAGGCAGGTTTCCTCTTCGCTGGTGGGCTTGCCGATGACCGTCGCGTCCTTCTCGGCGCGCTGGCCCAGGATCATCAGCAGGGTCGCGTCGCCGCCGTCGTCCAGGATCATGTTGGGGCCTTCGCCCTCGCTCCCCTTGGCGCCGAATTCGAAAATGCGGTGGGTGAAATCCCAGTACTCGGTCAGCGTCTCGCCTTTGTGGGCGAACACCGGGGTCCCCTGGGCGACCAGTGCGGCGGCCGCCTGGTCCTGGGTCGAGTAGATGTTGCATGACGCCCAGCGGACGTTGGCGCCGAGCGCCTGCAGGGTTTCGACCAGCACCGCGGTCTGGATGGTCATGTGCAGGCTGCCGGCAATGCGCGCCCCCTTCAGGGGCTGGCTCGCAGCGAATTCGCTGCGTATGGCCATCAGGCCGGGCATCTCGGTCTCGGCGATCTTGATTTCCTTGCGCCCCCAGGCGGCAAGTGCCGGGTCGGCGATCTGGAATTCAGCGGTGGGTTTGAGGACAGCGTTCATATCGGCTCCAAAAATGATCAGGAACCCGCTCGAGTCACTCGTCCAGGGAAGTCAAAACTCACCCACGAAGTGCCATCGTGCGGGTGAGCGCAGTTGCAACTTTGCGCGGTTGCAAATTTTCCGAGCCTGGGGCCGTCCGCTTCACCTTCGGAAAAAGGGACGGAAAGACCTCGCAACGCTCCTCGGAAGGAATTCGGGATTGTAGAGAAAAAGAGCGCGTCAGGCGAGATGCATGCTCCCGCTCAACTGTTCCATGGAATCGAGCTGCATCTCGAAGCTGAAAAAGCGGTTGCGGCCTTTGGCCTTGGCCACGTAGAGCGCCTCGTCGGCGCGCATCAACATGCCTTCGAGCGTCGTGTCGGCTTGCGGGATGCAGGTCGTGATGCCGCCCGAGAGCGTCACGAGACCGCTGATCGGCGAGCCCGGGTGGGCGATCGCCGCTTGCTCGAAAACGCGTTGCATCGCCCGGGCCAGGGTCATCGCCCCGGACTTGGGTGTGTCGGGGAGGATCAGCGCGAATTCCTCACCGCCATAGCGCGCCGCCTGGTCACCCGGGCGGCGGCACATCTGCCGGATCAGCTCGCCGACGCGCCGCAGGCAGGCGTCGCCCGCGGTGTGGCCGAGGTTGTCGTTGTAAGCCTTGAAGTGGTCCAGGTCGCACAACATCAGGGTCAGCGGCAAGTGGGTTCGCCGGCTCATCGAGAGTGCAGAGGCAAGCCGTTCGTCGAAGCCGCGACGGTTCAGGAGCCGGGTGAGCGGATCGTGTTCGCTCAGGTGCTGCAAGCGCTGATTGCTCGCGCGCAATTGCGCCGAGAGTTCGAGCAGCCTGCCTTGCATGGCCATCAGCCGGCGCATGGCCCGCATCTTGGCGGCCAGCACGGTCGCGCTGATGGGCTTGACGAGGTAGTCGTCGCCGCCGGCCTCGATGCCTCGCGCCAGGTCGTCCTCGTGGTCGCGACCGGACAGGAAGATGATCGGCGTCCACTTTCCCGTCTCGCGCTCGCGCAGCTGGCGTGCCAGCCAGTATCCATCCTGGGCCGGCATCACCACGTCGAGCAGCACCAGGTCGGGCTGGTGACGTTCGAACAGTTCGAGCGCCCAGTTGGCGTTGTGCGCCTCGATCACCCGGTGGCCGGCAAGGTCGAGCAAGGCGGCCAGGTGGGCGCGAACCGAACTCTCATCGTCGACGACCAGTATCGTCAGTGCGGAACCGGTGGACGAAGGCATGGGAGGACGGCGTGCGGATGCGGGCGGTGACCTCTCTATATCGGTCGGCGCATTCGCGCCTTGAGGGTCAGGGGGCGCGCTGGATCAGCGGCGCCATCGAGACCATCGTCGCCGGACCGAAGATCGTGGCAAAGGCCACGTCCTTGGCGTCGCGCCCGGTGGCGATGCGAACCAGGTCGTCCACGGGGGACATCCGGGTGGGATCGAACAACACCCAACGGCCACCGATGTAGGCCTCGAAGACGGCGTGGAAATCCGGCGGCGGCGCCTCGAAGATCGCGTACCCCACGACCAGCCGGGCGGGGATATTGAGCGCGCGACAAAAAGTCACCGCGAGATGGGCAAAGTCGCGGCACACGCCCGCGCGCTGCACGAACACGTCCCGCGCCGTGGTCGTCGATTCCGACGATCCGACTTCGTACTGGATGTGGTCGTGGATCCAGTCGCTGATGGCCTGGACCCGGGCATGGCCACCCGGCAACTGGCCGAACAGGCTTTGCGCGGCGCGGCCGAGGTGGTCGGATTCGCAGTATCGGGTGGGGCTGAGGTTGTGCAGCAGTTCGTCGGGCAGCTTCGCGATCGGCACTTCGGCAGCTCGCGGATCGGCCGCAACCGGCATGCGCCGCACCCGTGCGGTGTAGTGGAGCTCCAGCGGCCCGGCCTCCGCGTGCAGGCGCAGGAAACGGTGGCCCACCGTCGGGTCGGCGAAGACGTGCTGCGCAAGGGGCGGCGAGACCTCGAGGTTTTCCGTCAGGACGTGCTGGTCCATCCCGTCGAGCGCGTGAATCTGGAACAGGAAGTCGGTGGGACCCGCGATGTCGTACGCCAGGGTGCAGTCGATGTCGAAAACCCGGGATTCGGATGGCACCGTGGACGTTGCAGTGGGGGCCGGAGGGCAAAGCGTGGCGGAGTCGGGCATGGCAGTCGATCGTTGGAACGCGGAGCGTGATTGGAACGGGAAGCCGGGAGCCCGCGCATCGGTATCCTGCCTTGGAGGAAGTAGGACAAGAGCCCCTCTCGCACGCTCGCCCTGAGGACGGGCGAAGCGAACCAACCTGGTGCGCGCGTGTGGAGTCGCGTGCTGGGTTTGTTGACGCCCTGCGGGCTAGCCACCGGGCCTTCGACAAGCTCGGGGCGAACGGGGTGGGGGTAGCGAAAAAAAACCGTTCGGGCCTCAAGTCGTTCCCAAAAATTCGCGCATGGCGGCGAGCTCGGCCTCGAGTCCTTCCCTGAAGGCGCGGTCGCGCGGCGCTCGCCCTGCGACATAGCCTGGAACACAGACGAGTCGGCCCTTCGCGACCGAGACGTTGGCCCATCCGATGACCTGGCTTTGCCAGAGCAGCGGCAGGGCGTAGTAGCCCCACCGGCGCTTGGCCGCCGGGGTATAGGCCTCGAATCGATAGGCCCACCCCCAGAACAGCTCGAAGCGTCGACGGTCCCACACGACCGGATCGAACGGGGTGAGCAAGCGCACGGCCGCGTCGGGTCGCCATCGCGCCGAGGTCGGGCGTTCGTCGGCCGGCCAGAACCACTGAACGCCCTCCACCCGGGCGTTCGCAAGCCGCGCCTTGACGCGCGCCACTGCGGCGGCGCGCTGGGTCTTCCATTGCGGCACGCCGCCGACCAGCAGGCTCGCCAGGCGACCGAGCGTGACCAGCGGCAAGGGAGCGTACTTGGCCACCACGAGATCCAACAGCGTGTCCATGCGGGCGGCGCCGGTGGCCGCGTCGGGAAGGTCGGCGGCGGCCTCCCGCAGTGCGTAGACACGGGTGCCGCCGACGCGCCCCGCCACCCGAAGCAAGCCGCGGTAGTGCATGCCGTCCAGAAGTTGGGTGCTGGCGTTGGACGAACCGCCGAACCAATTGGTGGTCTTGCCGTGCGCGAAATGCGCATCGACCTCGCGCGGATGGGCCACGCCGCGGGTGCGTATGAAGTCGAGCACCGCCTGGGCCTGCTGCACACGCGCCTCGGTCCAGGCGTGGCGGGCCACCCGCGGGTGCATCAAATCATGGTGGCGGCGTGGCAGGAAGCCGTAGTTGACGAAAAAGTCTTCCTCGATCGGAAGACGCCCATACCGGCGCTCCAGGTCGCCAGCACGGTAGCCAGCGACGCGGTGGCGCAGCGTCAGGTCCTGCGCCCGCGCCGGCGCACGTATCGGGTCCGCCTGTACGAAGCCGAGGCGCTCGATCGCCCGCCCGAGCGTGGTCGGCTTGAACAGACTGCGCGCAATCGCATAGCGGCGCAGGTGATCGAGCGTGAGGGCGGGCATGCCGAGATCATGCCGCCCCGCGATTCACAGTCCTGCAGCGGACCTGAGCAGGGCGGCCTTGTCGGTCCGCTCCCACGCGAATTCGGGCTCCTCGCGTCCGAAGTGCCCATAGGCGGCGGTCTTCTCGTAGATCGGACGCAACAGGTCGAGCATCTGGATGATGCCCTTGGGGCGCAGATCGAAGTGCTCCTGGACCAGCGCCGAGAGCTTGTCGTCGGAGATCACCCCGGTGCCTTCGGTGTAGACCGTGACGTTCATCGGCCGGGCCACGCCGATCGCATAGGCCACCTGGATCTGGCACTGCCGCGCCAGACCCGCGGCGACGATGTTCTTGGCGACATAGCGCGCCGCATACGCTGCCGAGCGGTCGACCTTCGACGGGTCCTTGCCCGAAAAGGCCCCGCCGCCGTGCGGGCACGCGCCGCCATAGGTGTCGACGATGATCTTGCGGCCCGTCAGACCGCAATCGCCTTGCGGACCGCCGATCACGAAGCGGCCGGTGGGGTTGATCAGGAACTTGGTCTTGGCGAGCCACTCCTTGGGCAGCACCGGCCGGATGATTTCCTCGACGATGGCCTCGACGAACGAGGCCTTCATCTTGGTCGGCGACTCGCTCTGGTCGGGACTGTGCTGGGTCGAGAGCACCACCGTGTCGATGCTGTGCGGCTTGCCGTCGACATAGCGCATGGTGACCTGGCTCTTCGCGTCGGGGCGCAGGAAAGGCAGGCGGCCGTCCTTGCGCAGTTGCGCCTGGCGCTCGACCAGGCGGTGCGCGTAGTAGATGGGCGCGGGCATCAGTTCGGGGGTTTCGTCGCAGGCATAACCGAACATCAATCCCTGGTCACCCGCGCCGGTGTTGAGGTGGTCGTCGCTCGCATGGTCGACGCCCTGGGCGATGTCGTTGCTCTGCTTGTCGTAGCAGACCATCACGGCACAGCCTTTGTAGTCGATGCCGTATTCGGTGTTGTCGTAGCCGATGCGCTTGATGGTGTCGCGGGCGATCTGGATGTAGTCGACGTGGGCATTGGTGGTGATCTCGCCCGCCAGCACGACCAGACCGGTGTTGGTCAGGGTCTCCGCGGCGACGCGCGAGCGCGGGTCCTGGGCGAAGATCGCGTCCAGGATCGCGTCGGAAATCTGGTCGGCGACCTTGTCGGGGTGACCTTCGGAGACGGACTCCGAGGTGAACAGAAAATCGTTGGACACTCTTTAAACTCCAGTGGGTTGCGGGCGCCGGAAGCGCAGTTTTCGGACCTTGCGCGTTGCCGGCCTGAAAATCTGGAGGAGCGGCGAACGCTTTAGCGGCATTTGTTGAACGGCATCGGCCGCCCGGCGCCCGCCCGCGAAGGCAATGCGCATCGCCCGCAAGTAGTTCAAATTAACTCGGCGACCCGTCGATTATAAATAATGCTGAGTCTGATTCGCTGGATGGCCCGCAGGCCATTGTGGTTCGTTCACGCTTTCGGCGCCTTGCTGGGATGGCTCACCTACGCCGCCTCGCCGTCCTACCGGCGGCGCTTCGTTGCCAATGCCCGCCAGGCCGGCGTTCCCTGGTCCCAGGCCCGCCCCGCGATCGCGGCCGCCGGCCGGATGGTGACCGAAACCCCGTCGCTGTGGCTGCGCCCGGCGGGCGCGCCGGTCCCGGGGCGGGTCGAGTGGTTCGGGCGAGAGCGGATCGACGCGGCGATGCAAGCGCGCCGCGGCATCGTCTTCCTGACCCCGCACATGGGAAGTTTCGAGGTCACGGCGCAGGCGGTCGCCCATGCCTACCACGCCGCGCACGGGCCGATCACCGTGCTTTACCGGCCGGCACGCCAGGCGCTGCTGCGGCGCCTGATGGATGCCTCGCGGGCGCGTCCTGGGCTCGCGACCGCGCCCGCCACCCTGGCGGGGGTTCGCCAAATGATGCGAGCGCTGCGCCGTGGCGAGGGGGTCGGCCTGTTGCCGGACCAGGTGCCACCGGAGGGGATGGGGGTCTGGGCGCCCTTTTTCGATCGTCCGGCCTACACGATGACGCTGGCCGCTCGCCTCGTGCAGCAGACCGGTGCGACTCCGCTCCTGATCTGGGGGGAACGCCTGCCGCGTGGTGCGGGCTTCGCGATCCATGTTCACGCCCTGGAGGAGGCCCTGCCGGACGGGGCCGAGGCTCAGGCAGAATCCGCCGCCATCATCAACCGCGCCATGGAGCGCCTGATCCGCGCGTGCCCACAGCAATACCTCTGGGGATACAACCGGTACAAGCGCCCGCGCGCGGTGGCGCCGACGCCATCCGCCGAGCCGGCTTGATCCATCGAACCATCAAGGAGAGCAGTGTGGGCGCGCGTATCTTGCTGGCCGTCCTCTGGCTGTTGCATGGCCTGCCCCTGGGCGTGCAGGCGGCGCTCGGACGCGCCTTGGGCGGGCTGCTCTACGCCACCTATGGCGCGCGCCGCCGAATCGCGCTGCGAAATATCGCCCTGTGCTTCCCGGAGCTCGGCGCGGCGCAGCGCGTGGCCTTGGCGCGCGAGCATTTTCATTGGTTGGGACGCAGCCTGCTCGAGCGCGGTCTGCTGCTCTACGCCTCGCCCGAACGGCTCAGACGCCTGATCCATGTCGAGGGCGACGTGACCCTGGCCGAACGCAGCGAGCGACCGGTGATGTGGCTGGTGCCGCATTTCATGGCGCTGGATGTGGCGGGAGCGGCGGTGCTGCTGTTTCAGACGCGCAAGGGCATTTCGATCTACCAGGCGCAGACCGACACCGTGCTCGACGCGGCGATCCGGCGCGGCCGCTTGCGTCTGGGCAACGCGGAGATCTTTCCGCGCGACCAGTCGGGCAAGGCCCTTTTCCGCGCGATTCGGCGTGGCGACGCGTTCTTCAATCTACCCGACATGGACTTCGGTGAACGCGACGCCGCGTTCGTGCCCTTCTTCGGCGTGACCGCCGCGACGCTGCTCGCCCCCTCGCGACTCGCACGCGCGCTCGACATGGTGGTCCAACCCGTGGTGGCCGAGGCCCTGCCCGGTGGCCGTGGCTACCGCGTGCGCTTCCTCCCTGCATGGACCGACTTCCCGACCGCCGACGCACTCGCCGACACCGCGGCGATGAACCGATGGATCGAAACCGAAATCCGTCGCCTGCCGGCGCAGTATCTCTGGGTGCACAAACGCTTCAAGACACGCCCGGCGGGCGAGCCGTCGTACTACTGAAGTGGGCCGGGACGACCGGTCGGGTCGTCCCGCACGGCGATAATCCCGGCATGAAGCTGAAGTTCACCAAGATGCAGGGCGCCGGCAACGACTTCGTCGTGCTCGACGGCACCCGCGGGGCGGTCGAACTCACGCCGCAGCAGGTGCAAAAGCTCGGCGACCGGCGGTTCGGGGTCGGCGCGGACCAGATCTTGCTGGTGGAACCGGGCCGCGAGCCGGGTATCGATTTCGGCTATCGCATCTTCAATGGCGGCAGCGGCGACGAGGTCGAGCACTGCGGCAACGGCGCGCGCTGCTTCGTGCGCTTCGTCATCGAGCATGGCCTGTCGGACCGTCGCAGCCTGCGTGTGCGCACCGTCAACAACACGCTCGAACTCCACCTGCAGGATGACGGCCGGGTCACGGTCGACATGAATTCGCCGGTCTTCGACGTGGCACGCGCACCGTTCGATCCGCGCGGACTCGTGCCGCGCGAGGTGGGCGGTTTCGCGCTCTGGCCACTCGAGGTCGACGGCCGTCCGATCGAACTCGCGGTGCTGTCGATGGGCAACCCGCACGCGGTGCAGCTCGTCGGAGACGTCGACACCGCGCCAATCGAACGCGTCGGCCCGCTCGTGGAAGGGCACGCGCGTTTCCCGAAGCGGGTCAACGCCGGCTTCATGCAGATCGTCGACCGCGCCTTCGTTCGGCTGCGCGTCTACGAGCGGGGCGCGGGCGAGACGCTCGCCTGCGGCACGGGGGCGTGCGCGGCGGTCGTCGCCGGGATCCGGCTCGGCCTGCTGGACGCTCGGGTCGACGTCGCGACCCGGGGCGGCCGCCTCACGGTCGAATGGGCCGGCGGTGATTCAGCGGTGCTGATGACCGGCCCGGCAGAAACAGTTTTCGAAGGAGAAATCGACCTATGAGCAACAACGGCGTCCAGGGCATCACCGAAGCCGATATCGCCAACTACCTGGCGAACACGCCCGGCTTTTTCGAGCGCCACGCCGAGTTGCTCGGCAGCATCCAGCTCACCAGCCCCCATGGCCAGCGCGCCGTCTCCCTGCAGGAGCGCCAGATGGAGATGCTGCGCGACAAGATCCGCGGCCTCGAGGGCAAGATCATCGAGATGATCCGCTACGGTCAGGACAACGTCTCGATCGCTGACCGCGTGCACCGCTGGACCCGCACCCTGCTGCTGACCCCGCACCCCGCCGACCTGCCCGCCACCCTGGTCCGCGAGCTGATGCACCAGTTCATGATTCCCCAGGCCGGCATCCGCGTCTGGGGTGCCGCCAGCGAGCACGCCGCGCAGGACTTCGCGCGGCCCGTCGGAGAGGACATGAAACTCTTCGCCGGCAGCCTGAGCCTGCCCTACTGTGGCGTCAACTCGGGTTTCGAAGCCGCCCAGTGGCTCGACGAACCGAGCGCGGCCAAGTCGATGGCATTGATTCCGCTGCGAGGCGAGAGCGCCGCGTCCGAACCCCTCACGGCGTTCGGCATGCTGGTGCTGGCCTCGCCCGACCCGACCCGCTACACCGCCGACATGGGCACGGAGTTCCTGGTGCGCATCGGCGAGATCGCGGGCGCATCGCTCACGCGTTTGCTGCCGGTGCGTGGCTGACGCGGACGACTTCGCCCGCCACCTCGTGCACCTCGAGGTCGCGCGGCGCCTCGCCCCGCGCACGCTGCGGCTCTACCGGGATGCGCTGACGCGCCTCGCGACCTTTGCCGAGAAGCACGGGGTCGCGCCGCGCGCGGTCGAGGTGCATCACGTTCGCCGCTGGGCCGCCACCCTGCACGGACAGGGCCTCGGACCGCGCAGCATCGCGCTGGTGCTGTCGGCCTGGCGCGGTTTTTATCGCTGGCTCGGACAGGACGGCCTGGTCGCCCTCAACCCTGTGGAGGGCGTGCGCGCGCCGAAGGCTGCCAAGCCGCTGCCGAAGGCGCTCTCGGTGGACCTGGCCATGGCGTTCGCCGAGCCGCCCCCGCCCCTCGACGACGGCGCGATCGAGGCTCGCGACCAGTGCATGGTCGAGCTCTTGTACGGCTGCGGCCTGCGGGTCGGCGAACTGGTCGGGCTCGACCTGGCCCCGGGGGGGGCGGGCTGGATCGACGCCGCCGACGCGAGCGCTCACGTGCTGGGCAAAGGCAGCAAGCGCCGCTCCGTCCCCGTG
>JALYHO010000205.1 GCA_030776545.1 Pseudomonadota bacterium | reverse complement strand
CCATGTAGCGTTGCTCGGCCCCCGAGCCGGCGTGCACCACCTGGTCGAAGTCGCCGACACCGCAAAAGCGTGTCGCCGGGTCTTCCAGCAGTGCCTTGAGTATGGTGAACATGGCCCGGTTCAGGTCGTGCATCTCGTCGACCAGCACATGCGAGAGGTGGCGTGGCCAGCCGGCGATCTCCGCCAGCGGCGTGTCGCTGTCGGGGTCGGCGAGCAGACGGGCCAGGTCGTAGGTGGCGTCGAAGTCGCCACGAAAGCGCGGCCGGTCGCAGCCGTCGGTCCGAGGGTCGCGCAGGCGCTCGTAGGCGTCGAAGAGACGCAGCAGGCTCAGCTCGACGCCGAGATCTTCGGCCGAGTCGTCGGTCAATGTCACGCCGTTCCATCGCAAGGCATCGCGAGCGAGCGTGCCCTTGAGCCGCAACGCGGCGGAGAGAAAGCGCTCCGGGGTGCCGTCGTCGGCGCTCATGTCGAGCGCCCGCACCGCAGCCCAGATCCCGGGAGCGAGGGCTTCCGGGGTGGCCCGGCGAGGCACCGGTCGGCGCTCGATGCCGAGCAGCACCTCGGCCGAAAAATCGTCGAAAGGGCGTATCGCCAATCGCCGCGCGAGGGCCGGCGCCACCCCCACCTTCCTGAGTGCCGCGCGCAAGGCCTGGCAGGCGGCCGGCGTGTAGGTCAGCGCGAGGATCTGCTCGGCCGCGGTGCCGGTCGCGAGCGCCTGGCCGATGCGCAACGCGAGCGTGGTGGTCTTGGCAGCGCCGGCGTTGGCCTGGACCACGATGGTGCGGGCGGGCGCGGTCTGGATCGCGAGTTGCTCGTCGGTGGGCTCGATGCCGGTGGCGCGAAAGCCGTGCTCGGGCGCGCTCATCGGCGACGCCTTGCGAGGCGGGTGGGGCTGACCACGGTGGAAATGGCCTTCATGGCCGGCCCACGTCAGTGCCGAATCTTGTAGCCACTGCGCAGCAACTGCAGGCAGATGCCCCAGACCACCAGCAGGCTGCAGCCGACGACGGCCAGGCTGACCCACGGCGAGACGTCGCTGACACCGAAGAAGCCGTGCCGAAAGCCGTCGATCATGTAGAAGAACGGGTTCAGGTGGCTCGCCCACTTCCAGAACGGTGGCAACGACCCGACCGAGTAGAAGACGCCCGAAAGAAACGTCATCGGCATGATGATGAAATTCTGGAACGCCGCGATCTGGTCGAACTTCTCGGCCCAGAGGCCGGCCACCAGCCCGAGCGCGCCCATCATCGCTGCGCCGGCCAGCCCGAAAAAGAGAATCCACAGCGGTTGCGCGAAGGGCAAGGGGGAGAACCACACGGTCGCCAGCGCGACGCCGGCGCCGACCACCAGTCCGCGGACCATCGAGGCGCCGACATAGGCCAGGAACCAGGCCCAGGGGGACAGCGGCGTGACCAGCAGGAAGACCAGGTTGCCGGTGATCTTGCTCTGGATCAGCGAGGAACTGCTGTTGGCGAATGCGTTCTGCAGCACGCTCATCATCACCAGACCCGGGACCAGGAAGCTCGTGTAGCCGACCGAGCCGAAAACCTTCACGTGGTCCGCGAGCGCGTGACCGAAGATGAGCAGATAGAGGATGGCGGTGAGCACGGGCGCCGCGACGGTCTGGAACGACACCTTCCAGAACCGCAGCACCTCTTTGTAGAGCAGCGTGCGGGTGCCGGCCAGCACCCCGGCCGAGCGCAGCGGCGCCATGGCGGTCTCGATGTCCGAGGATCGGGACGGATTCATCGGCTTTGCTCCCCGGTCTGCGGCGCCCCGTGCATGATTTCGAGGAACACGTCCTCCAGGTCGGCCCGGCCGATTTCCAGGTCCTCGGGCTGACAACCCGCCAGGCGAAGCTGGCCGAGGATGGCCTCGACCTCGCCGGCATCGTGCGCCGTGATCTGGACGATGCGGCCGGTCACCCTGGACTGGGCCTCGAGCGACGTCGGCAAGGGCCGGTCGGTTTTGAAGCGCAGCATCGTGCTGGCGGTGCCGGCGAGCAACGCCGACGTCCGGTCGAGGGCGACGATGCGGCCCTGCTTGAGCATCGCGATCCGACCGCACAAGGCCTCGGCTTCCTCGAGGTAGTGGGTCGTCAGCAGCACGGTGTGGCCCTCGCGATTGAGGCGCGCGACGAACTGCCATAGCGTCTGTCTCAGTTCGACGTCGACCCCGGCGGTCGGCTCGTCGAGCACGATGACCGGGGGGCGGTGCACCAGCGCCTGGGCCACCAGCACCCGCCGCTTCATGCCGCCCGACAGGGAGCGCATGTTGGCGTCGGCCTTGTCGGAGAGGCCCAGGTTGGCGAGCAATTCGTCGATCCAGGCGTCGTTGCGGCGGACCCCGAAATAGCCACTCTGGATGCGCAGCGATTCGCGCACGCTGAAAAACGGGTCGAACACGAGCTCCTGCGGCACGATGCCCAGGCTGCGGCGCGCCTGCGCATACGCGGTCACGACATCGTGGCCCAGGACCTTGACCTCGCCGCGACTGGCGCTCGTCAAGCCGGCCAGGATGCTGATGAGCGTGGTCTTGCCAGCGCCGTTGGGACCGAGCAAGCCGAAAAACTCGCCCGCCTCGATGTCGAAGCTGACGTCGTCGAGTGCGTGAACGGGGCCGCGAGCGCCGCGGAACGTCTTGCCGACGTTCTGGAATGAGATGGCTGGCATGTGGCGGGCGATTGTAGGCAGGAGCGGCCAGGCGCGCTTTACCGCCTCTTACGCCGTTCCGACCGCGCCGGGCCGCGTCGATGGGAGAGTTGGTGCTACTGTCACGCAAAAGGAGTCGACCCATGGCCGAGTGGCTAGCCTTCCCCCACGACCCCACCCCCTACACCTACGGCAGCGCTGACCTGGCGCGACACTGGCGGCGCCTGCACGCCGGCGATGCCGAGCCGCTTCCCGACGACCCCGCGGTGCGCGCGGCCTGGGCGCTCTTCCATGCCGGCGACTTTCAGCAGGCGACGCGCGCCGGCCTGGCGGCCGGGGGTGCGGGCATCACGGTGGCGAACAAGTCCCAAGCGCTCTATGCCTACCACCTGGAGCCGAGCGAGAAAACGCGCCACTCGCTGCTGCTCGAAGTGGCCGAACGGGCCGAGTCCCAACTCGCCAGCGATCCGCGCAACCCCAATGCCTACTATTTCATGGCGTATGCCCTGGCCCGCCATGGCCAGGGCACCTCGATCGCACGGGCCCTCGCGCAGGGGGTGGGCAGCAAGGTCAAGAACGCGCTGGAAACGGCCATCAAGCTCGCGCCGCTGCACGCCGACGCGCACATTGCACTCGGCGCATTCCACGCCGAGGTGATCGACAAGGTCGGCTCGCTCCTCGGCCGCACTCAGCGCGCCGCCAAGGACGCCGGTCTCGCCATGTTCAAGACGGCCCTCAAGCTCAACCCCGCATCGGCCTTCGCCCGGATCGAGTATGCCAACGGGTTGATGATGCTGGAGGGGGAACCCAAGTCCGTGGAGGCGACCCGGCTCTATCAGGAGGCCGCCGCGAGCGTGCCGATGGATGCGATCGAGCGCCTCGACATCGAGAGGGCCAAGGCCCAACTGGAGGATGAGCGATGAACGAATTGAAGACCCGGTTCGAGCAGGCGGTGGCGGCGTCCAGGCGTCTTCCCGAGGCCCCCGACAACATGACCCTGCTGAAGCTCTATGGGCTCTACAAGCAAGCCACCGAAGGCGATGCCACAGGCACCCGCCCCGGGGTGGCCGATCTCATCGGGCGGGCCAAGTGGGATGCGTGGAATGAAATGAAGGGGCGCGGGCGGGAGTTGGCGATGCAGGAATATATCGACCTGGTCGAGTCGTTGAAGTCGGTTTGAAGCGGGCGATGAAGGGTGCCGGCGTGGCCGCCGTTCGGCGTGTGTTTTCGTGGGGTCGGTGACTGGGCACGCCGGGCTTCGACAGGCTGACCGAAGGGTTTTTCAACTCGCCCCGCGGCCTCAACCAGCTCATCAAGAACGTTATGTTCGAAAGCCTCGCAACCTCCGCCCGAACGCTGAGCCACCCCCTCAAGGCAGCCCCGCGCGGCGCTCGCCGGGCGGCAGCGCGGCGAGGCGCCGCACCTCGGCGTAGAACGCGGTCCAGCTGCGCCCTTGCCGCTCGAACAACCGTTCGAACTGGGGCACCAGGTCGGTGTAGGCGGCCAGGACGCCGAAGGTGGCGTTGTTGGCGTTCGCGAACCAGTCGTCGTAGCCGGCGTAGCCGTCCCAGCGGTCGCGTTTGAGCGCCGCGTAGTCGGCCCGCAGTTCGCCCATCAGGCGCGCCTTGGCGACACGCTTGTCGGCGGCGCTCGCCGGGCTTTCGTACAGCGCCTCGAGTCGGTCGCGATAGCGCGTGGTGAGGGATCGAAAATCGGCCCGTCGCGCATCCGCGCGAGCCGATGCGGTGCGAGCCTCGGCCGACGCCCGCGTCTCCAGCCAGCGAGCGCTGCCGAGGCGCTCCACCGCGGTCGCGAACGACTCGTTGAAAACCGTGTCGCCGGGCGCGAACGCGACCTGGTGGGCGAGCTCGTGAAAGATCAGGCGCGCCAGCTCGGCCTCGGGGTGACCGATGAAGGTGTTGAGCAAAGGATCGGCAAAGTAGGCGCCGGGCAGCTTGCCGAGCGTGGAGTACGCCGGGACGCCGTAGACGCTGACCTCCAGCCCCTGGTCGCGCAGTCCCTGGGCATAGGTCTCGGCGGCGGCCTGACTGTAGTAGCCGCGGTAGCCCACGCAGCCCACCACCACGAAACACCAGGTGTGTAGCTTCAGGCTGAGTTCGGGTGCGGCGACGACGTTCCAGAGCGCGGCGGCCCGGTGCAGGTCGGCGTAGCGCCGGTAGCTCGCGTTGTCGGGCTCGCCGAGTTCGCTCACGGCGAAGTCGCGCATCCGCTGGCTCAGTTCGAGGCGCTTGCGCAGCGGCCCGTCGGTCGCGGGGTCGGCCAACCACTGCGAAACGGGCCGGGCGGCCTCCATGATGGCCAGGTGGCCCCGGACGGATTGCGCGTAGTAGCCCATCGTGCTGCAGCCCGACGCCAGTACCAGGGCGACCACCGCCCCGGCCAGTGCGAACCCGCCCCCCCTCGCCACGAACGACCCGGACCCGCGACGGTTCACGCCGCCGCGGCAGCGGCAGGCGCCGGCAGGCCGGCGTCGGTCGCGGCCTCGACCTCGACCAGGCAGTCGTAGAAGCTCGGTGCCCGTCCCATGTCGGTGAGACGCTGATGGGTCAGCTCGTTGACGTTGCTCCCCGCCGCACCGAGCTTGCGCCACCAGACCCCCAACCCATTGACCACGCCGATGCGCGCGCGCTCGCCGACCCGGGCCTTGCAGAGGGTGCGGCCGCGGTCGTTGAAGATCCAGACCATGCGCCCGTCCTCGATGCCGCGCGCGGCGGCGTCGGTCGGGTGGATCTCCACCACCGGCTCGCCTTCGATGTCGCGCAGGCTGCGGACGTTGACGAAGGTCGAATTGAGAAAGTTGCGCGCCGGGGGCGAGATCATCGCCAGGGGGAAACGCTGCGCCAGCACCGGGTCGCTCGCCGCCGCTTCGTAGTTCGGCAGGTAGTCGGGGACACCGTGCAGGACCGAGTCGATCACGCAGCGGCCGTCCGGCGTCGGGAAGCCGCCCTCGGCGAACGGCGCGTCGGCGATCGGCAACTTGAGCCAGCCGGTGGCACGCAAGGCGTCGAAGTCGACCGCGGCGCCGAAGGCGGTGCGTGCGAGCGTCTCGTCGTCGTCTCCGAAACACGCCTCGCTCATGCCCATGCGCGCCGCCAGCTCCCGAAAAATCTGGGTGTTGGGCTTGGACAGCCCGACCGGCGCGATGGCCGGCTCGTTCAGCATGATCCAGGTGTGCCCATAGCTGAAATGCACGTCCAGGTGTTCGAGCTGGGTGGTGGCGGGCAGCACGTAGTCGGCGTGGTCGGCGGTGTCGGTCATGAAATGCTCGAGCACCACGGTGAACAGGTCGTCCCGGGAAAAGCCCCGAACCACCCGCGCCGACTCCGGGGCCACCGCCACCGGGTTGCTGTTGTAGACCACCAGGGCTTCGATCTTGGGCCCGAATGCCGCTGACGTCTCGCGCAGCAGGTCGTCGCCGATCGTGCTCATGTTGACGACGCGCGTCGGCCGGCCGCCGCGCAGTTGCGGCATCTGCAGGCCGGTGTCGTTGCGCAGCGGCTTGAACCAGCCCGACGCCGACAACAACATGCCGCCGGCGCGATCGCGCCAGGCCCCCACCAGTGCCGGCAGCAGGGCGACCAGCCGCACCGCGTTGCCGCCACCGCGGGCGCGCTGCATGCCGTAGTTGAGACGGATGGCCGCCCGGGGCGTGGTGCCGTACTCG
>JALYHO010000204.1 GCA_030776545.1 Pseudomonadota bacterium | reverse complement strand
ACCCCCAGCAGCGCGAGCGCGCGGGCGCGGGGCCATGCCCAGGCGGCCCCGCAGAGGCTGCCCCCCAAGGCCAGAAGACCCCACAACAGGGGCAGCGGCGGCAGGCGTTCCAACTGCAAATGCAGCGCCATGCCCGCCAGCCACGCCAACCCCAGCGCGCCCAGGCAGGCGCCGGTGTCGGCCCTCGTCCTCATCGCGAGAGTCTAGGAGGCGGGGGTGTGGGCAACCCTACGCCGTCAGGCCAGCCCCGCACGAACTCCAGGGGGCGGGTCCGCCCTCCACGCCGCACCGATTCAGCGTGGCGAGCCGCCCACCTTGCGCACGAGTTGCACTTCGAAAAGCTTCGGCCACAACTTGCCGGTGACGAACAGCCGGTGCGCCTTCGCGTCGTACGCGATGCCGTTGAGGACGTCCGGATGCCCGTTCGCCCGGTCGGCTGGCGTCAGCAAGCCGCTCATGTCGATCCAGCCCACGACCTTGCCGGACGCCGGGTCGATGCGCGCGATCAGATCGGTCTGCCACACGTTGGCATACACCTGCCCGTCGACCCATTCGAGCTCGTTGAGCTGGTCCACGGGGCGACCCGCGGAAGTCACGCGGACACGGCGCAATTCGCGCAGCGAGACAGGATCGAGGAAACGCAGCTCGGAGGTGCCGTCGCTCATCACGATGTCCCGCTCGCTGCGCGCCAGTCCCCAGCCTTCGCCCGGATAGCTGAAGCGGTGCAGCAAGCCGAAGTTCTTGAGGTCGAGTTCGAAACCGATGTGCTCGGTCCAGGTCACGCCGATCAAGCGGTCGCCCCACCAGGTGATGCCTTCGCCGAACACGTCGGGAGGCAGGGTCACGGTCATCTGCGAGACGCCCGTTGCCAGATCGACCTTGCGGATCGACGATCGGCCTTTGAGGCCCGTGCTTTCGTAGAGAAACCCGTCCTTGAAGAAGAGCCCTTCGGTGAACGCATCCGGGTCGTGCGGGTAGGCCTTGACGACGCGGTAGGTGTAGAGCGGGATGTCTGGCGCACGCGCCGGTTCGGCCATGGCGGGCCAGCCCAGGCCCAGGAAGGCCAGGAAGACGGCCAACCGGCCGGCGCGGCGCCCCGGCACGCGGGACAGGGACATGGATGCAGGAATCGTCATGGCGCGCATTTTGGCTCCGGCCGCGCGGCCGGCCCGGTCGCGGGAGGCCCGTCGTGCGTCAGCGACCCATGCAGCGGGTGTACCGTTCATGGACCCGGTTGGCATACCACTCGGTGCTGAGGTCACGCGTGATCTTCGGACCGCTCAGCTGGATCTGCGGCACGGCGGCCCGCGCCAGCGGGCGTCCTTCGGCGCGCTCGGCGAGCTCGTAGAGGCGCTGGTAGAGGGCGGTGGCTTCGAAAGCCTTTTCCTTGCCGCGTTCCAGGTCGGCATGGATCGCCGCGGGACTGAGGCCGATGCGGGCGGCGACCACGTCGACGGCGAGTTCGGTGCTGCCGGCGTTGCGCGCCGAACTGTCATGGGCGAGCAGCGCACCGTCCGGAATCACCGGAATGCCCGAGGCGCTGGTGACCGCGCGCTGGAACGCGGCGTTGCGGCTCGCGTATTGGCCGGCGTTGTAGTCGGCGAAACGGTAGAGGATGCGATCGTAGGCGGCCGGATAGTCGAGCAGGTGGGCGACGCCGAAGTAGACCCCGCCGCGCCGGGTGAAGGCCTCGTCGGCGGCGCTCCGGGCGACCGGATAAGGGTAGGGATGGGACGCGGTGTAGCGCTCGACGAACGCAATGTTGACCTGCATCGGCCCGCGGGTGCGGATCGGGTTGGCGCCGGCGAAGAGCGTCTGGCCCAACGGCACCCGGCCGATGAAGTCCTCGAAGGCGTCGCTCAAGTCGCGCTCGGTGCGCGCGCTGCCGATGCGATCGGCGTAGCTGTGGCCGTTGGACGACGGCAACTGCAGCGCGGCATGCACCAGCATCGACGGCAGGCCGGCGGCGGCCGCCCGTCGGTCGATCTCCTTCCAGGCGATGGCGCCCAGCCCGGGGACGACGGGGTCGGCACGAAACCCGGATTCCTGCTCGATCACCGCCACGACCGCGCAGACGTTGCCCTTGGAGGGGTCGAGCTGCTGGGCCGAAAAGGCGGCATAGAGGTCGGTGACCCAGCCGGCGCGGTCGGCGACCCGCTCCGGCAGCACCCGGTCGATCAGGAGTTTGACGTCGGCCGGACGCGGCGGCTGCGGTGCGTCGGCGACCGTCGGGGCGCTCGAGCAGCCGGCCAGCCAGGCCACCAGCGCAACCACCGGCACCAGCGCCCCACCCGCTCGGGGCGGGCCGCCCAGCGGGAGGACCACACCGCCTCGGCGAGCGAGCGCGAGCATGCGGGCGGGCCTCAGTCGCGCATCTCCAGCGCCCGGTTGACGCTCAGCGCGGCCAAGGTACAGGCCGCGCCGGACAGCAAGTAGACGCTGACGTAGGCGAGACCGAAGTGAGCCGACAGGCCGAGCGCCACCAGCGGCGCGAAAGCGGCGCCGACCAGCCAGGCCAGGTCGGTGGTCAGGGCCGCCCCGGTATAGCGGTATTTGGGACCGAGGTTGGAACTCACCGCCCCGGCGGCCTGGCCGTAGGACAGCCCCAGGAGGACGAAGCCGAGCAGGATGAACATGTCCTGCCCGAGGGTCCCGCCATCGAGGAGGGTGGGCGCGAAACCACTGAAAACCGCGATCATCACCGCGAAGGTGCCGAGCGTTCGGCGCCGCCCGATGCGATCGGCGATGATCCCGGAGGCCACCACGCCGCCGGCGGCCAGCACCGCGCCGACGATCTGCACGCCGAGAAAGCCGCTGATCGACTGGCTGGTGTAGAGGCGTATCCAGGATAGCGGGAACACTGTAATGAGGTGAAACAAGGCGTAGCTCGCGAGCGCGGCGAACGCACCGACGATCAGGGTCGACCAGCGGGCCTTGACCACGTCGCGCACCTCGGTCGGTTCGAGTTCATGCGCATCCAGCAGCTGCTCGTACTCGCGGGTGGCGACCAGGCGCAGCCGCGCGAAGAGGGCCACCACGTTCATCGCAAACGCCACGTAGAACGTGTAGCGCCAGCCCCAATCGAAGAAATCGTCCGCAGCCAGATTGGCGTAGAGGAAAGCGAAGAGCCCTGCAGCCAGCACGAAACCCACCGGCGCGCCCAGCTGCCCCAGCGCCGCGTACCAGCCACGCTTCTCCGGCGGCGCATTGAGTGCGAGCAGCGAAGGCAGGCCATCCCAGGAGCCGCCGAGGGCGATTCCCTGGAGGATCCGCAAGATCGACAAGAGAACGATCGCGGTGAAGCCGATGCTGTGGTAATTGGGCAAAAAGGCGATGCCCGCGGTGGACGTACCGAGCAGGAACAAGGCGATGGTCAGCTTCGCCTCGCGTCCGTAGCGGCTTTGCAGCTTCATGAACACGACGGTTCCGATCGGACGCGCGACGAACGCGAACGAGAACACCACGAAAGACAGCAGGGTGGCTTCCAGCCCCTGCTCGAAGGGAAAGAAAATCTGCGGAAAGACCAGCGCCGAGGCGATGCCGTAGACGAAGAAGTCGAAATATTCGGAGGCCCGCCCGATCACCACCCCGATGGCGATCTCGCCCGGTGCCACCGCGGCGTGATCGGCGGTGAGCCGGCGCGCCTCCTGGGCGAGCTTGGGGCCGGCGTGGTGTTCGATGCTGGACGTGCTCACGGAAATACCTTCGTGCGGCGCGCTCCGGTTCGGCCCTGGCGGCGGCCCGGCGTGCGCATGGATCGGGGGCGGAATGCGACGAGGCCCCGAGCATCGCACCGTCGGCGGCTTCTTGCCATAGGACAAAACGTCCAATACCCTCGCGGGGCGGAACGACATAGATTCACGTCCCGAGCTGAAATCACCGTCGTTCTGCCCACGGACATGCGAGCCTTCAAGAACTTCCTGTTGCTGCTGCCTGCCACGGCCATGCTGTCGGGCTGCAACACGCTGGTGCTCAATGCGCCAGGCGATGTCGCGGCCCAGCAAGGCCGGCTGATCATCGTGGCGACGCTGCTCATGCTGCTGATCATCGTTCCGGTGATCGTCCTGACACTGTGGTTCGGCTGGCGCTACCGGGCCTCCAACCAGACGGCCAACTACCAGCCCGACTGGGACCACTCGACCGCGCTCGAACTCGTGATCTGGGCTGCCCCGCTCATGATCATCATCGCCCTCGGCGCGGTCGCCTGGATCAGCACCCATACCCTCGATCCCTACCGGCCCCTGCGACGAATCGACGCCGACCGCGCGGTCGCTCCCGGCACCCCGCCCCTCGTGATCGAAGCCGTCGCGCTCGACTGGAAGTGGCTGTTCATCTATCCCGAGCTCGGCATCGCCACCGTGAACGAAGTCGCCGCCCCGGTCGACACCCCCATCCTTTTCAAGATCACCGGCACGACGGTGATGAATTCCTTTTTCATCCCCGCCTTGGCCGGCCAGATCTACGCCATGCCCAGCATGGAGACCCGACTCAATGCCGTGATGAACGCGCAGGGCGACTATGTCGGCTTTTCGGCGAACTACAGCGGCGCGGGTTTCTCGGACATGCGCTTCAAGTTCAGGGCCCTGGCGTCCGACGCCTTCGAGCAGTGGGTCGCGCACGCCCGCTCGGGCAATCCGACGCTGGACCGCGAGGCCTTCGCCGCGCTCGACAAGCCGAGCGTGCGGGAGCCCGTGCACCGCTATGCCCGCGTCGCCCCCGACCTCTTCCGCCGCATCCTCAACCGCTGCGTCGACGACAGCCGGATGTGCCAGGACCGGATGATGGCCATCGACACCGGCGGGGCCGGCTCGGCCGCCGCCTACCAGGTCGCGCAACTCGACCGGCGGCGCTATGTCGAGGCACTCGCCTGCACGGCCGCCAACCCGAACGGTCTGCCGCCGCCGCGCCCCGAATCAACGCCGCGCTAGTCGCGAGAAGCCGACCCCATGCTCGAGAACACCACCCTGACGAAGTTGATCTTCGGCAACCTGACCTGGGATGCCGTCCCGCTGCACGAACCGATCCTGCAGGCCACCTTCCTCGGCGTGGGGCTGGGCGGCGCGGCGGTACTCGCCCTGCTGACCTACTACCGGCTCTGGGGCCGTCTCTGGCGCGACTGGGTGACCAGCATCGACCACAAGAAGATCGGCGTGATGTACGTCGTGCTCGGTCTCGTGATGTTGCTTCGGGGCTTCTCCGATGCGCTGCTCATGCGCGCCCAGCAGGCGGTGTCGTTCGGCGACAACGCGGGCTTCCTGCCACCGCACCACTACGACCAGATCTTCACCGCGCACGGCGTGATCATGATCTTTTTCGTCGCCATGCCGCTCGTCACGGGCCTGATGAATTTCGTCGTGCCGCTGCAGATCGGCGCGCGCGACGTCGCGTTTCCCTTCCTCAACAATTTCAGCTTCTGGATGACCGCCTTCGGCGCCGGGCTGACGATGGCCTCGCTGTTCGTCGGCGAGTTCGCGCGAACCGGCTGGCTCGCCTACCCGCCCCTCTCGGGACTGGCCTACAGCCCCGACGTCGGTGTCGATTACTACATCTGGTCGCTGCAGATCGCCGGTGTCGGCACCCTGCTTTCCGGCGTCAACCTGCTGGCGACCATCGTCAAGATGCGCGCGCCCGGCATGACCATGATGAAGATGCCCGTCTTCACCTGGACGGCGCTGTGCACCAACGTGCTGATCGTCGCCGCGTTCCCGGTCCTCACGGCCGTGCTGGCCCTGCTCTCGCTCGACCGTTACGCCGGCACCAATTTCTTCACCAACGATCTCGGCAGCAACGCCATGATGTACGTGAACCTGATCTGGATCTGGGGCCATCCGGAGGTCTACATCCTGGTGCTGCCGGTATTCGGCGTGTTCTCCGAGGTGGTCGCGACGTTCTGCGGCAAGCGCCTCTTCGGTTACGCCTCGATGGTCTATGCGACCGTCGTCATCACGATCCTGTCCTATCTGGTGTGGCTGCACCACTTCTTCACGATGGGGTCGGGGGCGAGCGTCAACTCGTTCTTCGGGATCACGACGATGATCATCTCGATCCCGACCGGGGCGAAGGTCTTCAACTGGCTCTTCACGATGTACCGTGGGCGCATCCGCTTCGAGCTGCCGATGCTCTGGACCATGGGTTTCATCATCACGTTCGTGATCGGTGGCATGACCGGGGTGTTGCTCGCGGTGCCCGCGGCCGACTTCGTGCTGCACAACAGCCTCTTCCTGATCGCCCACTTCCACAACGTGATCATCGGCGGGGTGCTGTTCGGCCTTTTCGCCGGCATCAACTACTGGTTTCCCAAGGCCTTCGGCTTCAAGCTCGATCGGTTCTGGGGCCGCTGCTCGTTCTGGCTCTGGGTGGTGGGCTTCTACCTCGCGTTCATGCCGCTCTACGTCCTCGGACTCATGGGCGTCACCCGCAGGATGAGCCACTTCGACGATTCGTCCCTGCAGATCTGGTTTCAGATCGCCGCGGTGGGAGCCGTGCTGATCGCGCTCGGGATCGGCGCCTTCATCATCCAGTTGGTGGTCAGCGTGTGGCGTCGCGAGGCCTTGCGCGATGTCACGGGTGACCCCTGGGACGGCCGGACCCTCGAGTGGTCGACCTCCTCCCCGCCGCCGGCCTACAACTTCGCGTTCACGCCCATCATCCACGACAACGACGCCTGGTACGACATGAAGGCCAACCAGTACGTGCGGCCCACCACCGGATTCCTGCCCATCCACATGCCCGCCAACACCGCCGCCGGGTTCGTGATCTCGGCCTGTGCCGCGGTGTGCGGCTTCGCCCTCATCTGGCACATGTGGCTCATCGCGGCGCTCGGGTTCGCCGCGGTGGTCATCGCCACCATCACCCACACCTTCAACTACAAGCGCGACACGACCGTGCCCGCCGCCGAAGTGGTTCGCGTCGAAGCGCTACGCACCCGTTTGCTGACCGCCCATGCCTGACACCGCACTCACCGCCCCGGTCGTGCCCCGGCCGACCGCGCCGGCCACCCCCCCGCGCTTCTACCTGACGCGCGACCATCACCCGCCCAACGGCACCTTGCTCGGCTTTTGGCTCTACCTCATGAGCGACTGCCTGGTGTTCGCGTGCCTGTTCGCCTGCTACGGCGTGCTCGGCCGCAACTACGCTGCCGGGCCGACCGGCGCCGATCTGTTCGAGCTGCCGCTGGTGGCCCTCAACACCTCGCTGTTGCTGTTGTCGTCGATCACCTACGGCTTCGCGATGCTCGAGATGCAAAAGCAGCGCAAGGGCGCGGTACTCGCCTGGCTTGCCGCGACCGGTCTCCTCGGCGCCGGGTTCATCGGCATCGAGCTCTGGGAATTCGCGCACCTGATCCACGACGGCGCGGGCCCGCAGCGGAGCGCCTTCCTGTCGTCCTTCTTCGCGCTGGTCGGCACGCATGGACTGCACGTGACTTTCGGCATCGTCTGGCTCGTCACCTTGATGGCGCAAGTGGGTCGGCACGGTTTCATCGCCGAGAACAGGCGTCGCCTGATGTGTCTTTCCATGTTCTGGCACTTCCTCGACGTGGTCTGGATCGGCGTCTTCACGTTCGTCTACCTGATGGGGGTCCTGCCATGAGCTCGCCGCGAACCGACCCTCCGCAAGACCCCGCCCACGACCGCCCGCGCGGCCACCTCCACGGCCACGACAACCTCGACCACGTCGCCGATCACGACCCCGTGCACGGGGCCGAGGACGGCCACGACGACCCCCTGCCCCACATCACCCTGCGCGGCTACCTGACCGGCTTCGTGCTGTCGGTCGTCCTGACCGCGATTCCGTTCTACCTGGTGATGACCCGGTCGATCGAGAGTTCGGCGGCCGCCGGGCTGGTCGTGCTCGGGATCGCCGCGGTGCAGATCGTCGTCCACATGGTCTACTTCCTGCACATGGACGGCAAGGCCGAGGGCGGCTGGTCGATGCTCGCCCTGCTCTTCACGCTGGTGCTGGTCGTCATCACGTTGAGCGGCTCGCTCTGGGTCATGTACCACCTCGACCACAACATGATGCCTGCCGCCGCCCACGACATGCGCAACATGCCTTGACGCCCGTTCGGCCCCCGCGACGCAACCGCCGGCTCCTGCCGCTGGCCGTGACGCTCGTTCTGGCTTTTGCCGCACTCGGCACCTGGCAGCTCGAGCGGCGCACCTGGAAGCTCGGCCTGATCGCCCGGGTCGAGCAGCGGGTGCACGCCCCGGCGGCGGAAGCGCCGAACCCCGAGGCGTGGCCGAGGCTGGCCGCCGAGAACGCGGAGTACCGCCGACTCCGCGTTCGCGGGCAATTCCTCGACGCCGGTGACACCCTGGTCCAGGCCGTCAGCGACCTGGGCGCAGGCTATTGGGTGCTGACGCCCTTGCGTACGGACGACGGTCGGCTGGTGCTGGTCAATCGCGGGTTCGTGCCACCTGAAGCCCGTGGCGCGGTCGCTCCGGTCGGTGGCCCGGTCACCGTGACCGGGCTGCTGCGCCTGACCGAGCCGCGCGGTGGATTCCTGCGCACCAACGACCCGGTGGCCGGGCGCTGGTACTCACGCGACGTCGCGGCGATCGCCGCGGCGCACGGCCTGCGCGATGTCGCCCCGTATTTCATCGACGCGCAGCAGATCGACGGTGCGGCACGTCCCGGAACCCTTCCCGTGCCCGGCCTCACCGTGGTGGCGTTCCACAACAACCACCTCGTCTACGCGCTCACTTGGTATACGCTTGCGCTGATGGTCGCCTGCGCCTCGTGGCGGCTGATGCGCGAGGAACCCGTTGGTCAAGACTGAACCCGGCGGCGGCGTCAACTTCGAGGACGCCGCCGGCCGCAAGAACATGCAGCAGTTGATCCAGCTGCGCTGGATTGCGGTGGTCGGCCAGGCGGCGACCATCGGCGTGGTCGAGTACGGCGTGGGCGTTCGGCTTCCCCTCGACCACATGGTCGCGGTCCTGGGGTGCCTGGTGGCCTTCAACGGCGCGAGCATGTTGCGTTGGACCGGCAGCCCGCGCGCGGTCAGCAACACCGAGTTGTTCGTCGCGCTGCTGGTCGACGTCGGCATGTTGACCGCCCAGCTCTACCTGAGCGGTGGCGCCGGCAACCCCTTCGTGTTTCTCTACCTGCTGCAGGTGATCCTGGGCGCGGTGCTGCTCGACACCTGGTCGAGCTGGACCATGGTGGGGGTGACGTGCCTGTGCTTCGGCGGCCTGGCCTTGCTCTCGCGGCCGCTCGACCTGCCGGGCGACCCGGGGCATGGCCTGCGCAGCCACTACGTGCAGGGCTTGCTGATTTCTTTCGCGCTCAACGCGGCGCTGCTCGCGCTCTTCATCAAACGCATCGACCGCAATCTGCGCACCCGCGATGCCCGCCTGGCCGGGCTGCGCCAGCGCGCCGCCGAAGAAGAGCACATCGTTCGCATGGGGCTGCTCGCCTCGGGCGCCGCCCATGAACTCGGAACGCCGCTGTCGACCCTCTCGGTCATTCTGGGCGACTGGCGCCATGCACCCGAATTCGAGAACAACACCGAGCTGCAGGAAGAGCTGGCCGAAATGCAGCTGCAGCTGCAACGGTGCAAGAGCATCGTCAGTGGGATCTTGTTGTCGGCAGGCGAAGCGCGCGGCGAGTTCTCGGCCCGCACCACCCTCGACGCGTTCCTGCGCGAACTGGTCCGCGAATGGCGTGCGACCCGTCCGTCCGTGTCGTTCGCCTACGACTATCGACTCGGCGACGACCCGCCGATCGTGGCCGACTCCGCCCTCAAGCAGATGATCTGCAACGTCCTGGACAATGCGCTGGAGGCCTCGCCACGCTGGATCGGTCTGCAAGTCGCGCGCGAGGGCGATGCGCTCGGGATCCAGATCAGCGACGCCGGCGCCGGGTTCGCGCCCGGCATGCTGGCGCAATTCGGCAAGCCCTATCAATCCAGCAAGGGGCGGCCGGGCGGCGGTCTCGGGCTCTTCCTGGTGGTCAACGTCGCACGGACACTGGGCGGTCGCGTGACTGCGGTGAACCGGCCCGAAGGCGGTGCTCGCGTGACCTTGCGCATTCCGCTTGCAGCGATCACGCTCGACCCGCCACCCGAGGATGGACGCCTTCCGATTCGGGCCGATCCCCTCCATGGCACCTGAGCGCCAACTGATGATCGTCGAAGACGACGCCGCGTTCGCGCGCGCGCTGGGGCGCTCGTTCGAACGGCGCGGCTACGCGGTGTCCCACGCGCGCAGTCTGGACGAGGTCATGGCCCACCTGGAAGCGTCCGGGCCGCACGCGCCCGGCTGCGCGGTGGTGGACCTGAAGATCGAGGGCGAGGCCTCGGGGCTGGCGTGCGTGCAGGCGCTGCACGCGCACCACCCCGACATGCTGATCGTGGTGCTCACCGGGTTCGCGAGCATCGCCACGGCCGTCGAAGCGATCAAGCTCGGCGCCTGCCACTACCTGGCCAAGCCATCCAACACCGACGACATCGAGGCCGCGTTCGGCCGCGCCGCCTCGGGCAACGCCGAGGTGGCGTTGACGAATCGGCCGACCTCCATCAAGACCCTCGAATGGGAGCGCATCCACGAGACGCTTGCCGACACCGGCTTCAACATCTCCGAAACCGCGCGGCGCCTGGGCATGCATCGACGGACCCTGGCGCGCAAGCTCGAGAAGCAACGCGTGAAATGACACCCGGCGCCCGGCGAATTCAGGCAGCTTCGGGTCCTCGCAAGTGGAAGACGAGCTGGGCATGGCCCCACTGTTGCCCGGCCGGCGTCCATGGGGTGGGCACTTGCAGTTCGCGCATGAGGGTCTGCCAGGCCAGCAGACACGGGTCTTCGGCCTCGTCCTGGGCCTTGCGCGCCGGGTCGAAACCCGGTCGTCGGTTTCGAGCAGCATGCACAACCTCGATCCGAGCCGGTAGATGTCCATCGCGACCACGCCGTGCCGTCGCAGATGAGCGACGACTTCGGGCCACACGTCCCGGTGATGCTTGTCGTAGGCCGCCGCAGCGTGTTTGTCGTTCTCGAGGTCGACCAACAGACAGCGCCGCGTGACGGTCGACATCTCCTGCCCTTTCACGCGCTCTCGCGCTCGATCAATTCGACGCCCAGGTCGACGACCTGCGGCACGCTGGCGCCGCCCTGGAGCCGCGCCACGATCAGCTCCCCCGCGCGCCTGCCGATGTCCCGGGCCCGGTTCGAGACGACCGTCAGTCGAGGGTGCGTGAGGGCTGCCAGCTGAACGTCGCCGATGCCGACGACGGCCAGTTCACGCGGAACCTCGATCGACCGCCGCGCGCATTCGAGCAGCGCGCCGACCGCGAACAGGCTCGATGCGCAAAAGAGCACCTGAACATCCGGGTGCTGACTCCGGACCAGATTGACGGCGTCACAGCCCCGTGCCGGGTCACCCTCGTACTCGAGCAAAAGAACTTTCGATCGGCTGGAGCGTTGTCGAATCGCCGATTGAAAACCGTCCCAGCGCTCCTGGGCGAACCCGAAACGCTGCAGCGGGCGGGTCACATAGGCGAAATGGTCGTAGCCGCGGTCCAACAGGTAGTCGGCAAGCAACCGGGCCGCCTGAGCCTCGTCGTACCCCACGGCCATGTCGATCGGCTGGGGCGACAAACCCCAGACCTCCATCACGTGGATCGATGCCTGCAACAGGCGTTCGCGCAGCTCCGGGCGACGGCAACCTTGGGTCAGGACGATGGCATCCGGCCGGCGTCCGAGGATCGACTGGATGACCGCGTCTTCGCGATCGTCGTCGAATGCGCTGTGACCCAGCAGCAGCTGATAGCCGGCCGGCAACAAGACGTCGGTCAAACCCTCCATCGTGTCGGCATAGAGCGAGTTCTGGATCGTCGGCACGATCACGCCGACGATTTTGGTGGCCCGTGAGACGAGGCTGCGGGCAGACAAGTTGGGCGAGTATCCGAGCTCGACGATCGCCGCCTGGATGCGCTCGCGCGACTTGAGCGCCACCAGGTGCGGCGCGCTCATGGCGCGGGCCACGGTCACCCATGACAGACCAGTGGCTGCCGCAACATCGGCCATGGTGGCTTTCAAGCCGGTGGCCGGCGACGTGACTCGTTTGACCATGAAGCGTTCGACCCGCGCGACCTCGACCGGGGGAGATGATAAGTGCACGCGCTGGGCGTCGCCGTGGCGCGTGTCCGGATCCAGCGTGCCAGGTCGAGCCACTCAACCTCCCAGGCCGGCGTTCGCCCCGGAGGGCGTCGGCGCGTCGGCGGCCAGCAGGCCGTGCCGGCGCAAGTCCTCCCAGAGTTCGTCCGGAATGGATGCCGACAACCATCCGACATTCGCCGCCAGTTCACGCGCGTCGCGGGCGCCTGGCACGCAGCTCACCACGGCGGGATGCGCCAAGGGAAATTGCAAGGCGGCCGCCGGCAGCGCGACCCCGTGGGCCTCGCACACGCGCTGCAACCGCGCGACCCGGGCCAGCACGTCGGCGGGCGCGGGTCGGTAGTTGAAGGTGGCCGGGGCGGCGGACCCCGGTTCGACCCCGGTCGCCAGGACACCCGAGTTGAATGGGCCGCCGATGATCACGCCGACCTCCGCGCGCAGGCACTCGTCGAGAAAGGGATGCAGCGCACCTTGTTCGAGCAAGGTGTAGCGGCCCGCCAGAAGCACGCAGTCGAGCGGCGCATGTTTCATGACTTCCAGAACGACGGGCCACTCGTTGACGCCCACACCGATGCCGCCGACACAGCCTTCCCTGCGCATCGCCTGCAGTTCGGCCAGGCCGCCGCCGTCGATCAACTGCCTCCAGTAGCGGTGCGCGGCGGCACCATGGGTCGTCGGCCCGATGTCGTGTATCAGCGCGAGATCGACCTGCGCGACGCCGAGGCGCTCGAGGCTGCCGTGGATGGACTGTCGCATGCCCTTGGCGGTGTAGTCGAAGCGGGGGACGAACCGGGCCGGGTCGACCCAGGGCGCGACCGACGCCGGGCTCGGCGTCCAGGCGTCGTCACGGCACGCCTCGAGGACGCGACCGACCTTGGTGCTCACCTTGAAGTCGCCGCGGTCTCGGTGCCGCAGTGCCTCGCCGAGCCGGCGTTCCGACAGCGTATGCCCGTAAAGAGGCGCGGTGTCGAAGTAGCGAAAACCCAGGTCCCAGGCCGTGTCCACGGTCTCCCGCGCGGCGGCATCGGACATCGCGGCGAACAGGTTGCCCAAGGGAGCGCAACCGAGTCCGAGCGGCGTGAGTGCCTGCCCGGTGCGCGGGATCATGCGCCGACAGCGCGTGTCCAGCAACCGGTTCACGGGATGGCTGCCTCCCTCGACGCCGGCCACGGGGGTCATGCGGGCTCGGTCGCCTCGACGCGCACGCCGGTCGTCGCGTCGAAGAGGTGAATGCTGGCCGGTTCGACCGTCAACCCCACCGCCTGGCCCGCGCGAGCGAACGTGCGGCCCTGCAAAACCAATTTGAGTACGGCACCGTCGACCTGCAGCGCCACCTCGGTCTCGGCCCCGGTCGGCTCGACCACCATCACGGTCGCCGGCGCGCCGTCACCGGGACCGGTCAGGGTCGCATCGCAGGCACGAAACCCGTAGGACAGCCGCCGTCCGACATGGCGGTGCAGGCGTCGGGCATGGGCCACCGCCCGCCCGGCGCGCGCAACCACGGCTGGCCGGCGTCGACTTCGACGGTGCCGTCGAGGAAGTTCATCGACGGCGAGCCGATGAACTCGGCGACGAACCGGTTGGCGGGGCGGTCGTACAGTTCGAGGGGGGCTCCGATCTGCTCGACGCGGCCACCGTTCATCACGACGATGCGGTCGGCCAAGGTCATGGCCTCGGTCTGGTCGTGCGTGACGTACATCGTGGTGACGCCGAGGCGTTGGTGCAGCGCCTTGATCTCGGTGCGCATCGAGACGCGCAGCCGCGCGTCCAGGTTCGACAAGGGTTCGTCGAAAAGGAACAGCCGCGGCTTGCGCACGATCGCGCGTCCCATCGCCACCCGCTGCCGCTGTCCGCCCGAGAGCTCGCGCGGGTATCGGTCGAGCAAGCCGTCCAGATCGAGCATCGTCGCCGCCTCCCCGACCCGCGCCTCGACGAGCGGTCGGGACACGTTGCGCAGCTTCAGGCTGAAGCCCATGTTCTCGCGCACGGTCATGTGGGGGTAGAGCGCGTAGTTCTGAAAGACCATCGCGATGTCGCGCTCCTTCGGATGGACCTCGTTGATCGGCATGCCGTCGATGGCGATTTCACCGCCGGTGATGTCCTCGAGCCCGGCCACCATCCGCAGCAGCGTCGACTTGCCGCAGCCCGAAGGGCCGACCAACACGATGAACTCGCCGTCGCGGACCTCGAAACTGATGCCGTGAAGAGTCGCTGCCTTGCCATAGGACTTCTTTACCCGCTCGAAACTTGCCGATGCCATGTTGGTGTTCCCGCGCCCGGTATGGCGCACACGCGTTGCCTTGAATACGTCCGGACCCGGCCGGTGATGACTGCACCCCTACTTCACCGCCCCTGCGGTCAGTCCGGAGACCAACAGGCGCTGCAGCGGCAAGAAAAGCAGCATCGTCGGGACCGTCGCGACCACCGAGCCGGCCATCACCAGTCCCCAGTCGATCCGATCGTCACCGAAGAATTGATAGAGCCCGAGGGGGATCGTCTTGACATCCTCGTCGGTGAGCAGGGTCAGGGCCAGGAGATACTCGGACCAGCACTGCAGGAATCCATAGGTGGCGGTGGCGACCAGCCCGGGCCACGCGAGCGGCACGACGATCTTCCAGATGATGGTGTGGGTGCCTGCCCCTTCGATGAGTGCCGCTTCGTCGAGACTTTTCGGCACGGTGGCCAGGTAGCCCAGCAGCAGGTAAACCGAAAACGGCACCATCACTGACGCGTAGGCCGCGCCGAGTGCGACGAGGTTGTTGGTGAGCGCGCTGCGGGCGAAGAGCACGAAGATCGGCGTGACCAACACGATCCAGGGAAAAAACTGCCCCGACAGGATCACGAGAAATATCGACTTGCGTCCAGGAAAGTTCATCCTCGACAAGGCGTAGGCCGCATAGAGCGACACCACCGTGCCGACCACGGTCGCGCCGATGCACACCCAGAGGCTGTTCATGACGAAGCGGCCGTAGCCCGACTGCAGCAACAGCACATAGTTGTTCCAACCGAGAGGGCCGCCACCGCCGAACGCGCCACCCGGTCGGCCCGATGCCACGACCAGCAGCGCCGCCGGCAGGATCAGAAAGGCCAACGAGGCCGCCATCGCCAGCGCCACGACGGTCGAAGCGATCCTTGCGCGAACCCTCATGAGAGCTTTTCCTCGACGGCCCGGATGCCGAATGTCTTGAGGAAAACGCAACCGAAGATGGCCATGAGGACCGCCATGACGACCCCGATCGCGGCGCTGTAGCCCAACCTGGCGTCGACGAATGCACGCAGGTAGACCTCCGTGGCCATGACGTTGGTGTAGGTGCCGGGGCCCGCGCCGGTGGCGAGCCACACGTACACGAAATTGTTGAAGGTCCAGATGGCAGACATCAGAAAAAGCACCGAGAAGGTCGGGATCAGCCAGGGGAAGGTGATGTAGCGAAATTCCTGCCAAGGATTCGCGCCGTCGATGGCAGCCGCTTCGTACAGGTCGGAGGGGATGGCCTGCAATGCGGCAAGCAGCGAGATGGCGACCAGCGGCACGGTGTTCCAGACCACGACGGTCGTGATGGAGGGCCACACCGTCGCCAGGCTCGCGAAAAAGGCGACCGGCTCTCGAACCAGCCCCGACCACAGCAGCAGTTGGTTCACCGGTCCGGTGGTCGGGTCGAGCAGCCAACGCCAGATCGCGACCGCCACGATGGGCGGAGTCGCCCACGGGATGATCAAGGCCATTCGCAGGACCGTGGTCATCCGCCAGCGAGCGGCGACGCGCGATTGGATCAGCAGCGCGAATCCCAGCCCCATGAGCAGGCGCAGGACGACGGTCCCCAACGTCAACCAGCCCGCGGTGTTGACGAACAGCAGCCAGAGCTGTCCGTGCTCGAAGAACTCGCGAAAGTTGGCCCAGCCGACGTCGCTTGCGCCCTCGCGCGGCTTCAACAGACTCAGATCCGTGACACTGATCTCGAGGTTGTAGAGCGTGGGATAAAGGTAGAAGCCGACGATGATGAGAAAACACGGCAGCAGCATCAGGAATGCCTTGGCATGCTCCCGACGGGATCTTGCGATTTTCACGGCTTACTTCTTCGCGCTCACCAGACGTTCGACGTCCCGGTGAAGGTCGCCGGCGGCTTGGTCGACCGGCATCTGGTCAGACAAGGCCGAACCGAATGCGCGAGTGGTGGCGTTCCAGAGCTGCCCCATGGGCGCCGGCCCCTCGGAGTACGCACCCCAACTGCGCGTATGGTCGGCGAGTTGCCTGGCGAACCCTTCTTCTTCGGGTTGGAACCGCACCGTCTTCAAAAGCGACTTGCGTGCCGGAAGCTGGCTCGTGTAGTAAGGCGGGGCGAAGACTTCGGGGGTGTTGAGGTACTGGATCAACTTCCAGGACGCCTCGGCCTGTTTGGTGTTGGCGTTGATCGCCAGGGTGCGCCCGCCGACGTGAGTCAGGCCGGGCCGGGTGCCGGCCGGCACGAGGCCGGAGGTCAGCGGGACCCGCCGGCCCGGGTTCGCGTCGGCGCACATTTTCAAGAGTTGCTTGTAGGTGTTGACCGGCATGATGCCGATCGCCTGATGGCCCTGCGCCAGGCCGTTCATGATCGCAGGGTCATGCGCGTCGTTGTACGAGACGACGGCCGCGGGGGCGTGGCCCGCGGCCAGGAAGGTCTTGAAATACTGCATCGCCGAGGCGATCGCGGCGCGGTCGAGACCGATGCTGAAACTGCCGTCGGCGTGCCCCGACACCAACTCGACCCCGTGCGACCACCAGTAGTAGTTCGCAAGAAACCACATGCCGCCGCTCGAACCGCTGCCGCCCGGGAAAACGAAGCCGTACTTGCCGGTTTTTTGCTTGACCTGGGCACTGGCGGCGAGCAATTCGTCCCAACTGGACGGGAGGTGCGGGACGCCCGCCTGCTCCAGCAGGTCGGTTCGGTACACCATCGCCCAGGTGTCGGCGGTCCAGGGAACGCCGTACGTGCGGCCGGCTTCTCGGACCAGGTCAGCGGCGACGAAATCGCCGATCGGCAGCACCTGGTTCACGTTCAGGTCGTCGATCGCCCGCAAGACGCCCGCCCGCGCCAACTCTCGCGTCCAGACGAAGGCAATATGCACGACGTCGGGGCCACGGCCCACCGCGGCCTCGCGTAGCAACTGATCGCGCGCATCCTTCCATGCCACGCGCTGCAAGGTCACGGCGATATCGGGGTTGGCCCTTTCGAAGCGGTCCAGGACCGCGCGCAGTTCCGTGGCGTCGGCATCGTTGAACCGGAACGTGATCGACGTTCGGCCTGGCGTCGCTCGCGCTGCGCCGGCGATTGCCAGACCGAACAGCGACAGGCACACGCGGCGGCGCGTTCGAAAAGGGGCGACGCGACGACCTGGGGACGCTGGCATGGAGGGCCTCATGTTCGTTGACTTCAAGACGCGAATTCGCGCAGTGACCGGGCATTCGGCTCGAAGCCGAACCCCGGTCCGGGTGGGAGGGACAGCCTGCCGTCGACCACGCGCAGATCGATGTCGCCCAGTGCGGTCCGCAGCGGGTTCTCGTTGGCGTCGAGTTCGACCCGTCCATCGCCTCCCAGGGCGGCCAGGCCGTGCAGGCTGGCCGCCAGCCCGAGCGCAGAGCCCATGAAGTGAAAGCAGCAGCGGGCGCCGTGATCGAGCGCATAGCGGCCGATGGCCATCGTGCCGCTCATGCCACCCCACTTGGCGACGTCGGGCTGGACGACGTGCAGTCCCCGCTGATCGATCAACGTGGCGAACGCGGCATGGCTGGCGATGTTCTCGCCGGCCGCGAGGGGGACGGGCGACACGCTGGCAAGACGCTGCCAGACCGCGACGGGCTCGTCGGCGCGCATCGGTTCTTCCACGAACTCCAGCCCGAACGGCGCCAGCCCCTCGATCTGCGCCAGGGCCTGCGCGGCCGACCAGGCCTGATTGGCGTCCGCCATCAGGCTCACTCGGGGTCCCAGCGCCTGACGGCAGGTTCGGACCAGGCCGCGGTCCGCCTGCGCGGCGTAGCCGATCTTGAGCTTGATGGCCGTGTGGCCGGCCGCCGCGAGTTCCTCGCACTGCCGCGCGATGTCCACGCCCGAGGGCGTGCTGGCATAGACCGCGACACGGGCGACCTGGCCGCCGAGGAAGCTGGCCATCGGCAGCCCGACCCGGCGCGCCGCCAGGTCGGCCATTGCCATGTCGAGACCGGCCATGCAGTGCAAAAAGGCACCCGCTTCGCCCGTGTGGATCATGATGCGTTCCAATTGCGCCGACAGGGCTGGCCGCAGCGCATCCCAGGTCGAAAATTCGGCGCCGACCACCAAGGGCCGGAACGCGTCCTCGAGCAGGTGCGCGCGCGACTCCGCGCCGTGCGGCGGAAAGTTGCACCAGACCTCGCCCCAACCGTGCGCCCCCTCGGCGTCCTCCAGGCGCAGCAGCAGCGCGCGCCTGACGGGCATGGGGCCCAGCGACGACATGGGGCCCCGCGCCACCTTCGCGGTGAGGGCAAAGACTGCCAGCTTGGCGATATGAATGCTCTCGGAGTGGGACACTTGATGTTGTACCCTGAAGGGATTTTGGATCATGCCGTTGAAAGTGAGTGGCAGCTCGGTTCGAATGCTCAGAACTTGTGTATGAGTCCGATGTCCAGGCCGTTTTGGCGGGCGTTGGCGACGCTCAGGTCACCCGGCGTGACCCCAGCCACCCCACCCCCTCGATTGCCTACCGTCCCGGCCATGGCGTAGAGGCTCGTTCGTCGTGAAAGAACGTACTCGCCGCCGAGCGCGAACAAGGTCGACCGGGCGCCTGTCGCGACATCCAGCCGGTAGACCGCGCCCGACAAAATGACATGGCCTGCCACCAGAGCCCGGGCGCCGATCCAGGCGTGTCGCGCCGACTTGCCGTTGACGGCATCGTCGGGCGCGTCGAGCCGGACGTAGCCCAGCATCACCGACGTGCCCGAATCGATGGCGTAGCGGGCGCCAGCGAAGGTCTGACGGGGAAACGCATAGAGGTTGTCGTAGAGCCCGGTGACGGGGTTGCGGTCGACTTCGCGGATGACTTTGACCAGTAGCGGACCGACCTCGCAACCCACCTCGACGCCATAGCCGGGACGGGCCGCCGCGCTCTCCCGGACGAGGCCGTGTGCACCGACGCTCAGGCAGCCGAACGGGGTGCTCGTGAAGCGCACCTGGTTGTCGCGGATGAACGCATTGGCGGCGCGGACCAAGGTCTTGCTGCCCATGCGCCAATAGGCCATGGGGTCGAAGGGGCCCTCGCTGTTGATCGTGGTCAACTGACGACCCAGCAGCAAGGTCCCGATCCGGCCCTGCAGCCCGACCACGGCGGCTCGGCTGAAACCGAGCCCGGATACTTGCGTGCCATCGTCGAGATTGAATCCGGATTCGAGGTTGACGACCGCGGCGAGTCCGTCTCCCAGGTCCTCCTTGACGCGCAGGCCCCAGCGCGATTGGTTGTTGGCACCCGACATCAGTCGGTTCATCGACGCGACACCCGACGCGGCCTTGACATTGCTGATGTGTTCGATGGATGCGTCTGCGATCCCATAGAGGGTGACGGCGCTCTGTGCCTTCGCCCCTGCGAACGCCAACAAGAGGGGCACCGCTACAAGACCTCGCAAGTACTTCATGGACGTTCCCCGAATGATATTCGTATGTCATTGGGCGCGCGGGTTGAGAAAGTGCGCCGATTCCCGATGGACAAATGATATACGCATATCTTTTTGATCTCGCCTCGGGAATACCCCTGGCGACGTCAAGGCGTCCGCGTCTGGGCCGCCCACGAGGTCAGGCTACAGCGCCGCGTCGAGGGCAAGCTACAGGGGTTGAAACGGTGGCAGCCGCCGCAGCCTGCGCCAGGCCAGCACCGGGAGACGCAGGATGAATTCCAGCATCAACCGCAGGTGCATCCAGGTCAGCAACAGGTTGTCGCGGCCATACTTGAAATGCGAAACGCCACCCTCCTGGGCCGTCAGGTAGCGCACGGGGGCGTCCAGGTTCAGCGGCTTGACCCCCCGCCAACACAGGCGCACGACCGCCTCGGTGTCGAAGTCGAAGCGCCGCATCCACGGCTGACGCCGCATCACGTCGATCAGCGGCCCGATCGGATAGACCCGAAAGCCGAAGAGCGAATCGTCGACGCCGGCCCAGAGGGTTTCGAGCGCCGTCCACCCGTTGGAGACCCGTCGTCCCCGGACCCGCAGCCGCGGCGCCGAGGCGTCGAAGACCGGCCGCCCGAGCACCATGGCCTCCGGGTGCGAGGCGGACGTGTTCATGAAAGCGGCAATCCGATCGGCGGGGTGCTGGCCGTCCGCGTCCATCGTGAGCGCATGCGTGAAGCCCGCCCCGCGCGCCGCCTGCAGCCCGTGCAGCACCGCCGCGCCCTTGCCCGCATTGGCGGCGAGTTCGAGCAAATGAAGCCCGGGATCGACAGCGGCCATGGCGCGCAATGTCGCGGGCGTGCCGTCGGTGCTGCCGTCGGTGACCACCCAGACGGGGTTCCATGCCGCGCGCGCCGCCCGCACCGTCTCGAAGACTGTCGCCCCCGTGTTGTAGCTGGGTATCAGCACCAGATGGCTCGTCGACGCCGAGGCCATGTCAGCGCAGTTCTGCGGCGAAATAGGCCTCCATCCGCTTGAGCAGGCCTTGGTGATCGACCTCGGGCTGAAAACGCTCGCCCAGGCGCACCTGGATCCGGATCGGGAAGTTCGGGGCGCGCCAGATCGGCCAGCCCTTGCCGAGATAGGGCGATTCGGATTCGATGAGGACGGTCTGGATCGGCACCTGGGCCATCTGCGCGATCAGGGTGACCCCGGGACGAAACGCGTTGATGGGGCCGCGCACCGTCCGCGTGCCCTCGGGGAACAGCACCAGCTGGCCGCCCTGCTGCAAGTTGCTGACGCAGCTGCGGATCATCCCGCGCGGCGGGTCGTTGCGGATGTAGCGTGCCAATCGCGCGCCCGCGCCGAGGAAGGGATTGCGCATGAGGCTCGCCCGCATGATGCAGATGCCGCGCGGCACCCGCGCGATGACGAGCAAGGCATCGAGCATGCTGGGATGATTGGCCGCGATGATCAGCCCGCCGTCGCGCGCCAGCGCATCGAGCGCGGTGTAGTCGATGCGCATCAATCCCAACCACTGGGCGCAGGTCCAGAACCCCCGGTAGACCGAGGAGATCGCGGCCCGACCCACCACCACGCCCTGGGCGCGGGTGAGGAAAGGATAGAGCAGCGTACACACCAGGTTCCAGGTCAGCGACATCGCTGCAAGGTGCAGCAACAAGACGGCGAAGAGCGTGCACTGCCACACCCGCAACACGGCCCGGGCGAGACGACGCGCAGGCGTTGCGCGCACCCTGCGGCGCGCTGGCGCCGCCGCGGGGCGGGACGGCGCAGCCGTCGATCGGGGCGGGTAGTCGATCATCCTGCAACCTTATTCGCCGCTCGGCACCATTTCGGACGAGGTCTTGAGTATCCATGACACGCCGATGCCATAGCTCAGTGCCGCGTTGCGTCGCACCAAAGGACTGGCCTCGAAAGCGGCTCCTCGCAAGTTGTCGTAGCGGACGAACGCGCCGACCCAGGCGTTGCCGATGCGGCGCGAGGTCGCGCTCACGATTCGCCAGCCGCCATAGCCGCCGTGCGCTTCGTAGGCAGGACGCGCAGCCGTGGCATAGGCCGGGTCGACGCCATAGAAATAGCGGTAGAAGGTGCGGTCGGCGAAAACGGGACCGGCCAGCAGTCCCAGGTTCCAGCTGCCGCCCACCCCGGCGACGTCGAGGTTCAGATTCGGCGAGAACGTGACGCCCACGAATTTCGGCGAGCGTTCGAGCGTGGCGGCGCCGCGCACCGGCAGGCGCAGGTCGAGCTTCCAGCGCTGGGCGGGCGAACTGGCCACGGTCGCGTTCAGGTTCGGTCCGAGCTCGAGGGTACCGGAAAGATTGGGCATGCCCTCGCGGGCCGGGTTGCGGTTGCTGCGGGTGGGCGTCGAGGCGGCCACGCTCAGATCGACCTTGACGCGTTCCGAGTCGAACAGCAAGGCGCGCGCGCCATCGCGATCGGCCTTGAAGAACGTGCCGCGGTAGACGATGTAGGGAAGCGGCAGCAGGTAGGAGCGGCTCTGGTCCGACCCGGGGTAGTCGGGCAAGTGAATAGCGGCCACGCCGATCCCCAGCTCCCAGAGCGGCCGCATGGTGCTCGGGCCGCTTTCGACCGCGGGACCGGGCTCGATCGGTTGCTCCGCCGCGGCCGCCCCGAGAGGACAGAGCGCCGCCGCGGCGAAGACCACCGAGGCCGCTCCGAACGCGATGCGCAGACGCCGCGACGCGCAACGGTTCACGCGGGCGAGCCCTCGACGTCGCGGATGTTCTCGCGGCGCCGCCGCCAGGCCCGAACGGTGCGCGGCAGATGCCCGATGGAGACCAGGTAGTAGAGCGCCTTCATGATCCGCAGCGAGCCCCAGATCGGGGTCGTGCCGAAGATGTCGCCCGCCAGCAGCGACATCAACGCCTCCTTGACCCGTAGCGGGTTTTGCGGATGCATGAACAACTCGCGCATCGTCGGGTTGGTGACCCGGAAGATGAACCAGGAGAACTCGCGCGGGCCGAACTTCATGCGCTTGTCGAACGCCGTGCGCACGGCGCGGACGTCTCGGGCGCGATCGAGCACCGCCTCGACCACCTTCACGCCTTCGAACGCACTCTGCATCGCGAGGTAGACGCCTGAGGAGAACACCGGGTCGATGAAGGTGTAGGCGTCGCCGAGCATCAGGTAGCGTTCGCCGCTGCTGTGGGTGCTGCTGTAGGCGTAGTTGCCGGTGGCGTGGACCGCCTCGTCCACCAGGGTGGCACCGGCCAGGCGGCGCTCCAGTTCAGGGCTGAGCGCGATGGTGTCGCGGAAGAACTGGGCCAGGGGTTTTTTCTGACGCGACTTCAGGTAGTAGGGCCAGCACACCGCCCCGATGCTCGTCGTGCCGTCGGCCAGCGGGATCGACCAGAACCAGCCGTGGTCGAACCAAAAAATCGTGATGTCGCCGGCGCGCTTGCCGGGCAGGCGTTCGGCCCCCGTGAAGTGTCCATAGAGCGCCGAGCTGTTGTGGCGGCGGTTCTTTTCCTTGCAGCGAAACTGATTGGCCAGCAAGGTGTCACGGCCGCTCGCGTCGACCAGGAACCGGCAGCGCCAGGTCTGGCGGACGCCGTCGTCACGCTGCACCTGCACGGTCGCGCCCTCGGCGTCGAAGGCGACCTCGCGCACCTGATGACCCTCGAGCGTGCGCGCGCCTTTCGCCGCAGCGTTGCGAAAGAGTATTTCGTCCATGTCGGAGCGGCGCACCTGCCATGCGTAGGGCAGCGCCTTGTTCCAGGCCTCGGCGAACTCGACATGGGCACGGTGGTCGTGATCGGGCGAGACGAATTCGACCCCCCACTTGGGCATGCCGATGCGCTCGATCTGGTCCCGCACCCCGAGCGTCTCGAACAGCGGGACATTGGCCGGCAGCAGCGATTCGCCGATGTGAAAGCGCGGGTGATGCGCCTTGTCCATCACCACGACATCGCGGCCGCGCTCACCGAGCAGGGCCCCGATCGTCGCGCCCGCCGGGCCGCCGCCGACGACCAGAACATCGCAGGCGTGAGTGGCGTCGAGGGGGGTCGCTGCGGGGGTGTCCATGGCCGGCGAATTGTAGTCGTCGGCATGCGATGCACGGCGCCGTCGCGGCGCCGTTGCAACGGCTACTCCCCGAGGTAGGCGGCCCTCACCTTGGGGTCGTTCAACAGCAACTTGGCGTCACCCGTCATGGTGACCTCGCCCGAGTCCATCACGTAGCCGCGCGAGGCGAGTTGCAGGGCCCGGCTCGCGTTCTGCTCGACCAGCAGCACCGTCGTGCCGCGCTGGTGAATATCGTTGACGACTTCGAATATCTTGTCCACCATGATCGGCGAGAGTCCCATCGAGGGTTCGTCGAGCAAGAGCACCTTGGGCTGCGCCATCAACGCCCGCCCCATGGCCAGCATCTGCTGCTCGCCGCCGCTCATGGTCCCGGCGAGCTGGTTGCGGCGTTCCTTCAAACGCGGAAAGATCGTGAAAACCTTCTCGATATCGGCATCGACCTGCTTGTCCTTGCGGACGAAGGCGCCCATCTGCAGGTTTTCGGTGATAGTCATGCGCGTGAAGGTGCCGCGGCCTTCGGGCACCATCACCAGGCCCTGCTTGACGAGATCCCACGGCCCCTGACCGCGGATCGACTTGCCCAGGTATTCGATGTCGCCGCCGACGACCGGCTGGATGCCCGTGATCGCCTTCAGCGTGGTGGTCTTGCTGGCACCGTTGGCGCCGATCAGGCTGACCAGCTCGCCCTCGTGAACCTCGAAGCTGACGCCCTTGACCGCCTGGATGCCGCCATAGGCCACTTTCAGACCCGTGACCTTGAGTAGGGTGTTAGGCATGTCGTCGTTCCCTGCTCAGTGTTTCTTGTCGCCGGCGCCGAGGTAGGCCTCGATCACCTTGTCGTTCTTCTGCACCTCGGCTGCCGTGCCTTCGGCGATTTGCTTGCCGTAGTCGAGGACGGTCAGCCGGTCGCACAGGCCCATCACCAGTTTCACGTCGTGCTCGATCAGCAAGATCGTGCGGCCGTCCTTGCGGATGCGGTCGATCAACTCGCGCAACACCATTTTTTCGCTGGCATTCATGCCGGCCGCGGGTTCGTCGAGCGCGATCAGTTTCGGGTCCGTGGCCAGCGCGCGCGCGATCTCCAGGCGGCGCTGGTCGCCGTAGCTGAGGGTGCGCGCCTTGTACTGCGCGAAGCGCCCGATGCCGACATAGTCGAGCAATTCCTGCGCGCGCGAAGCGATCGCGGCCTCCTCGGAGCGAAAGCCGGCGGTGCGAAAGATCGCCCCGCCGAGACCGGAGTGGGTCCGGACGTGGCGGCCGACCATGACGTTCTCGAGCGCCGTCATCTCCGAGAACAGGCGGATGTTCTGGAACGTGCGCGCGATGCCGGCCTTGGCGACTTCATGGACCGCCGTCGGTTTGTAAGGCACGCCGCCGAGGTCGAAACTTCCCGAGTCCGGCGTGTAGAGCCCTGTCAGCACGTTGAAAAAGGTCGTCTTGCCGGCCCCGTTCGGCCCGATCAGTCCGTAGACCTGCCCTTTCATGATCGTGATGCCGACGTCGGAGAGGGCTTGCAGGCCGCCGAAGCGCTTGGAGACGCCGCTGACTTTGAGGATGGTGTCGCTCATGGGCTGGTTCCTGCGTCACTCGGCACTGGGCACGATCGAAGAGACCGTGGGGGGAATCTGTTCGGCCGGGGCCAGGTGGACGTGGGGATGCACCGGCAAGGTGTCCGCGGTCACGTCCTTGCCGTGTTCGGGGGAGGGCCACAAGCCGCGGGGGCGGGACAACATGATGCCGATCATCGCCAGCGCGACCAGCAGCTGGCGCAGGATGGACGCGTCGAGGCGGCCGCCGGTCATTTGCTGGAGCGGCCCGGCGACGTAGCGCAAGACCTCGGGCAGCGCCGAGAGCAGCAGCGCCCCGACGATCACGCCCGGCAGGTGGCCGATGCCGCCCAGCACCACCATGGCGACGATGATCACCGACTCCTGCAGACTGAACGACTCGGGTGAAATGAAACCCTGGAAGCTCGCGAACATCGCCCCCGAGACCCCGCCGAACGTCGCGCCCATGCCGAACGCCAGCAGCTTCAGGTTGCGGGTGTTGATGCCCATCGCCTTGGCGGCGATCTCGTCCTCGCGGATGGCCATCCAGGCGCGCCCGATCCGGCTGCGCTCGAGCCGATAGCACACCACGATCGCCAGCAGCGCCAGGACCAGGAAGAGGTAGTAGTAGTTGGTGACCTTGGGCATGTCCATGCCGAGCACGCTGTGGGTCTTGCCGAAGCTGAACCCGAACATCTGGATGTCGTCGATCCCGGTGATGCCCTTCGGGCCGTTGGTGATGTTGATGGGGGCGTCCAGGTTGTTCATGAACACCCGCACGATCTCACCGAAGCCGAGCGTCACGATCGCCAGGTAGTCGCCGCGCAGCTTCAGGGTCGGCGCGCCGAGCAGGACGCCCGCGCCGCCGGCCAGCACCGCGCCCAGCGGGATGATGAGCCACCAGGGCGCATGCAGTCCGTTCGGGAACATCGCGGCGATGGCCGGGAACGAGTCGGTCAGCTGCGACGACGCGAGCAGCCCGAACATGTAGGCGCCGACCGCGTAGAACGCGACATAGCCCAGGTCGAGCAAGCCGGCGAAGCCGACGACGATGTTGAGGCCGAGCGCGAGCAGCACGTAGAGCAAGGCGATGTCGATGATCCGCACCCACGCGTTGCCGGCGAATTGCACCAGTAGCGGAAGGATCAGCAGGCCGATCGCGAGGACGATGATCTTCAGGCGGTTGTTGGTTTTGAACATGGCTGGCTTTCCGGTTCAGGCCCGGTCCGCGACACGCTCGCCGAGCAGCCCCTGCGGCCGCAGCGTGAGCACGAGGATGAGCACGATGAACGCGAAGATGTCCTGGTAGTTGCTTCCGAGGACACCCCCCGTGAGGGCCCCGATGTAGCCGCCCCCGAGCGCCTCGATGAGCCCCAGGAGCACCCCCCCGACCATGGCCCCGGCCAGATTGCCGATGCCGCCGAAGACCGCCGCGGTGAAGGCCTTGAGACCCGGGGTGAAGCCCATGGCGTGCTGCACGGTGCCGTAGTTGGCGGCGAACATCACGCCGGCCAGCGCCGCCAGGGCCGCGCCGATCACGAAGGTCGCCGAGATGACATGGTCCGGCCGCACCCCCATGAGCCCCGCGACGCGAGGGTTCTCGGCAGTCGCCCGCATCGCGCGGCCGAGCTTGGTCCTGTTGACCAGATACATCAAGCCGGTGAGGGTGATCGCGGTGACCACCAGGATCAGGATCTGCACGTCGTTGATGACCGCGCCAAAGATGTTGTAGGGCTCGCTCGGCAGCAGGATGGGGTAGGACTTGAAGTTCGGCTTCCAGATGATCATGGCGAGCGTCTGCAACAGCAGGCTCATGCCCATGGCGGTGATCAGTGGCGCCAGCCGAGGTGCGTTGCGCAGCGGGCGGTAGGCGATTTTTTCGATCGCGTAGTTGAGCGCGCAGCAGACGATGATGGCGGCGATCAACGAGATCAGCATCAGGAGCCAGCCCGGGATGCCGAGCCCGGCCAGCCCGGTGACCACCGTCCAGCTCGTGAGCGCGCCCACCATCAGCACCTCGCCATGGGCGAAGTTGATCAGGTTGATGATGCCGTAGACCATCGTGTAGCCGAGTGCCACCAGCGCATACACGCTGCCCAGCACCAGCCCGTTGATGATCTGCTGGATGAAGGTGTCCATGCTCGTACTCTCCCCTGTTGTCCTGACCCCGGGCTGGCCGGTCGCTCGGCCCGGTCGTTCGAGGCGCCCCCGAGGGGCTGTTATCCGTCTGTCATCCAGTAGCAATATTCCGGCCACCTTGTGCCCCGAGGCCAGGCGCAGCGGATTCTAGGTTCGCGCACGTCCCGGTCAGGCACAGGCTTTCCCGGTATTGGTGCACGACACTCAAGATTCGCCAGCCGCGCCCTCTGCCCGCGTCGCCGCCCGGTTCAAGCGCCTCAATTCATCCAGGCGCTCGCCGATGCGCACTTCCATGCCCCGGTCGACCGGGGTGTAGAACCGAGGCGGGTCCATGCCGTCGGGCCAGTAGGTTTCCCCTGCGGCGAAGCCGCCCGCCTCGTCGTGGGCGTAGCGATAGCCCTTGCCGTAGTCGAGACCCTTCATCAACGAGGTCGGCGCGTTGCGCAGGCGCAGCGGTACCGGCCGAGTCCCGTCTTGCGCGATGAAGCTGCGGATCGCGTTGTATGCCTTGTAGACCGCGTTGCTCTTGGGCGCCACGGCGAGGTAGGCGACGGCCTGCGCCAGCGCCAGTTCACCCTCGGGCGAACCGAGCCGCTCGTAGGTCTCGGCCGCGTCGAGCGTCATGCGCAGCGCGCGGGGATCGGCCAGGCCGATGTCCTCGCTGGCCATGCGCACCAGGCGGCGTGCCGCATAGCGGGGGTCGACCCCACCGTCGAGCATGCGCACGAACCAGTAGAGCGCGGCGTCCGGGTCGCTGCCCCGGACCGCCTTGTGGAGCGCCGAGATCGTGTCGTAGAACTGTTCGCCGCCTTTGTCGTAGCGACGCAGCTGTTCGCCGAGCGCTTTTTCCAGCAGCGGCTCGTCGATGGTGTCGACCCCGCGCGCCGTCGCGACCAGGTTGTCGAATGCGTTGAGCAGACGGCGCGCGTCGCCGTCGGCATAGGCGACCAGGCGGTCGCGCGCGGCGTCCTCGAGCCGTGGCGCCTGGAGGAGCGCCGCGGCGCGGCCGAGCAGTTCGCGCAGTTCGGCCTCGTTCAGGGGGTGCAACACGTGCACGGTCGCGCGTGACAGCAAGGCCGAATTGACCTCGAACGACGGGTTCTCGGTGGTGGCCCCGATGAACGTGAAGAGACCCGATTCGACGTGCGGCAGGAACGCATCCTGCTGCGCCTTGTTGAAGCGGTGCACTTCATCGACGAAGACCACCGTGCGGCGCTGGGAATGCCGCGCGATCTGCGCCCGCTCGACGCCCTCGCGGATGTCCTTGACGCCGCCGAGCACCGCCGAGATGGCGATGAACTGGGCGTCGAAGCCGTGCGCCACCAGGCGCGCCAGCGTCGTCTTGCCGACCCCCGGCGGACCCCAGAGGATCATCGAATGCAGCCGACCGGTCTCGAAGGCCACGCGCAGCGGTTTGCCGGGCCCGAGCAGGTGGCGCTGGCCGATCACCTCGTCGAGGGTACGCGGGCGCAGCCGCTCGGCCAGGGGGGCGGCCAGCGCATCGTCTTCGTCGAACAGGCTGGGCGACTCGGGGTTCATGGGACGGTCCTGCGTGCTGCGCCGGCCGATTGTCGCAGCGCCGGGCGATCGCCGGCGGCTACTGTTCGACCACGTCGGCGCCCGGGGGGGGCTTGAACTGAAATGCCTCGGCCGGCAGGGTCTCCCCGGTCGTCCAGTGATCGAATTTCAAGAGCGAATGCTGGTCGAAGGAATCGACGATGTCGACCGCCGCCAGTTCCTTGCCTCGGAACCCGACCCGAACCGACTTGAACGCACTTTCTTTCGCCTTCGGCGTGGCGGCGGCCCAGTCCAGTCCATCCGTGGTGGGAAGCGCGGCCAGGTCGAAGTCCTTGTCCAGGGTGCCGCCGGCCAGCAGCGCGGCCGGCGTCGCGCCGAGCGCGGCGCTCAGCCGCCGCGAACTGGCCTGGTTCAGGTCGGGGTCGTAGATCCAGACGCGCTGACCGTCGGCGACGATGGTTTGTTCGAACGGCTTGGCGTAGGCGAAGCGAAAGCGGTTGGGCCGCGCGAATTCGAATCGACCGCTGGACACCTTGGTCTTCTTGCCGTCGGCCGACGTGACGGTCTGCGTGAACTGGGCGCTGCCGGTCTTGACGTCCCGGATGAAATTTTGCAGGGCCTGGACGCCGTCGGCCCGGGCCGCGGTCGCGGCCAGGGTGAGGAGAAGCGCCGCCGCCAGTTGGCGCAAGGGTTCGGCGACGCGCCCGCCCGCGGACTCGGGAAGCGACGATTTCATTCGGTTCGGTTCGGGGCGATGATGTCCCGGTTGCCATTGGTGGCCATGCTCGATACGAGCCCGGATTTCTCCATTTGTTCCAGCAATCGCGCGGCCCGGTTGTAGCCGATGCGAAGATGGCGCTGCACCAGCGAGATCGAGGCGCGCTTGTGCTGCAGCACCACGGCGACCGCCTGGTCGTACATGGCGTCGTTCTCGCCGCTGCCCATCACGCCGCCCTCGCCGGTCAAGACCTCGGGCCCGTCCTCGAGCACGCCGCCTTCGAGGATGCCTTCGATGTAGTTGGGCTCGCCCTGACGCTTGAGGTATTCGACCACCCGATGGACCTCGTCGTCGCTCACGAAGGCGCCGTGGACGCGGGTGGGCAGCCCGGTGCCCGAAGGCATATAGAGCATGTCGCCCATGCCCAGCAAGGCCTCGGCGCCCATCTGGTCGAGGATGGTGCGCGAATCGATCTTGCTGCTGACCTGAAAACTCAGTCGGGTCGGAATGTTGGCCTTGATGAGCCCCGTGATCACGTCGACGCTCGGGCGCTGGGTCGCGAGAATGAGGTGGATGCCACAGGCGCGCGCTTTTTGCGCCAGGCGTGCGATCAACTCCTCGATCTTCTTGCCGACGACCATCATCAGGTCGGCGAGTTCGTCGATCACGATCACCACGAACGGCAGCCGGTCCAACGGCTCGGGCTCGTCCGGAGTCAGGCTGAAGGGGTTGGGGATCAGTTCGCCGCGCTCGCTCGCATCGGCTATTTTCTTGTTGTAGCCGCCGAGGTTGCGCACGCCCATCTTGCTCATCAGCTTGTAGCGGCGTTCCATCTCGCCCACGCCCCAGTTGAGCGCGTTGGCAGCGAGCTTCATGTCGGTGACCACCGGGCACAGCAGATGCGGTATGCCTTCGTAGACGCTCATTTCGAGCATCTTCGGGTCGATGAGGATCAGCCGCACGTCGCGCGCTTCGGCCTTGTAGAGCAGGCTCAGGATCATGGCGTTGATGCCGACCGACTTGCCCGAACCGGTGGTACCGGCGACCAGGCAGTGCGGCATCTTGGCCAGGTCGGCGACCACCGGGTTGCCGACGATGTCCTTGCCGAGACCCATCGTGAGCTGGGACTGCGCGTCGTTGTAGACCTGCGACCCGAGGATTTCCGAGAGGCGGATGGTCTGGCGCTTCGGGTTGGGCAACTCGAGCGCCATCGTGGTCTTGCCCGGGATGGTTTCGACCACCCGGATGCTGATCAGGCTCAGCGAGCGTGCGAGGTCTTTCGAGAGATTGAGCACCTGCGAGCCCTTCACACCGGTCGCGGGCTCGATCTCGTAGCGCGTGATGACGGGTCCGGGCGAGGCGGCGACCACCCGCACGTCGACCCCGAAGTCCTTGAGCTTCTTCTCGATCAGCCGGGACGTCATTTCGAGCGTCTCCGGCGACACGCTCTCGGTCCGCCCGGGTGCGGCGTCGAGCAGATCGACCTGGGGCAGCCGGGTGTCCGCGAGTTCCGTGAAGAGGGGCTTTTGGCGCTCCTTGACGACGCGGGCGCTCTTGGGGACCTCCACCACCGCAGGCTCGAACACGATCGGCAGGTGTTCTTCGTGCAGGCGATGCTCGACCTCGACGACTTCTTCACGCTCGCGCAGCGCCTGCTCACCGGCCCGCAGGTCCGCGGCGCGCTCGATTCGGGAGACCCGCCGGTCCCGCCACGACTCGATCCAGGCGCCCAGGCCCTGGGCCAGGCCGAGCCAGGAAAAGCGCAACGCCAGGGCGACGCCCACCACCCCGACCGCGATCCAGAGCACGCCCGAGCCGACGAAGCCCAGAAGGTGCTGGCTGGTGCTGCCGAGCGTATAGCCCAGCGCGCCCCCCGCATGGCCGCCCGCGACCCGGCCTTCCCACTGATAGAGACGCGTCCACTCGAGCGACGAACTCGCCGCGAGCAGGAGCCCCAGGCCGAGCCAG
>JALYHO010000203.1 GCA_030776545.1 Pseudomonadota bacterium | reverse complement strand
CAAGGCGGCCGATGCGCTGCTCGGGCCCGGGATCGGCAGCACCCGGTAGGCGGCGGCACGCACGGCCGAGACCAGGGCGGCGCCCGGGTCGCTCACCGCCGGGGTACCGGCATCGCTCACGTACGCGACCCGCTCGCCGCGCGCGAGGCGCGCCAGCACCGCGCCCGCCGCTTCACGTTCATTGTGCTCGTGCACGGCGAGCAAGGGCTTGCCGTCGATGCCGAACTGGCGCAGCAAGGCACCGCTGTGGCGCGTGTCCTCGCAAGCGATCGCATCGCAAATTGCAAGCACGTGAATCGCACGCAAGGTGATGTCTGCGAGGTTGCCGATCGGCGTGGCCACCACATACAGTGCCCCGGCCGGGTAATGCTGCGCGCCAGCCGCGCTCGCGGCAGCTTGCAAGACAAACGGGGCGGGAGACGTGGTCACGAAGGGGTCGGCAGGCAAGGGATCAACGACTCGAAGCGGGGACGCGGCCGAAAGCTGCGCGCTGGCACACCTCGTGGCACGGGGTCTGACGCTGGTGCAGCGCAATTATCGGGTGGCAGAAGGCCCCGGCGCGCGGGGCGGCGAGATCGACCTGATTCTGCGCGAACCCGACGGCACCCTCGTGTTCGTCGAGGTCCGCGCCCGGCGCCGAAGCCGCTTTGGCGGCGCGGCCGCGAGCGTGAGCCTCGCCAAACAGCGTCGCCTCGTCTTCGCCGCCACGCACTACCTGCGCGGCCTGCGAACGTGGCCGCCCTGCCGCTTCGACGTCGTCGCGCTCGACGGTGCGCACCTCGAGTGGTTGCGCGCCGCCTTCGACGCGTTCTGACGGCCGCAGGAACCGAAACGGTGCACCCGGTGTCATATGATCCATGCATATGCTCGAACAACGCATCCAACAGCAGTTCTTCGACAGCGCAGACTTGAAATATGCCGCCGCCGAAGTGCTGGCCAAACCCATCGCGCAAGCCGTGGCGGCGCTGGTCGGGTGCATCACCGGCGGGGGCAAGGTGCTGACGTGCGGCAATGGCGGGTCGGCGGCGGGCGCGCAGCATTTCGCAGCCGGATTCATCGGCCGTTTCGAACGCGAGCGCCCCGGTTTGGCTGCCCTCGCCCTGAGCGCCGATGCATCCGTCGTCACCGCGCTCGCCAACGACTACGGTTACGACTCGGTCTTCGCCAAGCAGGTCCAGGCCCTCGGTGCCCCGGGCGATGTCCTGCTGGTGCTGAGCGCCAGCGGGCAATCGCCGAATATCCTGGCCGCGATCGACGCTGCCCACGTGAAAGACATGGTGGTGGTCGCCCTGACCGGACACCAGGGCGGCAAGATCGTCGAGCGCCTCACCGAGACCGACGTGCTGGTCTGTGTTCCACACGAGCGGCCGGCTCGCATTCACGAAGTTCACCTGCTGGCCCTGCACTGTCTGTGCGATGCGGTCGACCTCCAATTGCTCGGCGAACAGGAAAATACATGACTCGTCCACTCCCCCGCTTCCGGCTCGCCGCGCTGCTCGTCGCCGCAGCCGGCGTCAGCCTCCTGTCGGGTTGCGCACCGCTGCTGCTCGGCGGCGCGGTCGTCGGCACGTCGATCGTCTCGATCGACCGCCGCACCTCCGGCACGCAGATCGACGATCAGGCGATCGAGATCAAGGGCGGCAAGCGGGTGGGCGAGGCCCTCGGCGACCGCGGCAGCGTCAGCGTCACGAGCTACAACCGGATCGTGTTGCTGACCGGCACCGTGCCGAACGAGGCCGACAAGGCCACCGTCGAGCGCGTCGTGACCAGCGTCGAGAACGTCAGGTCGGTGGTCAACGAGCTGGCCATCGCCGCGCCGCCGTCGTTCGGCACCCGGTCCAACGACACCTTCCTGACCAGCAAGGTCAAGGCCAGCCTCGTCGACGCCAAAGACCTCCAGGTCAACGCCTTCAAGGTGATCACCGAGCGCGGCGTGGTCTACCTGATGGGCCGCGTCACCGAACGCGAAGCGGGTCGCGCCGCGGACATCGCTCGTGGGGTCAGCGGCGTGCAGAAAGTCGTCAAGGTGTTCGAGGTCGTCACCGAGGCCGAACTGAACAACATCCAGACCCGACCCGCGACGCCGCCGCCGACCTGAGCGCCGCGGTCCCGGGGGCTGTCGTCAACGCAGGCGGCGCAACAGGCTCGAGGTGTCGAGACGGCTTCCGCCCTGCGCCTGGATATCGGCATAGAACTGATCGACCAGCGCCGTGACCGGCAAGCGCGCGCCATTGCGTTTGGCCTCGTCGAGAACCAGGCCAAGGTCCTTGCGCATCCAGTCGACGGCGAACCCGAAGTCGAACTTGTCGTCGATCATGGTGGGACCGCGGTTGTCCATCTGCCAACTTTGCGCCGCCCCCTTTCCGATCACGTCGAGCACCGCCTTCATGTCGAGCCCGGCTTTCTGGCCGAAGGCGATGGCTTCGGCCAGGCCCTGCACCAACCCGGCGATCGCGACCTGGTTGACCATCTTGGCAAGCTGACCCGCTCCGCTCTCGCCCAGCAAGGTCACCGCCTTGGCGTAGGCCATCGCCACCGGCTGCATCGTTTCGAACGCCGCTCCGCCGCCGCCGCACATCACGGTCAGGGTCCCGTTGATCGCGCCGAGGTTGCCGCCCGAGACCGGCGCATCGATGAAATGCAGTCCCAGGGTCTGCGCTTGCGCCGCCATCGCTCGCGCGATCTCGGCCGATGCCGTGGTGTGGTCGACGAAGATGGCGCCGGTCTGCATGCCCGCGAACGCGCCGTGCTCGCCCAGCAACACCGAGCGCAGGTCGGCGTCGTTGCCGACGCAACAAAAAACCAGGTCGGCCCCCGCGGCCGCCTCGCGCGGCGTGGCGGCGCTGGCATGACCGTGCTCGGCCACCCACTGCGCGGCCTTGGCCGGGCTGCGGTTGAATACCGTGACCTGATGTCCGGCGGCCGCCAGGTGCCCGGCCATCGGGAAGCCCATGACCCCGAGACCGAGGAACGCGACGCGTCGGCTGGGGACAGGGGCGTAGATCTTGCTGCTCATCGCTTGCTCCGAAAACCTGAACGGCTGCGCCGCTCGAAACCACCGTAGGCTACACGATGGTCAGGTGTTCGGTGCCGGCCGCCAGGTCGGTGCTGCGCGCACGCTGGCTGTGCAACTTGATCTGCAGGCGCAGGTCGTTGACCGAGTCGGCGTTGCGCAGCGCGTCCTCGAACGTGATGACATGGCTTTCATAAAGATCGAACAAGGCCTGGTCGAAGGTCTGCATGCCGAGCTCGCGCGAGCGCTTCATCACTTCCTTGATCTCGGACACCTCGCCCTTGAAGATCAGGTCGGAGATGAGCGGCGTGTTGAGCATGATCTCGACCGCGGCGACCCGGCCGCGACCCTCTTGCCGCGGCATGAGGCGCTGCGAGACGAAGGCCTTGAGGTTCAGCGACAGGTCCATCAAGAGCTGCGCGCGGCGCTCTTCCGGGAAGAAGTTGATGACCCGGTCGAGGGCCTGGTTGGCGCTGTTGGCGTGCAAGGTGGCCAGGCACAGGTGGCCGGTTTCGGCGAAGGCCACCGCGTGCTCCATCGTTTCGCGGTCGCGGATCTCGCCCATCAGGATCACGTCGGGGGCCTGGCGCAGCGTGTTTTTCAGGGCCTGCTCCCAGCCCTCCGTGTCGATTCCGACTTCGCGCTGCGTGATGATGCAGTTCTTGTGCTGGTGCACGAACTCCACCGGGTCCTCGATGGTGATGATGTGGCCGTAGGAATTCTCGTTGCGGTGGTCGACGATCGCTGCCAGCGAGGTGCTCTTGCCCGAGCCCGTGGCGCCGACGAAGATCACGAGGCCGCGCTTGGTGCTGGCGACGTCCTTGAGCACCCGGGGAAGATTGAGGCTGTCGATCGTCGGGATGACCTGGGGAATCGTCCGCATCACCATCCCGACCTGGCCCTGCTGCACGAAGGCGTTGACCCGAAAGCGCCCGACACCCTGCGGCGAGATCGCGAAGTTGCACTCCTTGGTCCGCTCGAATTCGGCCGCCTGCTTGTCGTTCATGACCGACCGGGTCAGCGCCAGCGTGTGCTGGCCCGTGAGCGGTTGCGGTGACACCTTGGTGACCTTGCCGTCGACCTTGATCGCAGGCGGGAAATCGGCGGTGAGAAACAGGTCCGATCCGCTGCGCGAGACCATCAGGCGCAGCAGATCGTTGACGAATTTGGATGCCTGGTCGCGTTCCATGATGGGCACGGCCCTCGGGTTGGGTTAGCCGGGAAAATTCTCGGGAAATTTGGCTTTGCCGCGCGCTTCGGCGGGCGACACGACGTTGCGCCGGACGAGATCGGCGAGGTTCTGGTCGAGCGTCTGCATGCCCGCGGTGTTGCCGGTCTGGATCGCCGAGTACATCTGGGCAATCTTGGCTTCGCGGATCAGGTTGCGGATCGCCGCCGTGCCCAGCATGATCTCGTGCGCCGCGATCCGGCCGGCACCGTCCTTCGTTTTGCACAGCGTCTGCGAAATGACCCCGATCAGCGATTCCGACAACATCGCACGCACCATTTCCTTTTCCGCCGCGGGGAACACGTCGACCACCCGGTCGATGGTCTTGGCAGCGCTGGACGTGTGCAAGGTGCCGAACACCAGGTGGCCGGTCTCGGCCGCGGTCAGCGCCAGGCGGATGGTTTCGAGGTCGCGCAATTCGCCGACCAGGATCGCGTCCGGATCCTCGCGCAGGGCCGATCGGAGCGCGTTGTTGAAGCTCAACGTGTGGGGCCCGACCTCGCGCTGGTTGATCAGGCACTTCTTCGATTCATGCACGAATTCGATCGGGTCTTCGACCGTGAGCACGTGCCCGAACTCGTTTTCGTTGAGATGGTTGACCATCGCCGCGAGCGTCGTCGACTTGCCCGAGCCGGTCGGTCCGGTGACCAGCACCAGGCCGCGCGGCTTGAGCGAAAGTTCGGCGAACACCTTCGGCGCGTTGAGCTGTTCGAGCGTCAGGATCTTGGACGGGATGGTCCGAAACACCGCACCAGCGCCACGGTTTTGGTTGAACGCGTTGACCCGAAAGCGTGCCAAGCCCTGGATCTCGAACGAGAAGTCGCACTCCAGGGTCTCCTCGTAGGCCTTGCGCTGCGAGTCGTTCATGATGTCGTACACCATGCCGTGGACCTGCTTGTGGTCCAGAGGATCGACGTTGATGCGACGCACGTCGCCGTGAACCCGGATCATCGGCGGCAAGCCGGCTGACAAATGCAGGTCCGACGCCTTGTTCTTGACGGAAAACGCCAGCAGTTGAGTGATGTCCATGCAGTCCCGAGTTGTTTGGCGCGCCGCGCCTGGCGGCGCCCGGTGGCGCTGCGGGATACTCGACGCATTATGGCGATGATCGCAGACAACTTACAACTCGTGCACGCTCGCCTCGCCCGGGCCTGCGCCGAGGCGGGCCGGCCCGTGCAAAGCGTCACGTTGCTCAACGTCAGCAAGACGGTCGGCACCGATGCGGTGCGCCAAGTCGTGGCGGCGGGGGAGCGCCATTGCGGTGAAAACTATGTCGCCGAAGGCGTCGCCAAGATCGAGGCCCTGGCCGACCTCCGGGGGCAGCTGGTGTGGCACCTCATCGGGCCACTGCAATCGAACAAGACCCGCACGGTGGCAGAGCACTTCGACTGGGTCCACACGGTGGATCGGCTCAAGATCGCGCAGCGCCTGTCCGAACAACGCCCGGCTCACCTTCCGACGCTCCAGGTCTGTCTGCAGGTCAACATCAGCGGCGAGGCCAGCAAGAGCGGTCTCGCGCCGCACGAGGTGGGTGGTATTGCGGTCGCCGTCGCGGCGCTGCCGCGCCTGACCTTGCGCGGCCTCATGGCGATCCCGGAGCCGGTCACCGATCCGGCCGCGCAGCGACGCCCGTACCGGGCCTTGCGCGAGTTGCTCGGCGAGTTGCGCCGACAGGGCCTCGCCACGCTCGACACGCTCTCGATGGGGATGAGCGCCGACCTCGAAGCGGCCGTCCACGAGGGCGCAACGGTCGTGCGCGTAGGCAGCGCGATCTTCGGCCAGCGCGCGCCGAAAATCGCATCCGAGGCGCGTGCTCCGGGTGCTTAAACTCGCGCCATGAATGCGACCCACGCCGCAGCGACGCGTCCCGATTCCCCATTGACCCGGCCGATCGCCTTCATCGGCGGCGGCAACATGGCCAGCGCGATCCTCGGCGGCCTGGTGAAAAACGGCCATGATCCGGCGGGCCTGCTCGTGGTCGACCCGGGCGATGCACAGCGGGCGCGCCTGGGTGCCGATTTCGGCGTTCGCACCTGGGCCGAGGCCGGCCCGGCGCTCGCCGACGCGGGCATGGTGGTGTGGGCAGTCAAGCCGCAGCACTTCCAGGCGGCAGCGGCAGCCGCGGCCCGGCATGTGCGCCAGGCACTGCATCTGAGCGTCATGGCCGGGATACCCGGGGCGGCCCTCGCACGTGCGCTCGGCGCGCTGCGGCTCGTTCGGGCGATGCCCAACACCCCGGCGCTGATCGGCCAAGGCATCGCCGGCCTCTACGCGCGGCCGGAGGTGGATCGTCCCGACCGCGCCGCGGTCGAAGCCGTGCTTGCGCCCACCGGCCGCACGCTCTGGGTCGATCGCGAAGAGGATCTGGATGCGGTCACCGCCCTGTCGGGATCCGGTCCGGCCTACGTGTTCTACTTCGTGGAAGCCATGATGGAAGCGGCGGTCGCGATGGGCCTGACGGCCGAGCACGGCAGGCAACTGGCGCTGGCCACCTTTTCCGGGTCCGCCGCGCTCGCCACGCAGTCGACCGAGTCGCCGCAGGCGCTGCGCGCGCAGGTCACGTCCAAGGGCGGCACCACCCATGCGGCGGTGGAGTCGCTCGAGCACAGCGGGGTGCGCGCCGCCATCGTCGGCGCCGTGCTCGCGGCGCGGGATCGAGCACGCGCACTCGGCATCGAATTCGGCGCCTGACCGGTTGTCCCCGCCGGCCCCCGGGAGGTTATGCAAAGCCCGCATGAAGGGCTGGCGACTTTCTCCGCCCGCGGGTCTACAGTCTCGGGCCATGCGCAAGACGCGCCACGAGCGCCCCCTCGCGCATGACAACAACCACGAGACGCACCATGAGCTACCTCTCCTACGTCAGTCAAAAGGGCGACACCGCCTGGGACACCTACCTGTCGCAAGTCGACCGCGTATTGCCCTACCTCGGCAATCTGGCACGGTGGTCCGAGACGCTGAAGCGTCCGAAGCGCGCCTTGATCGTCGACGTTCCGATCGAACTCGACAACGGCTCGGTCGCCCATTTCGAAGGCTACCGGGTGCAACACAACCTGAGCCGTGGCCCGGGCAAGGGTGGGGTCCGCTACCACCCCGACGTGACGCTCGAAGAGGTGATGGCCCTGGCGGCCTGGATGACCGTCAAGTGCGCCGCGGTCAACCTGCCCTACGGCGGCGCCAAAGGCGGCATCCGGGTCGATCCGAAGCTGCTCTCGCTGAAGGAACTGGAGCGCATGACGCGCCGCTACACCAGCGAGATCGGCATCATCATCGGACCCCAGCGCGACATTCCGGCGCCGGACGTGAACACCAACGGCCAGATCATGGCCTGGATGATGGACACCTACTCGATGAACACCGGGGGCACCGCCACCGGCGTCGTGACCGGCAAGCCACTGCATCTGGGCGGCTCGCTCGGTCGGGTCAAGGCCACCGGACGGGGCGTCTTCGTGACCGGCCGCGAAGCGGCGCGGCGGCTGGGCCTGAGCCTGGACGGCGTGCGCGTGGCGGTGCAGGGCATGGGCAACGTCGGCGGCTCCGCGGCCGAACTTTTCACCCAGGCGGGGGCCAAGCTGGTGGCGGTACAGGACCACAGCGGCACGCTCGTGAACCCGGCCGGATTCGACATCGCTTCCACCATGGAGACCCTCAAGCGCGATGGCGGCATCGGCAACTACAAGGGCGCCGACCCGATCGACAACGAGTCCTTCTGGGATGTCGATTGCGACATCCTGATCCCCGCTGCGCTCGAAAGCCAGATCACGGCGGCCCGCGCCAGGCGCATCAAGGCCAAACTCGTGCTCGAAGGCGCGAACGGCCCGACGCTGCCCGAAGCCGACGACGTGCTGCACGACCGCGGTGTCCTGGTGGTGCCGGATGTCATCTGCAACGCCGGTGGCGTGACGGTGAGCTACTTCGAGTGGGTCCAGGACTTCTCCTCGTTCTTCTGGAGCGAGGACGAGATCAACGTGCGGCTCGACAAGATCATGGTGGACGCGCTGCGCAAGATCTGGGACACCGCCGACCGCCACAAGATCAGTTTGCGCACCGCCACGTTCGCGGTCGCCTGCGAGCGCATCCTGATCGCGCGTGAGGAGCGTGGCCTGTACCCGTGAGCCCCGACCCCGGCCCGTGACGGACCCCGCCCCGAGAAAGGACGGGTCCACGCGCTCACCGCGGCAGGCTCGCGTCGACGACGACCCCGGCAAGGACGGCCAGGCCGATCCAGTGGTTGAGTCGAAACGCACGAAAGCATCCCTCGCGCGAGCGACCCCGTATGAGCGTGTAGTGCCATCGCGCGAGTGCCGCGGCGCCGGCCAGGCCACCGAAATACGGCCACCCCCACCCTTCCCGCGCACCGAGCACCCCCCAGGTCCCGATGAAAATCGCATAGCTCGCCATCACGCCCGCAACGTCCCAGCGACCGAGCGTGATCGCCGAGGTCTTCATGCCGATCTTCAGGTCGTCGTCACGATCGACCATCGCGTATTCGGTGTCGTAGGCCAGCACCCAGAACAGATTCCCGGCCAGCAGCCCCCAGGCCAGCGGCGGGACCTGCCGCTGCACGGCGGCGAAGGCCATCGGAATGCCGAAACTGAACGCAACACCGAGCACCGCCTGGGGCAGCGAGAAGAAGCGCTTGGCGTAGGGGTAGGCGAGGCTGACGGCGAGCGCCGCGACACTCCAGCCGACGGCGACCCGGTTGGTCGTCAGCACCAGGCCGAACGCCAGCACCGCGAGCACGCCGCCCACGGCCAGCGCCTCACGCACGCCGAGCGCCCCGCGCGTCACGGGGCGCTGCGCCGTGCGTTTGACATGGCGGTCGAAATCGCGGTCGGCGACGTCGTTGACCGCGCAACCGGCGCTCCTCATCAGGAACGTGCCCAGCACGAACACGGCCAGCAGGTGCCAGCCGGGAAACCCGCCCGCGGCGATCCAGAGCGCCGCGAGACTGGGCCACAGCAGGAGCAGGGTGCCGGCCGGCCGGTTCCAGCGGATCAGGTCGAGGTAGAGGGAAAGTCGCCGCATCGAACGATTATCGGGGGCCGCCCCGACGCTGCCGGCAGCCAGCCCGGGCGTCCCGGTCACTGCATGCGATGGGCTTTCAGACGTTCGAGCTTGGCGCTGTAGAGCTGCCGGTCACTGCGCGTCGAACTGCCTTCGACGGCACGCTGCAGGTGCTGGGCGGCCCGCTCCGCGTCGTTGAGCTGGGCATAGCTGACCGCGAGCCAATACTCGAACTCGGCGTGATAGGGCGCCCGCTCGACCTCGCGCGTGAAAAAACGCCGCGCGACCTCGGGCTTGCCGTCGCGCAGTGCATCCATGCCGCGCTGGAAATAACTGTAGGGCGGCTCGGGGTCGAGCTCGCGCAGGCGGGCAGACAAGGCATCGGCCTCGGCGCGACGACCCAGCTCACGCAGCGCCACTATCCGGTTGGACATCGCCACCACGTCGTCCGGCGCCCGCTGCGCCACCCGCTCCAGGACCGCTTCGGACAGCTCCGGGTGGTGGCGCTGCTGGTAGACCACCCCGAGCGTCACGTAGGCGCTGAGCAGGCCGCGGTCTTGGCGCAGCGCCGCGCGCGTCCACCAGTAGGCGTCGTCGACATGTCCCTGGGTCAGCGATTCCACCGCCCGGTTGTTCATGTACATCGCGACCACCGTGCGCTCGGCGATCTGGCGCGTCGGCAAGCGCTCGGCGTCGACCGGCGCGAGAAAATCGATCACGGTCTCTCCGCTGCGATTCCAGACCGACGCGCGGGGATCCAGGCGCTCCTCGAGTCGCAGGTTGACATGACCCACCGAGATGAACAGGTCGCCCGCGCGGTCCCAGACATCCTCGCCGAGCACCGACTGGTAGTGGACATCCAGGCCGAGGTGCCGGGCGAGCGCCGCCGTCATCAGCACCAGGGCCAGGCAGTTGCCTTCGCGGGCGTCGAACGCTTGCGCCGCGGTGCGCGTCGTGGCGGCGTCGTAGTCGATCTTCAGGTCGCCCCGGCGCAGCACCTCGAGCAGGCGATGCCGCGGGTCGGACGGTGCCGCCCAGGCCGGCGAAAGCTGCGCCAGGTAGTCGCGCATGGCCGGGCTCAGGGCGAGCGGCGCGGCCGGGTCGATGTCCACCCGGGCCGGCTCGAACCACGCGTCGCGGAACAGGTCGTCGGGTGCCTGCATGGCGGGCCCGCTGGCACAGCCAGCCAGGGCCGACAACACGCCCAAAAGCAGCGTCAAGAGAGCGACCGGGTAGTTCATCGCGCCTCCTCGGGGGTCCGGAGAAGGCCTCACACTACACCCGATCAGCCGTCGAGTTGCTTCTGGAATACCAGTCCCGCGTGTTCGCGCAGGGCATGGAAACGTATTTTCGGCCAGTTCGATTCGATGGCACGCAGCTCCGGCGCGTACTCGACCAGAACCGTGGGCGCGTCGACGGCATCGTAGGCGACCCGGTGCGCGTTGCCGTCGATGAAGCGCTGCAATTCCTTTTGGCCGCCGTTTTCATCCGGGCAGGTGATCCAGCGCGCCACCTGGAAGCGGCTCGGCGCGATCCGCGCCTTGACGCCATACTCGTGTTCGAGCCGGTGGGCCACGACCTCGAACTGCAGTTGACCGACCGCGCCCAACAGCAACAGCGACGAGGCGACCGGTCGGAACACCTGGATCGCGCCCTCTTGGCCGAGCTGGATCAGTCCGGCCTTGAGCTGCTTGGTGCGCAGTGGATCGGCGACTTCCACTGTGCGAAACATTTCCGGCGCGAAGAACGGCAGACCCGTGTATTGCAGGACTTCGCCTTCGCTGAGCGTATCCCCGAGCTGCAGCACGCCGTGGTTGGGGATGCCGATGATGTCACCGGCGAAGGCCTCGTCGAGCAGCTCGCGCCGCTGGCTGAGGAAGGACACGACGCTGTTGGGGCGCATTTCCTTGCCGGAGCGCGCCACCCTTATCCGCATGCCCCGCTTGAAATGCCCGCTGGCGACCCGAACGAACGCGATGCGGTCGCGGTGCGCCGGATCCATGTTGGCCTGGATCTTGAAGACCACCCCGGTCAGTTTGGGCTCGTCCGGTTGCACCTCGCGCTGGATCGCGCTGCGCGGGCCGGGCGGCGGGGCCAGGTCGACCAGGGCGTCGAGCACCTCCTGGACCCCGAAGTTGTTGACCGCCGAGCCGAAGAACATCGGCGTCTGACGACCCCCGAGAAACGCGGCGCTGTCGAACGGGGGGGCGGCATCGGAGAGGAGTTCGATTTCGTCACGCGACTGGGCATATTGCATCCCGAAGCGTTCCCGATAGGCGGGGTGGTCGAGCCCTTCCAGGAACTCGACCCCGCCGTTGCGCTCGGCTCCGCCGAAGAGCCGCATGCGCTTTTCGCGCAGGTCCATCACGCCGTGAAACGCCTTGCCCATCCCGACCGGCCAGGTGAAGGGAACGACCTCCATGCCGAGCTCGCGCTCGATTTCGTCCATCAGCGCCATGGGCTCCTGCACTTCGCGGTCCATCTTGTTGACGAAGGTGAGGATCGGGGTATTGCGAGCCCGGCAGACTTGCAGCAGCCGGCGGGTCTGCGGCTCGACGCCGTTGGCCGCGTCGATCACCATCAGGGCGGCGTCGACGGCGGTCAGGACCCGGTAGGTGTCCTCGGAGAAGTCCTGGTGGCCGGGGGTATCGAGCAAATTAATGACGCAGTCGCGGTACTCCATCTGCATCACCGACGAGGCGACCGAGATGCCCCGCTGCTTTTCGATTTCCATCCAGTCCGAGGTCGCGTGGCGAGTCGCCTTGCGGGCCTTGACGCTGCCGGCGATCTGGATCGCACCCGAAAACAGCAACAGCTTTTCGGTGAGCGTGGTCTTGCCCGCGTCGGGGTGGCTGATGATGGCGAAAGTGCGCCGGCGGCGGACCTCCTTGGCCAACGGGGAAAGCAACAGGACGGGATCGGACATGCGGGCGCGGCCGAACCCGTCGGCCGCCTCGAGAAGACAACCTGCGATTATCGGTCGACAGGCGCGGTCCCGGACTTGAATTCGCGCGCCAGCCAATCGTCCACCAGCCGGTTCTCGATGGCGGCGTTGCCCTCGCTGTCGACGGTGCTGCGGTAGCGGAAACCGAGGTCGCCGAGCCGCCGCGTGCCTTCCTTCAGGACCTCGCCGCGGGCCGAGATCAACTGGAACCGGAGGTCGATGCGCGGCGTCTGCGCGTCGTCGCGCACGACCCGCACGTCGCGGAACACCCCGTGGCGGACGGTTCCGGCCCGGTTGACGTCGGTGATGGTGACGCTCAGGCGGTCGCCAGGCGCGATCCACGGCGCCGCGCGCTGCGCCAGATGGTGGCTCAGGTCGGTCATCCAGCCGGCCTGCAGCGTCGGATCCGAGCCGATGTCCGTGTAGCGCTCGGGATGGAGGAATTCCACGGCGACCGCGCCGCTCGGGGCGGCGCCGGCCGCGAAACCTTGCATGGCGGCGAGGGTCAGGACACAGGCGGCCACGGCCGGACGCCAGGACGAATCGGTGCGCATGACGGTCTCCTCAGGCGGCGGGGACGAAGGGCCGGACGACGTCCAGCAGCCTTGCAACATACGCCTCTTTCTCGCCGACCGGCGCGGCCAGGCGCAATGCCCGCGTCGCCGCATCGAACCCCGCCGCACGCACCATCAGCCAGGCCGCCAGGTACTGCGACGCCAGGCAGCCGCCGGCCGTGGCGATCGGGCCGCGGGCATGGAACGGCGCGTCCTCGACCCGCACGCCCGCCTGGAGCAGCCAAGGCCGGGTGGCCAGGTCGGTGCAGGCCGGCATGTCGGCCAACAAGCCGAGCCGGGCGAGCAGGAGCGCCCCCGACGATTGCGCACCGATGAACTGACGCACCGGATCGAGCTGGAGTCGGTCGAGAAGCGCGCTGTTCTCGGCCAGCGCGCGCGAATAAAGCCCGCTGCCGAACACCACGGCGTCGGCCTCGTTGGCGAACTCCAGCGGCTGCTGGGCGTGCACCCGGACCCCGTTCAGAGAGGTCACCAGGGGACTCGGACTGGCGATCTCGGCTTTCCACCCCTCGGCGCCGAGCCGGTTCAGCAGCCCGAGCAAGACGAACGAATCGAGCTCGTTGAAACCGTCGAACGTCAGCAGGGCGATGCGCACGCCCTCCACGGTACACGATTTGATGTCCCCCGGGGCGCGCGCCGGCCTCCTCAGGACAAGCGGCTCACTCCCTCCAGCGGGCAGGCATAGATGGCGTTGCGCAGCGCGGCGATCGCCTCGTAGCGCGTGAACGTCCGCCGCCACGCCAGAACCACCCGTCGGGTCGGGACCGGTGGTACGAAGGACACGTACGCGATGTACGGTTGCGGGTCTTTGGGGACGCTGAGCTGGGGCACGACCGTCACGCCCATGCCCGAGGCGACCATGTACTTGATGGTCTCCAGCGACGACCCCTCGAAGCTCTGGCGGATCCCCTCCTGGGCGCGTCCGGCCTCGCCGGCGGGGGCGGCGAAGCGTGCGTATTCCGGGCAGACCTCGAGCACGTGGTCGCGAAAGCAGTGGCCTGTGCCCAGCAACAGCATGGTCTCGTTGCGCAACTCGTCGGTGCTCACGTGATCGCGCGCGGCCAGCGGGTGGCGCACCGGCACGGCGGCCATGAAGGGTTCGTCGTAGAGCGCTGCGATCGCCAGACCGGCGTCCGGAAACGGCTCGGCCATGATCGCGCAATCGAGCTCGCCGGTGCGCAGCATCTCGAGCAGCTTGGTGGTGAAGTTCTCCTGGAGGATCAAAGGCATCTGCGGCACCAGGTCGATCGCCTGGCGCACCAGGTCGGGCAGCAGGTAGGGCCCGATGGTGTAGATCACCCCGAGCCGCAACGGCCCCGACACGGGGTCCTTGCCGCGCTTGGCGATCTCCTTGATGGCCGCGGCCTGCTCGATCACGGCCTGGGCCTGGCGCACGATCTCCGCGCCGAGGGGTGTCACCGTCACCTCGTTGGCGCCGCGCTCAAAGATCTTGACGTCGAGTTCCTCCTCGAGTTTCTTGACCGACACGCTCAGGGTCGGCTGCGAGACGAAACAGGCCTCGGCGGCGCGCCCGAAATGGTGTTCCCGGGCGACGGCGACGATGTAGCGGAGTTCGGTGAGCGTCATGGGCCGAGATTCTGGCCGCAAGCGGCCGCCGCTGCCCGGCGCCCGTCAGGCCTTGAGGTAGTCGGACCGGGACCCGAGCCAGCGCGCGACGTGGGCGGCGGCCGCGTCGGGATGGTCGTCGAGCAAGGTCAGGGCAGCGCCGTGGGCGCGTCGGACCAGCACCCCGTCCTCGGCCAGGTCGGCGAACCGCAGCAGGGGGGCGCCCGACTGGCGCGCGCCCAGGAATTCGCCCGGGCCGCGGATGTCCAGGTCGCGGCGGGCGATCTCGAAACCGTCGGCGGTCTCCAGCATCGCGACGAGCCGGGCCTTGCCCGTGGCCGACAACGGCGCCGTGTAGAGCAGCACGCAGGCGCTCGCGGTACTGCCGCGGCCGACCCGGCCGCGCAGCTGGTGCAGTTGCGACAGTCCGAAGCGCTCGGCATGCTCGATCACCATCAATGACGCGTTCGGCACGTCGACACCGACCTCGATGACGGTGGTGGCGACCAGCACCTGCGTCTGTCCCGACGTGAAGCTCGCCATCACCTCGGCCTTTTCGGCCGGTTTCATCCGGCCGTGCAGCAGTCCGACCGTGCGGCCGGCCAGCGCCGCGCCGAGCAGCTGATGGGTGGCGGTCGCATTCTGCAGATCCAGCGTCTCGCTCTCCTCGATCAGCGGGCACACCCAGTAGGCCTGCTGACCGGCGTCGATCGCGTCCCGGATGCGGGCGACCACGGCCGCCCGCCTGGCGCTCGCGAACAGCTTGGTGACGACCGGCGTGCGGCCGGGCGGAAGCTCGTCGACGGTGCTCACGTCGAGATCGGCGAACAGCGTCATCGCCAAGGTGCGCGGGATCGGCGTGGCGCTCATCATCAAGGTGTGCGGTTCGATCCGTCCGGCGCGCAGCTTCTCGCGCAGCGCCAGCCGCTGCTGCACGCCGAAGCGATGCTGCTCGTCGATGATCGCGAGCCCGAGCCGGGCGAAGCGGACCTGGTCCTGGATGACGGCGTGGGTCCCGACCACCAGCGCGGCTTGGCCGCTCGCGACCTGCTCCAGCATCCGCGCGCGCGCCTTGCCCTTGCGGCTGCCAGTCAGCCACGCGACCGAGACACCGAGCGGCTCGAGCCAGCCGACCAGCTTGCGCAGGTGCTGTTCGGCCAGGATCTCGGTCGGTGCCATGAGGGCACATTGCCAACCGGCCTGGATGGCGACCGCCGCGGCCAGGGCCGCCACCACCGTCTTGCCCGATCCGACATCGCCTTGCAGCAGCCGATGCATGGGCACCGGGCGCTGCAGATCGGCGACGATCTCATTGACCACGCGATGTTGCGCCGACGTCAGCGCGAAAGGCAGCGCCGCGAGCAGCCGCTCCTGCAAGCCGCCACGCGCGACCACGAAGGCCGGAGCGAGCTGCTGCTCGCGTTCCCGTTTGGCCTGCAGCTGCGACAGTTGCTGGGCCAGCAGTTCTTCGAACTTCAAGCGCTGCCAGGCCGGGTGGGCGCGGTCTTCCAGGGTGGTCGGGCCGACCTCCGGCGGTGGGTGATGCAGGAAGGCGAGCGCCTCGCGCAAGGGTGGCAGCCCCGCCGGCACGACCGCATCGGGCAACAACGGCGCGAGGTCGGCGCGCGCCATGTTGGCCGCCACCGCCTTGCGCACATAGGCCTGGGGCAGCTGGGCGCTGGTCGGATAGACCGGCGTCAGCGCGGTCGGCAGGGGCGTGCCGGCGTCGACCTGGCGGAACGTCGGGTGCACCATCTCGAGCCCGAAAAAGCCACCGCGCGCTTCGCCACGTACCCGCACCCGTTGGTCGATCGCCAGGGCCTGGCGGTGCGACGCATAGAAATTGAGAAAACGCAGCACCAGGACCCCCGTGCCGTCGTCGACATGGACGACGAACTGGCGCCGGCCGCGAAGCTGGACCTCGGCCTGGATCACGGTGCCTTCGACCTGGGCCGTGACGCCGTCGCCGAGCGACCCGATCGGCACCCGCCGGGTTTCGTCCTCGTAGCGGATCGGCAGGTGCAGCGCGAAGTCGATCGGACGCACCAGCCCGAGCTTCTCGAGCGCGCGTTGCGGCGCCGACTTGGCCGGCACTGCGGGCGCAGGGGTGCCGACAGCGGCGGCGGGCTTGGCGGACATCGAACCGATTTTGCCTGCGCGCGGGCCGCCGAACTGACGCTCGAATCGATAATGCGGTCCGCCCCGCCCCGTTTCCCCCCTCCCGCCCGACGCATGCTTGCCCACCGCCTCAGCGACTTCGACTTCGACCTGCCGCCCGAATTGATCGCCCAGTCGCCAGCGGCCGAGCGCAGCGGCTCGCGCCTCCTCGACGGCACCGGATCGGCGCCGATCGATCGGCGCTTTCGCGACCTGCCCGCGCTGCTGCGGGCCGGCGACTTGATGGTCTTCAACGACACCCGCGTCATCAAGGCCCGGCTGCTCGGCCGCAAGGCCAGCGGCGGCGCGGTCGAGGCGCTGGTCGAGCGGGTGTTGCCCGACTGCGAGGTGTTGATGCACGTACGGGCCAGCAAGTCGCCCGGGCCCGGCGCCCGCGTGCGCTTCGCCGACGCCTTCGACGCCGAAGTGCTGGGGCGCGCCGGGCCCCAGGGAACGCTTTTCCGGCTGCGCTTTCCCTCGGACCCGCTGGCCCTGCTCGAACGCCACGGCCACGTGCCGCTGCCGCCCTACATCACCCACGCCGACACCGCCGAAGACGAGCGCCGCTACCAGACCGTGTTCGCGGCGCGCCCGGGAGCGGTCGCGGCGCCCACAGCCGCGCTGCATTTCGATACCGAGCTCCTCGACGCCTTGGCGCGGCGCGGCGTGACGACCGCCAGCATCACCCTGCACGTCGGCGCCGGGACCTTCCAGCCGGTGCGCACCGAAGATCTTTCGGACCATGTGATGCACAGCGAATGGTTCGAGGTGCCGGCGGCGACCGTCGAAGCCGCGCGCCGGACGCGGGCAGCGGGCGGCCGGATCCTGGCCGTCGGCACCACCACGCTGCGCGCGCTCGAAGCTGCGGCACAGGACGGGGGACTCGAGGCCGGCGCGCGCGAGACCGACATCTTCATCACCCCCGGGTTCGAGTTTCGTGTCGTCGACATGCTGGTGACGAATTTCCACCTGCCCAAAAGCACGTTGATGATGCTGGTGAGCGCGTTCGCCGGCGTCGAGCGGATTCGCGCCCTCTATGCGCACGCCATCGCGGCCCGCTACCGCTTCTTCAGTTACGGCGACGCGATGCTGCTGCAGCGTCCCGGGGTCCGCTGAGTCACGGAAAGGCCCTGCGACAATGGCTGCATGCTCCGATTCGACCTGCTCCAGACCGAAGGCCTCGCACGGCGCGGTCGGCTCACGCTCAACCACGGCACGGTCGAGACGCCGGTTTTCATGCCCGTGGGCACCTACGGCACGGTCAAGGGGGTCATGCCCGCCGCGCTCGAAGCCATGGGCGCAGAAATTATTCTCGGAAACACCTTTCACCTATGGCTGCGACCCGGCCTGGAGGTCTTGCAACGCTTCGGTGGATTGCATCGCTTCGAGGCATGGCAGCGCCCCATCCTGACCGATAGCGGCGGATTCCAGGTCTGGTCGCTCGGGGACATGCGCCGGATCGCGGAAGAGGGCGTCAAGTTCGCCTCCCCCGTCAATGGCGACAAGCTGTTCCTGACGCCCGAGATCAGCATGCAGATCCAGCATGTCCTGAACAGCGACATCGTCATGCAGTTCGACGAGTGCACGCCCTACGAGACCAAGGGCCAACTCACCAGCGAACGCGAGGCCCGGCTGTCGATGGAACTGAGCCTGCGGTGGGCGCGGCGCTGCCGCGACGAGCACACCCGGCTCGAGAATCCGAACGCGTTGTTCGGCATCGTTCAGGGCGGCATGTTCGAAAACCTGCGCGAGGCCTCGCTCGAGGCGCTGGCCGCGCTCGACCTGCCCGGCTATGCCATCGGCGGCGTCAGCGTCGGCGAGCCCAAGCCGCTGATGCAGCGCATCGTCGCCCACACCCCGCAGCGCCTGCCGGCCGGTAAACCGCGCTACCTGATGGGCGTGGGCGCGCCGGAAGACCTGGTCGACGGGGTCGCCGCCGGGGTCGACATGTTCGACTGCGTGATGCCGACCCGCAACGCCCGCAACGGCCACCTCTTCACCCGCTACGGCGACCTGAAGGTGCGCAACGCGCGCCACAAGCTCGACGACTCCCCGCCCGACATGAGCTGCACCTGCAGCACCTGCGCTCAATTTTCACGGGCCTATCTGCACCACCTGGATCGCTGCAACGAAATGCTCGGCCCGATGCTCGCGAGCGTGCACAACCTGCACTACTACGTGAACTTGATGCGCGAGATCCGCGTCGCGCTCGAAAGCGGCGGGTTCGAAGCGTTCGCCAAGCGGTTTCGAGACGATCGGGCGCGCGGTGTCTAGGGTCGTGCGGTGGACCGGTCCGGCATGACATTCTCTTTCTACATCCCCACGCGTGCCCGCCGGGTCCTGCTCAACCCGTGGGGCTTCGCGCGCGCGACGCTGCGCGCCTTCCGCGCCAACCAGGGCATGCTCCTGGCCGGCGCGGTGGCCTACTACGCGCTGCTCTCGATCGTGCCGCTGCTGATCCTGATCGTGATCGCGCTGTCGCACGTCGTCGACCAGGGCGAGTTGTTGGTCACGTTGGGACGCTATCTCGAGTGGGTGCTGCCGGGCCAGGCGCGCGCCATCGTGCAGGAACTCGCGAATTTCCTCGCCCACCGCGACATCGTCGGCTGGGTGCTCGGCGTCACGATGCTGTTTTTCAGCTCGCTCGCGTTCACCGTGGTGGAGAGCGCGATGGGCGTGATCTTTCATCATCGCAAGACCCGGCGGCGCCACTTCGTGGTCTCTGCCCTGTTGCCTTATCTGTACATCCTCTCGCTCGGGGTCGGCATGCTGCTGGTGACCCTGGTGGCCGGCAGCTTGCAGGCGATCGGCCAGGAGCGCGTCGAACTGCTGGGGCGGACGTGGTCGCTGCACGGCGTCTCGGGCGTGCTGCTCTACCTCCTCGGCTTCGCCGGCGAGGTGTTCGTGCTCACTTCCGTTTATCTCGTGATGCCATACGGGCGGCTGCGCGTCAGCCACGCCCTGATCGGCGGTGTCACGGCGGCGGTGCTGTGGGAGGTCACGCGCCACGTGCTGGTCTGGTATTTCGCGACCCTGTCCCAGGTCAACGTGGTCTATGGCTCCTTGACGACTGCGATCGTGGTGCTGCTGAGCCTGGAGATCGGCGCCGCCTTGTTGCTCTTCGGCGCCCAGGTCATTTCCGAATACGAGCGTCTGGAGCGGACCGCGCCCCCGGCGTGATCACCAAAACGCCCAGTTGCCCGTCGTGAGCACCCAGATGCCCAAGACGCCGTTGGTCACCCCATGGGCCAGCACGGGAACCCACAGCTTGCCGGTGCGCACGTAAAGCCACGCGTAGGCCAGGCCGGCGATCGCGGCGGCGAGCCACAGGGTGTGGGCCAGCACGAACACGAACGTCGACAACACGATGGCTTTCGGTCCGACCTGGCGCGGCAGCACGGACTCGAACTGCGGGCTCTGGATCCAGCGCATCAGGAAAGAGCGCCAAAAGAGCTCCTCCATCAGTGGCACGATCAGCGCGGCGCCGACCCAGCGCACACCGACCAGCGGCCAGATCAGGTGGCCCGCCCCATCCACGGGCAGGAACGTCGCCGTGGGCGTCCCGAGCGTCATCCACGGCGCGTCCAGCACGATCCAGAGTCCGAAGACGGCGCCGCCCACCGCCACGGCGAGCGCGGCCTCGGCGGCGTCGGGCCGGGTCTGCCGGACCAGTTCGCCGTACTCGCGCCAGTAATGGGCCAGCAAGCCGCCCACCACCAGCACCGTCACGCCGTAGATCCAGCGCGGATCGATGCCCCACGACCCGTCCGCCGGAATCGCGCCCCGAATGCCGAGCAGGATCATGAAGGCCGCGAAAGGAACGATGCGCGCCTGTGCGGCGCGATTCAACTGCAAAGCCATGCGGTGCCGAAAGGTCGCGAAAAAGGAAACGCGGATTTTAAGAGGCCGGCGCGTCGCCAGCGCGTAGACATCCGCCGAGAAGTGGCGTAGCCGTTCCTCAGTGCGTTGCGAGCAAAGCCGCCACGCGCTCGCGCAGACCGGCGAGCGTCACGTGCGCAGGCCCGAGGGCCTCGCCCGCGACCAGGCCGACCCGATTGCGCCAGCCGCGCCGAAACGGCTGGCTCATCGGTGACCCGCCCGCCCGCGAAAAATAGGAACCCCAAACGTTGCGCAAGGCGAGCGGCACCACCGGAACCGGGTGGCTGTCGAGCAGTTTCATCACGCCACCGCGAAATTCTCCCAGCTGGCCATTTCGCGTCAAGCCGCCCTCCGGGAAGATGCACAGCAGCTCGCCGCGTCGAAGCACCTGGCCGGCTTGCTCGAACGCTCGCTCGTACGCGATCGGGTCGTCCTGCTGCGTCGCAATGGGGATGGCCTTGGCAAGCCGAAACAGAGCGCCCAGCCCCGGCGTGGCGAAGATTCTGTGATCCATCAGAAAACTGATGGGCCGTGGGCTCGCCGCCATCAGGAGCACCGGGTCGACGAAAGCGACGTGGTTGCACACCAGGATCGCTGCGCCTTCGACCGGGATGTGCGCTTCGCCGCGGACCTCGAAACGATAGACCAGCCGAGTGAGGATGAGCGCGAGGAAGCGGAGCAAGTACTCGGGGACGAGCATGAACACGACGCCCGCGACGGCGACGTTGAGCAGCCCGACCACCAGGAAGACCTGCGGGATGGTCAGGCCGAGCGCCAGCAAGCCGCCCACACCGATCGAGCTGACGATCATGAAGAGCGCGTTGAGTATGTTGTTGGCGGCGATGATGCGAGCGCGGTGGCTCGGCAAAGACCGCATCTGAATCAGCGCGTACATGGGGACGCTGTAGACCCCCGCGAACAGCGACAGCAGCCCCAGGTCGGCCATCACCCGCCAGTGCGCCGGGCGCGCCAGGAATTCGTGCAGCCCGACCTCGTTCGACGGCGGCAAGCCGCGGGCAGCAAAGTACAGATCGATCGCGAACACGCTCATGCCGATCGCACCCACGGGCACCAGCCCGATCTCGACATGGCGCCGGCTGACGACTTCGCACAGCAGCGATCCCACCCCGATCCCGACCGAAAAAACCACCAGCAGCAAGGAGGCGACGTGCTCGTCGCCATGCAGAACGTCCTTGGCGAATGCCGGGAACATCGACAGGAAGACCGCGCCGAAGAACCACATCCAGGAGATGCCGAGCAGCGAGCGAAAGACCACCGGGTGGGTCCGCGCCAGCCGCAGGTTGCGCCAGGTTTCGGTGAACGGATTCCAATGAATCCGCAGACCCGGGTCGCTGCTGGGCGAGGGCGGCACCGCCTGGGCGGTGGCGCGACCGAGAACCGCCAGTGCGATCGCTGCGAGCGCGACCGCGTGGCGTCCGACTTCGGGCACCGCCACCAGGAGCCCGCCGGCGAGTTGCCCGAGCAAGATCGCGACGAACGTGCCCATCTCGACCATGCCGTTGCCACCGGTGAGCTCGCGCGGCGTCAGATGCTGAGGCAAGTAGGCATATTTGACCGGTCCGAAGAGCGTCGAATGCACGCCCATCAGAAACACGCACGCCAGGAGCAGCGCGACATCGGCGGTCCAAAAGCCGAAGGCGGCCAGCACCATGATGCCGATCTCGAGGTTCTTCACGACGCGGATCACACGGGTCTTGTCGAACCGGTCCGCCACCTGACCCGCCGTGGCCGAGAACAGCAGGTAGGGCAGGATGAAGAGCGCGCCGATCACCAGTCCGGCCAGCGTTGTCGGCAGCCAGCTCACCGGCAACTGGTAGGTGATCAGCACCGTCAGCGCGAACTTGAACAGGTTGTCGTTGCCGGCCCCGAGAAACTGGGTCCAGAAGAAGGGCGCGAAGCGCCTTTGCTTGAGCAAGGCGAACTGGTTCGGCCGAGCGACGTCCTCAGGCGGCATGGTGCTCGAGCAGGAAATTGGCGCCGTCGTACTGGCCGAGCGCGTCCGTGAGCCAGGGCAGCACCTCGAGCAGGCGGCCGTGCAGGGTATAGGGCGGGTTGATGACGAACATGCCGCTGCCGGCCAGGCCGAACCCTTGGCTGTCGGGCTCCTGCACCGTGAGCCGCGCGTGCAACCAGCCCTTGGGGGCCAGGGCCTGGAGCCGCTTGGGCAGTTGCGCGGCTTCGAGCTTGCTGACTTGCGGGTACCAGACCAGGTAGACCCCCTCGTTGAAGCGTGCCAGCGCCTCGCGCAGTGTGCTCACCACCCGGCCGTAATCCCTGTGGCCCTCGTAGCTCGGGTCCATGAGCACGACGCCGCGCCGCGACGAGGGGGGCACCTGGCCCTTCAGGCCGTCGAAACCGTCACGGTCGTAGACCTCGGCCCCCGGGAGCTGGCCGATGTAGGACTGAAGGATCCGGTGGTCGGTCGGGTGAAGCTCGAACAGACGCAGCTGGTCGTGCGCTCGCAACAGCATGTGGGCGAACGCCGGTGAGCCCGGGTACTGCTCGAGCCGGCCCTCGGGATTGAACTGGCGGACGAGCGCGCAGTAGTCGGCCAGCGCCTCGGGAAGGTCGTCACGCCCCCACAAGCGGCCGATGCCCTGTTCGAACTCACCCTTCTTCTGCGCGTACTGGCCTTCGAGCGAGTACCCGCCCGCGCCGGCGTGGGTATCGACGAGGCGGTAGGGCTTGTCCTTGAGGTTCATGTGACGCAGCACCAGCGTGAGCACGGTGTGCTTGAGGACGTCGGCATGGTTGCCCGCGTGGAAAGCGTGTCGGTAGGCGAGCATGGCGAGGTGACCGTGGGCAAAGGACGATTATCCGAGACCTGCGGCCGGCGAAGGTTTCGGGCGCGGCGCCCTGTCACGGCCAATGACCCCCCCGAAGTGGGGCGGTTACGCGGCAATTACACTGATTCCACAATTGATTTCCCGTAGCAGCCCCGATGAAGCCCCAACCCAAGCTGAAACCGCTCCGTAACCGTGGGCCCGGCCACGTGGCATTCGGCAAGCCGCTCCGTCGGTGTACCCACCGGCGTGGTGTCTTGCCAAATCCCGCTTTTTTGACTGCATTGGACTGGAACCACCATGAATCAATTCTCGATGGAAGGACTGCGCCTGAACGTGCCTCCTAGCGTCCGGCACGCCAAACTGATCGCCTGGGTCGCCGAGATGGCGGCCCTGACCGACGCCGCGGAGGTGGTCTGGTGCGACGGCAGCAACGCCGAGTACGACCGCCTGTGCGCGCAGTTGGTCGCCGCGGGCACGCTCAAGAAGCTCAATCCCGAATTGCGGCCCAACAGCTACCTGGCGCGCAGCAGCCCGAGCGATGTGGCGCGGGTCGAAGACCGCACCTTCATTTGCTCCGAACGGCAGGAAGACGCCGGACCCACCAACAACTGGATGGCGCCCTCCGCCATGCGCGCCCTGCTGCAGACCGGTCCCGACGCCCTGTTCCGGGGGGCGATGCGAGGGCGAACGATGTATGTCGTGCCGTTCTCCATGGGGCCGCTCGGCTCGCCGATCGCCCACATCGGGGTAGAACTCACCGACAGCGCGTACGTGGCCGTCAACATGAAGATCATGACCCGCATGGGCACCCGAGTGCTCGAGCAGCTCGGCGCCGACGGCCCCTTCGTGCCCTGCATGCACACGGTCGGGGCCCCGCTCAGACCCGGCGAAAAAGACGTCGCCTGGCCGTGCAACCCGACGAAGTACATCGTCCACTATCCGGAGACCCGCGAGATCTGGAGTTACGGATCGGGCTACGGTGGCAACGCCCTCCTGGGCAAGAAGTGCTTCGCGCTGCGCATCGCCTCGACCATGGGCCGCGACCAGGGGTGGCTTGCCGAGCACATGTTGATCCTCGGCGTGACGTCGCCTTCGGGCCGGAAGCACCACGTCGCGGCAGCGTTTCCGAGTGCCTGCGGCAAGACCAATTTCGCGATGTTGATCCCCCCGCCCGGGGTCGGGGCCTGGCGCGTGACCACCATCGGCGACGACATCGCCTGGATCAAGCCCGGCGCCGATGGCCGCCTCTACGCCATCAACCCGGAAGCCGGCTACTTCGGCGTCGCCCCCGGAACCAACGACGCGACCAATCCCAACTGCATGGCGAGCCTGCGGCGCGACGTGATCTTCACCAACGTCGCCATGACCGACACCGGCGACGTCTGGTGGGAGGGCATGACCGAGACGCCCCCGTCCCACCTGACCGACTGGCAGGGCAAGGACTGGACTCCGGCCCTGGCCCGGGAAACCGGCGCCAAGGCGGCCCATCCGAATGCCCGCTTCACCGTGCCTGCGACCCACAACCCGGCGCTCGACCCGGCGTGGGACGACCCCGCCGGCGTCCCGATCGACGCCTTCATCTTCGGTGGGCGTCGCTCCACCACCGTGCCCCTGGTGACCGAGGCCAGGGACTGGGTCGAAGGCGTCTACATGGCTGCGACCATGGGCTCGGAGACGACCGCAGCGGCGGCCGGTGCGCAGGGCGTGGTGCGGCGTGATCCCTTCGCGATGTTGCCTTTCACCGGCTACAACATGAGCGACTACTTCCGGCACTGGCTCGACCTCGGCAAGACGCTGGAAACCGCCGGCGCGACGCTGCCCAGGATTTTCAGCGTCAATTGGTTCCGCAAGGGCGCCGACGGCAGGTTCACCTGGCCCGGCTACGGCGAGAACATGCGCGTCCTGCAGTGGATGATCGGGCGCATCGAAGGGTCGGCGACCGGGTCGACCAACGCCATCGGGACCGCGCCTCGTTACGAGGACCTGAACTGGAGCGGGATGGCTTTCTCGCCGGCCGAGTTCGAGCAGGTCACCCACATCGACCCGGTGGCATGGCGAACCGAGCTCGGCCTGCACGCGGAGCTATTCGCGCAACTGGCCTACCACCTGCCGCCCGAACTGACCGCCACACAACGCGCGATCGAGGCGCGTCTCGCGGGCTAGTCGGCAGTCGATGCCGGCTCGCTCCCGTTTGATTGACGGGGGTTCCGGCCCCATTTCGGCAAAGGGCGCACGCTCGGCATGCGAGACACTTGGAGGTAACATTCAAAGTGTCTCATGTCGTTCTTCAATCCCAAGCGCCTCAGCTGCGGTGTCGTGATCCTGAACGAGGGTCGCGAAGTCCTCCTCTGCCACGTCACCGGGCAAAACCATTGGGATCTGCCCAAAGGCGGGATCGACGCCGGCGAAACCCCGCTCGAGGCCGCGCTGCGTGAAACCCGCGAGGAAGCCGGCCTGGACCTGCGCTCGCAGGCCCTGGTGGATCTGGGCCGATTCACCTACACCAACAAGAAGAACCTTCATTTGTTCGCCACCCTGATGCCGCGATTCGACCTCAAGGTGCTGCGTTGCGAGAGCCGCTACCTCGACCGTCACGCCGGTCGGCACATGCCCGAGATGGACGGCTACGGGTGGTTCGGCTTCGAGCGCGTCGGTACGCTCTGCACGCCCAAGATGGCCCAGGTGCTGAACGCCAAGATGGATCTGGACGGCGTGCTGATGCGTCTGATGGCGTCGCAGCCCAGCGCCGCCGCCGCCTGACGCGCGGACGTGGACGCTGACGTCCTCGGCCGGCACGGCGCGGCCATGCAGCAGGACCCGGCACGCGACTTCGTCGCGCTGCTCGACGACGCCCTGGCAAGCGCCACGTTCGTCAAGCTCGTGCTCTCCAAGCCTCGCGCTCGGGCCGCCGATCGCTTGCGCACGACCGTGCGGCCGTTGTCGCTCAAGGGGCAGATTCAACTCACCCTCATCGACACGCATCGCACCCGCGATCTCACCCGCAATCTGCCGCCAGCCGACGCGTTGGCCACGGTCCGCCTGGCGCTCGACAGCGACTACGACCAGGCCCATCTGTTCACGACCACCGCCGAGGCGCAGTGGCTGCGCAGCAAGAAAGGGCGACAAACCCTGCTGCGCTCGGCGGCCAGTCACGCCCCCGCGCCGGTCGCGCATGACCGTGCCAAGCATCGCTACCTCGAGCTCGACCGGGCCTTCCTGACCGCGCTCGGCGTGACCGACGCCCGCCACCAACTGGTCCCGGCGATGGCGCGCAAGTGGAAGCAGATCAACAAGTTCATCGAGGTGCTGGACCGGGCGTTGAAGGCGACCGGCCTCCTCGCCGCCACGCGCATCGACGTGGTCGACTTCGGCAGCGGCAAAGGCTACCTGACGTTCGCCTTGCACGACTACCTGCGCCACACCCTCGGGCTGCCGGCGCACGTGTCGGGAGTGGAGTTGCGCCCGGACATGGTCGCGCTGTGCAACGCCGCGGTCGCGCGCCTCGGGCTGGAAGGCCTGCGCTTCGACCTGGGTGACGTGAGCACCATCGCGCCCCCGGCGGTCGATGTGGTGATCGCCCTGCACGCCTGCGATACCGCGACCGACCACGCGATCCACACGGGCGTACGCGCCGGCGCCCGGATCATCATGTGTTCGCCTTGCTGCCACAAGGAACTGCGCCCTCAACTGTTGAGCCCGGGACCGCTGCGCCCGATACTCAAGCACGGCGTTCACCTCGGCCAGCAGGCCGAAATGCTGACGGACGGCCTGCGGGCCATGCTGCTCGAAGCGTGCGGCTACGACACCCAGGTGTTCGAGTTCGTCGCCCTCGAGCACACGAACAAGAACAAGATGATCCTCGCGTCCAAACGGACGCAGCCCCAAAGCGGACCCGACCCGTGGGGGCCCATCGACGCCGTCAAGGACTTCTACGGCATTCAGGCGCAGTGCCTGGAAATGTTGTTGAAGGCCGATCGCGCCGGGTCGCCGCGCTGACGCAGCGTCGCGCCACCTACCCTGGCGCCCTCAACTTGTCGAACGGCCCGCGGCCGCTGGCGGCCGTCATCGCCCCGAGCAGGCGCCCGGGCTCGGCGCCGACCAGGGTCCAGTCGAAGCGCCAGCTCCAGTTACCGGTCGGCGTGCCCGGCAGGTTCATGCGATGGGTGCCGTCGAGGCCGAGCACGTCCTGCATGGGCGTGATCGCGATGTTGGCGACCGAGTTGCACGCGGCGCGAATCATCGCGCTATGGATGTTTCCTCCGTCCGCTGCCAGATACGTCCCGGCGAACGCCCTCTCGGCGGGCAAGGCGGTGTCCCACCAACCGCGCGTGGTGTCGTTGTCGTGGGTGCCGGTGTAGACCACCGCCGAAGGCGTGTGGAGGTGAGGCAGATAGGGGTTCGCGGCATCGTCCCCGAAGGCGAACTGCAGAATCTTCATTCCCGGAAAGCCGCAACCGTCGCGCAACGCGACGACGTCGGGAGTGATCACCCCGAGGTCTTCGGCGACGATGGGCAGCGGGCCGAGGGCGTGCGCCAATGCGTCGAAGAAGAGTTTTCCGGGCCCCGGCATCCAGTGACCGTCGACCGCCGTCGGGCTGGTCGCGGGCACTCCCCAGTAGGCGGCGAATCCGCGGAAATGGTCGATACGGAAGGCATCGGTCTGGGCCAGCGCGCGCCGGACCCGGGCCGTCCACCAGGCGTAGTCCTCGGCCGCCATGCGATCCCACCGATAGAGCGGATTGCCCCAGCGCTGCCCGTCCGCGCTGAAGGCGTCGGGGGGCACGCCGGCGACGACGGTGGGTTGGTAGTCGGCGTCGAGCTCATACAGGTCGGGCCGCGTCCAGCAGTCGGCGCTGTGGTGAGCGATGAAGATGGGCAGGTCGCCCATGATCCTCACGCCACGCTGGTTCGCGTAGGTCTTCAGGGCCGTCCACTGCGCATCGAAACACCACTGCACGAACTGCCAGAACCGGATCTCGCCCGCCAGCTCTCGCCGCGCCTCGGCCAGGGCCGCGGGTTCGCGTTCCCGCTGCGGGGCCGGCCAGTGCCACCACGCAGCGCCCGCATGGGCATGCTCCAGCGCCGAAAACAGCACATGGTCGTCGAGCCAGTGCGCCTGGGCGCTGCACCAGGACGAGAAGTCCTGCGCGTCGGCGGGCGCGGCGCGACTGAAGAAATGGTCGCTGGCGATGCGCAGTTGTCCGATTCGCCACGGGGCGACCGCTGCGAAATCGACACGCTGGGTGCCGAAACCATCCGTCGGTAGCAGCGGCGACCCCAGCCACCCTTTGGCCACCAGTGGCTCCAGAGCCACCATCAAAGGACTGCCCGCAAAGGCCGAGACGCTTTGATAGGGCGAATCACCGGGTCCGATCGGCGTGGTCGGCAAGATTTGCCAGACGGTCTGGCCGGCGTCGACCAGCCAATCGACGAAATGAAAGGCCTCCGGGCCCAGATCGCCGACCCCGTGCGGTCCGGGCAACGACGTGATGTGCAACAGCACGCCGGCACAGCGTTGATTCAGGTTCATTGGTCGGATTGTGTCGCGAGCCGGCGAGCGTCGGCTTCGAGCGCCACGGGAAACACCGTCGAACGGCTGGCGCGTGGCCGTCAGCCAACGGCCGCGCCGCCGGCTCGCCAATTCCTACAGCTGTCAACCATGCGAGGCGCCAGAATTCTGGCTGTTGTCGTGCATCACCGGTGCCGCGCCGATCGTCCCTCGGGGAAGCCCGGGGGGTGCCGCCTAACTGGTCACCCATGAACCTGCCCGTCCAACAAGCCGGAGAAGACCCCCAGGACACGCTGCGCGTCGCGTATGAAGCGCTCGAAGCCGGTGAATTGCAAGCCGCGCGTGGGCTCGCACAGTCGGTCCTGATCGGATCCAAGGGCGGTGGTCAAACCGCCATGGAAGCCCAGGCACTGGCCTGTCTGGCGCATTGCGACCGCGTCGCGGCGCGCTTGCGGCGCGCCAGCGAGACCAGCCGCAAGGCCGCTCGACTCTTCGAACGGGTGGGCGATACCGCGGGCGAGGCCAGCGCCCTGAACACGCTGGCGCACGTCAGCATGCTGCTCGGTCGCAACGACGAGGCGGTCGAGGCGGCCCTGCTGTGCATCCGCCTTTGCCACGCCGACGGCCTCTCCCAGCTCTCGGTCGAGGCGCACAACACGCTGGGACTGGCGTACAGCTGGGGCGGAAATTTCGGGCGGGCCCGCGAAGCCCTCGAGGAAGCCATTCGGATCGCCGCCCGCTGCGATCCTGTGGTCAGCACCTATCAGCCGCGCCAGAACCTGGCCTGGGTCGAAGCGTCCCGACTCGTCGAAGCGCGCTATCAGAGCGGCACGATGCCTTCGCTCGAAGCGTTCCAGGAACTCGTCGAAGCCTTCAGACGCCTGGAGTCGCACCTCGACGGCGTGACGTTGTCGCCACCGATGATGCCGCTCGGCGGCACGGTGGCCCATGTGCTCGAAGGCCTGCTGGCCTGCTGGCAAGGGCAGACCGAAGCCGCCCGGGTGCGCGCCGAACTCGCCATTCGGGCCCTCAGCGGCACGGTCACCTGGCTCGATGCCCTGGCCCACTGGATGGTGGGCGAAGTCGCCTGGTCCGAGCGCGATTGGCCGACCGCCGAGGCGGCGCTGCGCGAGATGAAGTCCCATGCCCTGTCGGTCGAGCACGAGCAGCTCGCCTGCGTCGGTCATCTGCTGCTCGCCCAGGTCCTCGAAGCCCAGGGCCAGCACGCCGCCGCGCGCCAGGAACACCGTGCGCTGCGCCAGCGCGAGCGCCGTTTGTCGAGCGAGAGCCTGGCCAGCCGGGAGGCCGTGGTGACCTGGCAAATCGGCGCGCGCCAGAGCGCCCGGCACCTCCAGAAGGCGCTGATGGAGTCCAGGCAGTTCGAGCAATGGTCGCTCGAAGACGGCCTCACCGGCATCGCCAATCGCCGCTTCTTCGAGCAGGTCCTGGCGCAACGTTTCGCCTCCGACGGCCGGTCCCGCAGACTGACCCTGGCGATGATCGACGTCGACCGGTTCAAGACCATCAACGACACCTTCGGCCACCAGGCGGGCGACAAGGTCCTGAAGTCGCTCGCCGGCATCCTGGCCGAAGTGGTGCGCGAGAACGACCTCCCGGCGCGACTGGCGGGCGACGAATTCGTGGTGCTGCTGGACGATGCGGAGGCCGAGTTCGGAGAGGAAATCGGACGGCGCATTCGTGAAGCCCTGGCGCGCCACGACTGGTCGGCGATCGCTCCGGGCTTGCAGGTCTCGGTCAGCATCGGCTTTGCCCACGCCGTCGAAGGCGACACGGCGGAGACCTTGCTGCAGCGCAGCGACCACTCCATGTACGCGGTCAAGCCGGGCTGGGCACCGACGACCTTCTGAACCGGAACGAAACAGCCGGGCGCAGGCCCCGGTTTTCGGGCGATCGGGCGCATGGCGTTTCCGTAAGCTGGGGGCTTCGTGAAACGAGCCTTCCGCCATGAAACTTTTCGGCATCCCCTTGCGCAAGCCCGGCCCCATGGAACTCACGGGCGCCTGTGCCATGGCGGTCGGCCTCTGGACCGCCGCCATCGGCGTGCTGCGTGCGAGCCATTCGCCGTTGGACATCCAGGATGCCGGGGCGTTGCTGCTCGTGATCGCCTGGGGCTGCGTGTCGGTCCGGCTCGGCATACGTGTCGATCAAGGCAACCGGCATCTGCTGGCCAACGGCCTGGTCACCGGCGTGCTGCTCGGCGCCTACCAGGCGGGGCTGGCGTTCGCCGGCTAGCGCAAACCCTCTGCGACTTCGCGACATCCTCACGAAGGTGCGAGACTTTGTCGCGGGGCCCCACCCGAACGGGGGGGCCTGGACGCGTGATTGTCCGACACGGCCGGGCAAGATGGCAGGGATACTCAGGGCATTCCCCAGGAGATCCCGCGATTGGACACGCTCAGCCGACCCCGCACCGCGCCGCTCAAGTGCATCATTCGCGACCGCCGCGGGCGCCGCATGGTCATGCCGCGCCACACCTCGGCCGAGGCCATCGAATCGATCGCCAGCGCAGTGGCCGGACCCGGCGCCTCCTCGGAACAAAAGCTCCAGGCCTGGACACGTCTGCGCGAGCAGCAGGGCTTCCGGCTGGAGTGGATCGCCGCCTGAGCCCGTCCAAGCGGCGAGCGGCCGCATAAGCACTCGTGTCGCGCAACGCCGGCGTTCAGTCGGCGACCCCCACCGCGCGCCCCTGCAACCGCGACGACCGATGCACGCGCCGGGTGTATGCCACCAGCTGGGCCAGGATCAAGAGCGCGCAGGCCCCGATGAACCCGGCGCTGATCGGCCGCTGAACGAACACGCCTAAATCCCCGCGCGACAGCAGCATGGCGCGTCTGAAGTTTTCCTCGAGCATCGGTCCGAGCACGAAACCGAGCACGATCGGCGAGACGGGGAAATCCAGCCTCATGAAAACGGCCCCCAAGATGCCGAAGACCGCGACCTCCCCGACATCGAACAAACTGTTTTTGGTGCTGTAGACGCCGACGCAGATGAAAAAGAGCGCCGCCGGGTAGAGGTACTTGTAGGGCACCTGCAGCATGCGCACCCACACGCCGATCATCGGGACATTGAGCACGACCAGCAGCACATTGCCGATCCAAAAACTGGCGACCAGTCCCCAAAAAATGTCCGGATGTTCGGTGATGAGTTGCGGCCCCGGCTGGATCCCCTTGATGATCAGCGCGCCGAGGATCAGCGCCATCACGGCGTCGCCCGGGATGCCCAGGGTGAGCGTGGGAATGAAGTCGACCTGCGTCTTGGAGTGCGCCGAGGCCTCGGGAGCGGCCACACCTTCGATCGCACCTTTGCCGAAGCGCGACGGATCCCGGGCGATCCTGCGCTCGAGCGCGTAGGCGATGAACGTCGTGATGGTCGGCCCGGTGCCGGGCATGGCGCCGAAGAGGGTGCCCACCAGGGTGCCGCGAATCATGGGCCAGAACGCCTGTTTCAGCTCGGTACGGGTGGGCCGCATGTCGCGCATGCTGACCTTGGCGTCGCTGGCCTTGACGGTGGTGCGGTTCACGCTCACCAGGAAATCGGCAATGCCGAAAAGACCCATGCACAGCGCGCCGAGCTCGACGCCGTCGGCCAGCTCGGGCAAGTCGAACGTGTAGCGGGTGGTGCCGCTGATCACGTCCGTGCCGACCACGCCGCAAAGCAGCCCGAACAGCGTCATCGCCACGCCCTTGAGCGGTGACCCGCGCGACATGGTGGCCCCGGCGAGCAAACCCAAAAGCATGATCGAGCAGATCTCGGTCGGGCCGAACTTGAAGGCGACCTCGACCAGCAGCGGCGAGAGGAAGATCATGACGATGATGCCAACCGACGCGGCGAAGAACGAGGCCATCATGGTGACCCCGAGCGCCGCGCCGCCTCGCCCCGCCTTGGTCATGGGGTAGCCGTCCAGGCAGGTCACGGCGTGCGGCGGATGGCTGGGCAGATTGAGCAGGATGGCGCCGATCGCCCCGCCATATTGCGAGCCATAGAAAATGCCCGCCAGCATCAGGATGGCCGGGACCGGTGCGATCACGTAGGTCAGCGGCAGCAGCATCGAGATGGTGGTGAGTGCGCCCATGCCCGGCAGCACGCCGATCAGGTTGCCGATCAAAACCCCGAACACGCTCCACATGAAGTTGCCCGGCTGCAGCGCGACGCCGAAGCCATACCAGAGGTCCACCAGGGCTTGCTGCATGGCGCGCTAGCCTCCCCACTGGAAAAGCGGCAGTTGCAGGCGCAAGCCGACATGGAACACGACCACGCCTAAGAGGGTCAGGATCGCCGCGAGGGCGGCTGCCCCGCGCCAGCTGTTGCCGCGGTCGCCCAGCGCGGCGACGAATACGGAACCGAAGGACGCCGGCACGAGGCCGCCGTACACGCCCAGGGCAACGAAGGCGAGCACCCCGCCGATGATGCAGACGCCACCTCGCACATCGAGTCCGCGGGCGTGGCGGGTGTGCCCCGCGAGGGGGTCGACCCGCTCATGCGACCCGGCGTCGGTGGCGGTGGCGGTGGCGGTGGCGGTGACCCCGATCGCCACGCCGACCAGGATCAGCAGCACGCCGAGCACGACCGGAACGTAGCCCGCACCCATCCGGCTCAGGCTGCCGGTACGGTAACCCAGCCCGAGGGCCAACGCGCCGCTGCCAAGTGCGATCAGCAGCGCGGCGCTCAGCCGGTCCCTGCCGAGCGATTTGAGTTGCTTCATGTCGGTTGCCTCATGTTCTCACCCCACCCTCGGCACGCGGCCCATCGGGAGGCGAATTGTCCCCGAATCACGCGGGGTCGCGCCAGGTGCGTGGTGAGTCACGTCGGCAAGCTTTTGTCTGCATCCGTAAGACCATTCTCATGATCCCTTCAAGTGTGAATCGTTGACGGGATCGAAGCGGTCACCGTCGGCACCGGTCGCTGACGTGCAACCCCTCGCCGGTGCTGGCCCGCGAGGGAGCGGAGGAGGGCGCGGACCGGGCCCGACCGTGCGAGCGCCGATGTTTCGGGTTCGCGCAACTTTCTACGTGTCCACAGCGGACCCTGCCCAGAATTTGTCCGGTGGTGCCCGCCCTTCGGCGACAGCACCCTCCTGCAAAGAACCGGCCGTGAGCCTCTCGATTTCCCCCCCGAACAACTTCGCCCTCCTCTGGGTCGTGGCGACGGGTCTCTTCATGCAGGCGCTCGACACCACCATCTTGAATACCGCCCTGCCGGCGATCGCGCGTGGCGTCGATGCGAGCCCGCTGTCCATGCACCCGGCCGTGGTCTCCTATGCCTTGGTGATGGCGATGCTGACCCCGGCCTCGGGTTGGCTCGCCGACCGCTTCGGGCTTCGCACCACGTATCTGGGCGCGATTGGCCTCTTCGCCGCCGGCTCACTCCTGTGTGCCTTGTCGGAGTCGCTGCCGATGCTGGTGGCCGCGCGCGCATTGCAAGGTGCCGGCGGCTCGATGCTCGTCCCCGTCGGCCGCCTGACCCTTTTGCGCACCCACGCCGCCGCGAACTACATCGCCGCGCTCGCGACCGTGACGGTGGCGGGACAGATCGGGCAACTGATCGGGCCATCGCTGGGCGGCTGGCTGGTCGAGCAGGCCGACTGGCGCTGGATCTTCCTGATCAACCTGCCCATCGCCTTGTTCGGGGGCTTCGCCGCGGCGCGCGTGCTGCCCAACGGCCGCATCGAGAACGTCGAGGCGTTCGATCTGCGCGGCTGCGCGCTGCTGTCGCTGGCGATGGTTTTCTTCTCGCTCGGCCTCGATGCCCCGGTCGATTCCGACAAGGCCGCCTGGTCGCTCGCTCTCATCGGTTCGAGCGCCGTGGCGGTGGGGCTCTATGCGGCGCACGCCGTACGCGCCCCTTTTCCCCTGTTCCGTCCGGGTCTGCTGCGCGTCGCCAGCTTTCGCATCGGCTTGGCCGGCAACCTGTTGGCGCGGGTGGGCAGCAGCGCCGTCCCCTTCCTGCTGCCCCTGCTGCTGCAACTGCAGCTCGGCTATGCGCCGTTCGCCGCCGGCCTGATGCTGGTGCCCGCGGCGCTCGCCGGTGTCGTCGCAAAGTCCCGCCTGGGGGGCCTGGTCGCGCGTCACGGGTACGCGCGCTTCCTGGGCGTCAACACCCCGGTGCTGGGCTTGTCGATCGCGTCGTTCGCCTTGATCACACCGGACTGGCCGATCGCGGCTCAGCTCGCCCAACTCGCGGTCTTCGGCGCGGCCAGCGCCATGCAGCTCTCGGCCATGAACGGCGTCACCCTCACGGGGCTGCGTCCGGCGGACGCGAGCAGCGGCAACAGCCTTTTCTCGATGGTGCAAATGTTGGCGATGGGGCTGGGTGTCACCGTCGGAGGCGGTTTGGTCGAGTTGCTGTCCGAGGAACTGGCGTCGACCACATGGGCATTTCGCTACGCCTTCCTGGCGGTGGGAAGCATCACGCTCGCGTCGGGCGTGGTGTTCCGCGGGCTGCGCGGTTCGACCGACGTGCAGCCCTCGAATCTGCCGCGTTCGGGTCAGGATCCGGCATGAAGCCGCCGCAGCGGCGCGCTATCTTCGTGCCACGTTGGCGCAACCCGGAATCCCCATGTCCCCTGCCCGCTCGTGGCGTGTATTCGGCCCTTCGATCCTGGCGCTGTCGCTCGGCCTGGCGGCCGCTGGCGGGACCGGCACGGCGCGCGCGGCCGACGCCTGGCCGGTCAAGCCGATTCACTTCATCGTCCCCTTCACCGCGGGCGGTGCCAACGACCTGATGGCCCGCGCCGCGGCCGAAGGCGTCGCCACGGCCTTGCACCAACAAGTCATCGTCGAGAACAAACCGGGTGCGGGCACGATGTTGGGCACGGCATTCGTCGCCAGGGCGCCGGCGGACGGCTACACGCTGTTGGTGAGCTCCGCCGGGGTGGTCTCCAACAGCTTGATCCGCGACCGCGTGCCCTACAAGGACAGCGACCTCACGCCGGTCGCGCTGATCGCGCTGGCCCCCTCCATCGTCGTCGCTCCCGCCGACGCCCCCTACAACGATCTCAAGGACTTCGTCGCTGCGTCGAAGGCGGGCAAGGGCAAACTGTTCGCCACGGCCGGGACCGGCAGCACGCCGCACTTCGTGGCCGGCCTGCTGAGCTCGCAGTACGGCGCGCAGCTCGAGGTCGTGCCGTACAAGAGCGGCTCCGAGTCGGTCACCGCCGTGCTCGGGGGGCAGGTCGATGCGACCTCCGAAGCCAGCATCGTCGTCCTGCCCTACCTCAAGAGCGGCAAGCTCAAGGCGTTGGCCGACGCCTGGTCGACACGGGTGTCGGCCTACCCGGCGCTATCGACCGCGGTCGAGCAGGGCTACCCTGCCATTCGCATCGCCCACTGGGCCGGCTTGCATGCGCCCGCAGGCACGCCTCCCGGCGTACTCGACACGATCGCCGCCGCGGTCGACGCGGCCATGAAAACCCCCGCCATCGCGTTGCGCCTCAAAACGGTCGGCATCGAACCGGGGGGCGGAACCCGGGCGGCTTTCGCCCAGTTCATCGACGAGGAGCGCGAGCGACTCGGGGCGGTCGTCAAATCCACCCACATGAAGGCCGACTGAGACCTACAGATCGAAGTGTGTCGGCAACATCACGACATCTCGTATCGTCATGCCAGGCGGTCGTGTCAGCATGAAAATGACGACCTCGGCAACCTCCGCGGCCTCGAGCAGGCTGCCCGCGGCGCGCGCAGCGTCGAGCTTGTCCTGCGGCCAGTCGGCCAAAAGCGCGCTGATCACCGGCCCCGGTGAAATCGACCCGACCCGTATGCCGTGCTTGCACACCTGGCGCCGAACGGTTTGCACGAAACAATTGATCGCCCACTTGGAGGACGCGTAGACCGGCTCCCACGGCGTCGGAAAATGCGCCGCCAGCGAGCTGGTCACGACGATGTCGCCGCTGCCGCGTTCGATCATGTGCGGAAGCACGTCGTGCACATTTTTCATCACGACATTGACGTTGAGGTTGAGCATCCGGTCGATCGCCCGCGTATCGGCTTCGACCAGGTCGCCGCCGATGTAAGTCCCGGCATTGGCGTGCAGGATATCGATGGCACCGGTCAGCCCGAGGACCCGGGGCACGAGCGTCGCGCATTCGTCGGGGTCCAGCAGGTCCATGTGCAGTCCCAGCGCGCGCCCACCCCGGGCGGCGCAGAACCGGGTCACCGCAGCGGCGTCCCGGTCCACCAGCACCACACGAGCCCCTGCCGCCAGCAGCGCTTCGGTCGTCGCCAGTCCGATGCCCGATGCCGCCCCGGTCACGACGGCGACTTTTCCTTCCAAATTTCTCGACATGTCAGTCTCCTTAGGGGCACCTGGTCCGCCCCGGTCTCCGAAGATAGACAAGTTCACCGGGTGTCGTTGGTACCGAACGCGCTCGCATCGATACTCTTGTGCAACGCCTCGAGGGAGGGTGGCGCCGGGTGTCAGCGTGACGGATCGGCCTGGCGTTGCCACGGCGGGTGGCCCATCACGGCACCGACGTGTTCGCTCCACCGCACGGCTGAATCCGTCATCATGCCGAGCGCGGTCTGGTACCCCAGCTCGCGATAGGCGTCGAACTGGCGTTCGTCGAAAAACTGGTTCGTGGTCGATTCGTCGGGGAACGCCGGGTTCACTTTCCGGTAGCCATAGAGGTCGGCGCTGAGCGCTTTGAAAAACGTAGTCGTCAGATAGATCAGCGTTCCGCTCGTCGTGCCGCCTTGCGCGTTCGGGTAGGCGATGCGACCCACCAGATAGCCCCGGGTCGAATAGCGCGACGTCTGGTTGGCAGCGTCCTTGTCGGCATCGGGTCCCGGGGCGAGCGGCTGCAATGCCGACGCATCGATCGACACGAGCACGCCGAAATCCGCACGCACCTTTTCGATCGCGTTGGCGAGGTCGCCGAAGGTGTAGTCGGGGTCGGCACTCGCGTCGCACGCGATGATCAGCGGCAATTTGCGGCGCACCAGTTCGTACAGGCCCAGATTTTCGAAGTGGCCGCCGTCGGTGAGCTGCAGCATGTGGCTGTTCTCCTCGAGGTTGCGGCGCAGGAAAAGCTCGCTGACTCCGGGCCACAGCGCATTCGGCACCACCGGACTGACCACTTCGGCCACCCGCATCTTCAAGGCCGCCAACCATTCGCTCTGGCGCTGGCCCACCAGTCGCCGTATGCGCAGGGCCCTCGGCATCGGATTGAGCACCCAATAGCCGAGCCTGATGTTGAGCAGCCCCATCAAGAAGGACAGCATCGGCTGGCGGGTCAGGCCCTGGCCTCCGACCCCGGTGCTCGGGTTGACCGCCGCGCCCGAGATCGCCATGGCGCTCGCCAGCGTCATCCAGTGGTAGAACGTCTTGGTGCGCCGCCAGCCGGTCGCATTGCTGCCGCAAAAGTCCGGAGTCAGCACGAAGTTGTCGCCACCTCGACCCCGAAACTTCGGGATGTTCGACGACACCAGCACGGCTTGCGCATTGATGATGGGGTAGGGCCCGGGCGGGCGGCCGTCCGTGGGCGGCCAGAGCTGGTGCAGCGGTTTCGAGTCGGCTTCGTGCGCCACCCCGACCGGGACGCCGTCGATCTGCAACACGTCCGGAACGTTCGGCATGAACGTCTCCATCAGCCGATCGCGGTAGAAGCGATGGATGGACATGTAGTTCGTATTGACGAATCGACCCAGCAAGACAAAGCCGAGCAGCAAGGCCATGCTGGAGGCCGAATACGCCCACGACCCGTACGCCAACGGCACGAACCATCGCGTGTAGACGTCGTAGGACAGCAGCAACAGCCCGAACACCAGCGCCGTGGTCCCGAAGGCCACCAGGAGGCTGGTCGGAACCTGGTTGCGGCTCCCGGATTGGGCGCGGAAAAAGGCCAGCACACTGCTGATCACCCCCAGCAGCGCAGACAGCGAGCCGGTCGTGAGGGGCGCCAGCCCGCTGGGGGCGTCCTTGCGTTGAACGTCGGGCGCGGGCTTCTTGACTTCACCCGCCGGGGCGGCGGGCGCCCGCGCCACCGGCTGCTCAACGGTTCGCCCATCGGCCAATGGGACCAGCGGCTCCATCCACTGGTGGACCACGGGCAGCAGGCTGACCACGGCGAGTGCCAACACCACACCGATCGCGCGCCCGCCGAGCACTTCATAGCGACGCCGCTTCAGGTACTGCCGCGCCACCCCCTTGCGATGCGCCAACGCGGTCCAGAAGGAATACACGGGCACCGACAGTGCGAACAAGGCCGCCACCACGATCAACGCGTTGACCACCCATGAATGTGCCGGCCAGGGCGCCCACCCCCCGGAGGGCACTTCTGCGTACGCCCACGGACCGAGCAGTGCGAAACTCAGCACCAGCAAGGCACCGTACACCGCAAAACTGTAGAGGCTGTTGCGCAGGATCACCGCCCCCAGCGCCAGTGGTCCGATGCCGTGTCCGGGCGTCAGGTACCGGGCGTTTTGACGCAAGTAGCGCAGCAACCGGCCCCGGTAGGAGTACGCATGCGTTTCCGAGGCCTTGCTTCCGCCAGGGACGGGATAGAGGCCGTATGGAAAATTCTCTTCGTTGACGCCGAAGCGCACCGTTTTCTCAGCCTGCCGTTCGCGATGGGCGTCGTGCGCGCGAACGGTCGTCGTCGGCCACTCCTTGTGGAGCAGCCAGGTGAGGGAGGCACCGATGTAGCCGCCACCCGAGACGGTCGAGAGGTAGTCGACATTCTTCAGCCAGCCGGCAAACGCCAGGGCCTGCAGCACCCCCAGGTTGAAGCTCGCGGAGCGTATCCCGCCCCCCGACAGGGCCAGGCCCACCATGTCGTCGGGCCGCCCGGTGCGTCCAGCCTCGCCGCGGCGTTTCCAGATGGCGGCGTACTCGGCTTCGACCACTGCCCGGGCGCCGAAGAACTCCTCATCGTCAGGGTCGTAACCCGCGTAGTCGCTCTCCTTCTCGACCATGGGATGCTCCGCAGGTTCCGGGATGCGAAGCGTACCGCGGCGGTGGCGCGGTGGCGAGCGTCATGTTGGGGCGAGTGGGACCGCGAGAAACAAGGCCGCCTGGACTGGCTGGGAGCTGTAGTCGATGAAGATGCCATGACCAATCAGCCCAACGATCCCCAGCGCAACCACCGGCAGTTCCCACATGGTTGAGAAGTTGGCTTGCAGCAATACCTGACCAACAGGTTTTCTGCCCGAAGCCTCTTCGACGCACCAACACGCGGTGCAACGTCCGAGCGGGCCATGCCAGGAGCAAGCATCCGGTCGCCGTGCAAATCCCTGTGTGGAGCGAATACGCAATCAAGAAGCCTGCACAAACAATGGAGAAGGCCAGCCCTTCGCCGATTCCCATTCCCTCGGGAAACTGTCCAATCTCATTGCTGTACATGAGCAGGCACAGCCCGCCGACAAGCAGCGTTCCGTACTTCGTGACCGTGCCGATCAAGCCGGCGAACTCGTTGGGCTCGGTGTTTCTTGCTATTCGCGTCGCTCATTCGTCTTCTTGTCCGCGACCACCTTTCAACGCCCCTTGGGGCCAAAGATCTTCAGGAACACCGTGTGCTTTGCTTCTAGCCAAGTCTTCGGAATATCCCGGTTGGCCTCAAGCGCCTCGTAGATTTCTCTGATCAACGGCGGATCGACCACCTTAGCCGAACGAAGCTTGTCCAGAAGCTCGTAGCCGTGCCAGATGAGGATGCCGAAGTCTTTCGCCAAGGCATGCATGCCCAGGTCATCCGTCACGACGATCGCTGGTTTGACCTGACCAAGTGCCAGCAGCCAGCAATCGGTCGCACCCGGGGGGGACCGGCCTCCAGAGGTGTAGGGCTCTGGGTCTGCGAGTACCCATCCGTGCAGCACGCTCTGAGCCGCTTGGACGCTGGCTTTGTCCGCCTCACCCAGGCGGATTTGTTTGGCAAGTCGTTCGCTCGCAAACTCTTGCCCGTCGAACCAGGGATAGGTCGCGCGCAACCGCGGATTGCGGTGGACCTCGTCCTCAACCGACTTGTGGATGGTAAGGACGTATCCCTTTTGCCCGAACTTGATGCCAACCGCCGGCCTGACACGTTTTGCCAAGCGAAGGTAGGCATTCGTGTCGAGCAGGACCAGCGTCAACGGCCAAGTTCCCCATGAAGCGCGGCCGCGTCCTGCATCGGGATGTCCATGATCTGCTGGACATATCCCGCGCCGGTCCCTTTGCTCTTCACCATGCGCTGCAGCGCCGGGAAGAAGCCACTGCGAAATACGTTCTGAGCAGCGGCAACGTAAGCCGCGGGTTCCGGGGGCGCGGGCGCGAACAGACTTTCACTGACCAACTTGCCTCGCTGGCTGTTGCGAGTCGCATGGATGTCGGTCTCCTTGCCGCGCAACGAAGGCAGGCCGTGGGCCTTGGCGTAGTTGTTGATCTCACGGAACACGCTGAACAACGAAATGCTGTGCGCGTTGGCGTGCCGCTGCAGTTCCCGGATCTCGCCGGCTGGCGTGCTCTGTCGGACGGCCTGCGGATACGCGGCCTCGGCCAGCGACTTCGGGAACAGCAGCGCACCAGCCATGGCGTCCGCGAAATCCTCGCCCTCATCTGTGCCGGCCAAGTCAGGCGTATAGACGTGCGCCAGCTCGTGAGCCATCCAGAACTTGAAATCCTCCAGCCGAGTGTCCAGGTTCAGGAAAATGAAGGTCACCTTCTCCTGAGGCAGCAGGATGTGCAGCGCGTTCTTGTGGTTCTGCTTTTCGCCCCACATCACCGGCACGATGACCGCACCATTCGCTTCAAACTCGCCAATCAGGTGCTCATACGACAAGACTGCCTGGCTGCCCAAGCCGATGCGCGTGCGCACCTCTGACGACACGGCCTGAAGCGCTTCGTACTGTGTGGTCGGGGACTGGATCTGAACTCGCAACGAGTGCAGTCCCGATAGGAATGGCACCAGCGGCTTGAGCAGCGAGCCCATGGCGATTGCCTTGAGGACGTGCGCATCCGTTGTTTTGGCGCCTCCCTTCTTGCGAAACGCAATGACGGGCTGGTCCTTCGTCGAGCTGACAACGAGATCCGCAAAACTCAGCTGCAGGGTCGTGGCCAGCTTCAGCAGCTTGTCAGGGCGGGGGAAATCGACGCCCTTCATCCAGTTGGTGACGGCTTGTCCTGTCACCTCCAGCGTGGTCGCAAGTTCCTTCTGCGTCCACCCGCGCGCCTGCAGAGCCTGCTTGAGCTTTTCGCTGTGGATAACTTTGTGCATAGCCGGTGAATTATGGGCCATTCGGCATGGAAAATCAAGTTTAATCAAGCGGGCCGTATGGTCGCCGCAACCAGTTCGCCGCACAGCCAACCGACGCGGCTCATATCCGCGCTTGGTTGGGACACCAACTCATCAAGGGCCGCGGCGTAGACCGCCTGCAGTTCGGCCAAGCAGTCCCTGCACAGGCAAATGCGAGTGCGATTGCGATTGCCCTATCTTGCGTCCATCTTGGGTGAAGCCCTCCCTGGCGGCCCGGGCCGCAACTGCTGCTACGTGGGGCAGTGCGCAATCAAGCCGCGCTCATGAGAGTGTCTACGAAGGCCTCTGGCGACACGACGCGCGATCTCATCACAACTTCGCGATGAAGCACCTCGCGACCTGTGACGAGCACAGGTTCGGTTTGGGCCGTGGGTCCCATCGCAGTTGACCGCCAGGTCTGGCGCTGACGACTCGGACACCTGGCGGCAAGGTGCGACGGCGTGGGCGACATCGATCATCTGTCCGCCTATCGCGTTCGGCGATTGCGAAGTCCATGTTCAATCTCTCCATATCTCTGTAAGCAGTTTTTCACATACCTGGGAGAGATTTCATTAACTCTGTCACCCGACACGTCACACGTCGATATTCGCCGCCCGCAACGCGTTGCCCTCGATGAAGTTGCGTCGGGGCTCGACCTCGTCGCCCATCAACATCGTGAAGACGCGGTCGGCTTCGATCGCGTCGTCGATCTGCACGCGCAAGAGCCGGCGCACGGTCGGGTCCATGGTGGTTTCCCAGAGCTGCGCCGGGTTCATTTCGCCCAGGCCCTTGTAGCGTTGGCGGGCGACCGAGGACTCGGCTTGCTGGATGAGCCAGGCCATGGCTTCGCGGAAGTCGCCGACGCGCATTTCCTTTTGCTTGTCGCCTTCGCCACGCCGAACAAAGGCGTTCTCGCCGACCAGGCCGCGGAAGGTCTGGCCGGCATTGCTGAGTGCTTCGTAGTCGGCACCGTGGACGAAGTCGGCCGTGATGACGCTGCTCTTGACGTTGCCGTGGTGCATGCGGCTGATGCGCAGGATGTGCTTGTCGGTCCGGGCGTCGAATTCGGCCGTCACCTCGGCGTCGTGCAGCGCGGCCTTGAGCGCGGCGGCCGACTGCTCGGCGCCTTCGAGGGTGTCGATGTCGAGCGCGAGGCCGTTGGCCATCGCACGCAACGCCTCGACGTCCATCCAGTTCGACAGCCGTTCCACCACGTTCTTGGCCAGCACGTACTGGCGCGCCAGCGCTTCGAGGGCGTCGCCCTGCAAAAGGGCCGCACCGGGCACGCCGGTGTCGAGCTTGGCGTCCTTCAACGCGACTTTCAGCAAGTAGGCGTCGAGTTCGGTACCGTCCTTGAGGTACTGCTCTTCCTTGCCGTGCTTGACCTTGTAGAGCGGGGGCTGGGCGATGTAGATGTGCCCGCGCTCGACCAGTTCGGGCATCTGGCGGAACAGGAAGGTCAGCAGCAAGGTGCGAATGTGGGCGCCGTCGACATCGGCGTCGGTCATGATGATGATGCGGTGGTAGCGCAGCTTGTCCGGGTTGAAGTCGTCGCCGCCCATGCCCTTGCCGATGCCGGTGCCGAGCGCGGTGATAAGCGTCAGGATTTCGTTGCTGGTGAGCAGCTTTTCGTAGCGCGCTTTCTCGACATTCAAGATCTTGCCGCGCAGGGGCAGGATCGCCTGGAACTTGCGGTCGCGACCCTGCTTGGCCGAGCCGCCGGCAGAATCGCCCTCGACGATGTAGATCTCGCACAGCGCCGGGTCTTTCTCCTGGCAGTCGGCCAACTTGCCGGGCAGCCCCATGCCGTCGAGCACGCCTTTTCGGCGGGTCATTTCGCGGGCCTTGCGGGCCGCTTCGCGCGCCCGCGCCGCGTCGACGATCTTGCCGCAGATGATCTTGGCGTCGCCGGGGTTTTCCTGCAGGTAGTCGGCCAGGGCCTTGCTGACCACGTCTTCGACCGGGCCGCGCACCTCGCTGCTGACGAGCTTGTCCTTGGTCTGGCTGCTGAACTTGGGCTCGGGCACCTTGACGCTCAGCACACAGCACAAGCCTTCGCGCATGTCGTCGCCGGTGACCTCGACCTTGGCTTTCTTGGCCAGCTCGTTGTCTTCGATGTACTTGTTGATGACGCGGGTCATCGCGGCCCGCAGGCCGGTCAGGTGGGTGCCGCCGTCACGCTGGGGGATGTTGTTGGTGAAGCACAGGACGCTCTCGCTGTAGCCGTCGTTCCACTGCATCGCGACATCGGTGGTGATGGTGGTTCCCTGGTCGCTGAGCTTTTCGCCGGTGGCCCCGAAGACCGTCGGATGCAGCACCTTCTTGCCGGTGTTGATGAACTCGACGAACCCCTTGACGCCGCCCGCGAAGGCGAACGTGTCTTCCTTGTTGTTGCGCTCGTCGATCAGCCGGATCTTCACGCCGTTGTTGAGGAAGCTGAGCTCGCGCAGCTTCTTGGCAATGATGTCGTAGTGAAAGTCGATGTTGGAGAAAATCTCCAGGTCGGGCAGGAAGTGAACCTCGGTTCCGCGCAGCTCGGTCTCGCCGATGATCTTCATGGGCGAGACTTCGACCATCTTGCCGGTGCCGTCGTCGCGCAGTTCGATGATGCGGTCCTGCGGCACGCCCTGCTTGAATTCCATGAAGTGGGCCTGGCCGTCGCGGCGGACGGTCAAACGCAACCATTTGGACAAGCCGTTGACGCAGCTCACCCCGACCCCGTGCAGGCCGCCCGAGACCTTGTAGCTGTTCTGGTTGAACTTGCCGCCCGCGTGCAGCTCGGTCAATGCGATTTCGGCCGCCGAGCGCTTGGGCTCGTGCTTGTCGTCCATTTTCACGCGGCTCGGAATGCCGCGGCCGTTGTCGGCGACGCTGATGGCGTTGTCGGTGTGGATGGTCACGACGATGTCGTCGCAGTAACCGGCAAGCGATTCGTCGATGGAGTTGTCGACCACCTCGAACACCAGGTGATGCAAGCCGGTGCCATCGGAGGTGTCGCCGATGTACATCCCCGGCCGCTTGCGCACGGCCTCCAGCCCTTCCAGGATCTGGATGCTCGACTCGCCATAGGCGGCGCTGTCGGCCGCGTGCCGGGTGTGGCGAGCGCCGTCGTCCTCGGCGGGCTGGTCGGGCGTCGTCGGGGCCGGGTTGTTGGGGACACCTGCTTCGTCGTCGGTGGGTTTGGGGGTGTCGCTCATCGGGTCTTTCGTGCTTTTTCTACGAGGGGTCGGCCGGCGGGCCGGCCGCACAGGGCGCGTTCGAGGGGGCGGTCGGATACGACCGGCGCGGCCCGCGTCAGATGCGCATGGGCATGACCACGTACTTGAACCCCGTCTGTTCCGGGACGGTGATGAGCGCGCTCGAGTTGGTGTCCTGCAGCTCCAGCTTGACCATCTCGACGTTCATGTTGCTCAGCGCGTCGATCAGGTACGTGACGTTGAAACCGATCTCGATGGTGTCGCCGCCATAGTCGATTTCGAGTTCCTCCTTGGCCTCCTCCTGCTCGGCGTTGCTCGAAGCGATGCGCAGGGTGCCGGGCTCGATGTTCACCCGTACCCCCTTGAATTTCTCGCTCGTCAGGATCGCGGCCCGTTGCAGGCTCGCCAGGAAGGGAACTCGGCCGAGCGTGACCGCGTTCTTGTGGTTCTTCGGAATGACTCGGTTGTAGTCCGGGAACTTGCCTTCCACCAGCTTGGTGACGAATTCCATGCCGCTGAAATTGAACTTGGCCTGGTTGCCGGCAAAGCGCATCTGGATCAGCCCTTCGTCGCCTTCCTTCTCGTCCTTGAGCAGTCGCTGGAGCTCGAGCACGGTCTTGCGCGGCAGGATGACTTCCTGCTTGGGAATCTCCACGTCGAGCTCGGCCTGTGCAAGCGCGAGCCGGTGGCCGTCGGTCGAGACCAGGGTCAGGCTCTTGCCCTCCGCGACGAACAGGATACCGTTGAGGTAGTACCGGATGTCGTGCACCGCCATCGCGAAATGGACTTGGTTGATCAAGGCCTTGAGCACTTTTTGCGGCACGCCGAACGCAGGGCCGAAGTCGGCGGCTTCCTGGACCAAGGGGAAGTCGTCGGCCGGCAGGGTTTGCAACGTGAAGCGGCTCTTGCCGCCTTGCAGCGTGAGCTTGTTCTGATTCGCCGTGAGGGTGACCACCTGATCGGCGGGCATCGAACGCAACACGTCGATCAGCTTGCGCGCCCCCACCGTGGTCGCGAAGTTGCCCGGGTCTCCGCCCAGGTCCGAGTGGGTGCGGACCTGAATCTCCAGGTCGCTCGTGGTCAGTTCGAGGTGCTCCCCGGTCTTGCGCAGCAGCACGTTGGCGAGGATGGGCAGGGTGTGGCGACGCTCGACGATGCCGGCGACCGCTTGCAGGGCGCTCAAGACTTTTTCTTGTGTTGTCTTCAAGACAATCATTGGGACCTCTCGACTTGGGGCTGGGGAGCAGGGAACGCCGAACGCTGGGGCGACGCTATTTTCGCCTGAACCCGGGAGCGTTCAGGACGTCGACCACGACACGCCCGCCGCGCCCCAGAAGAACGAAAAGAAAAAGGCCCGCGGCTTGCATCTTCTGATCTCTTCTTTTTAAAGATGGTAGTCATAGATAGAGTCGCGCCCTTGCTGTGGATAAGACCATTTTCGCCTCTGGCATCAAGCACTTGCGTCACCGCCAACCCTGTGGCCCGAGCCCTTGTCAGCCGCGGTGGTCGGACGAACAACTCGGTGCCTGGGCCGCCAGCGGTGGATAAGTTCGGCCTTGTCCGAAACTTGTCCCCAGCCTTGTCCCTTGACAGCGGGTCGAAAGCGCCACGATTCCTCATCCCTTGAGCGTCTGTTCGAGCACATGCAACTGCTGGTTGAGCTCGGTGTTCTTCTGGCGTTCGGCTGCAATCTTGCGAACCGCGTGCAAGACCGTCGTGTGGTCTCGACCGCCGAACAATTCACCGATCTCCGGCAGGCTTTTCTGCGTCATGTCCTTGGCGAGGTACATCGCGATCTGGCGCGGCCGCGCGATCGAAGCCGGCCGCTTCTTGCTGTACATGTCGGCGACTTTGATCTTGTAGAAGTCGGCGACGGTCTTCTGGATGTTTTCGACCCCGACCTGGCGGTTCTGGATCGACAGCAAGTCCTTGAGTGCCTCGCGGGCCAGACCGATGTTGATTTCCTTGTGGGAAAACCGCGAGTAGGCGAGGATCTTGCGAAGCGCGCCTTCGAGCTCGCGGACGTTGGCACGCACGTTCTTGGCGACGAAAAAGGCCACGTCCTCGGGCATCGACGTGGCCTCGAGTTCGGCCTTGCGCATCAGGATGGCGACCCGCATTTCGAGCTCGGGAGGCTCGATGGCGACCGTCAGCCCGGCGTCGAAGCGCGACGTCAGCCGCTCGTCGATGTCGACCAGCCCTTTGGGGTAGGTGTCGCTGGTCATGATGATGTGGGCACGCTTGGCCAGCAACGCCTCGAACGCGTTGAAGAATTCTTCCTGGGTGCGTTCCTTGCCGGCGAAGAACTGGACGTCGTCGATCAGCAGCAGATCGAGTTGGTGGTACTTGGCCTTGAGTTCGTCGAAGGTCTTGCGCTGATAGTTCTTCACCACGTCGGTGATGAACTGCTCGGCATGCAGGTAGAGGATGCGGGCGTCGGGCTTGTCGGCCAGAAGGGCGTTGCCGACCGCATGGATGAGATGGGTCTTGCCGAGCCCGACCCCCCCGTAGATGAAGAGCGGGTTGTACATCTGACCCGGGGCGCCAGCGACATGCAGCGCCGCGGTACGGGCCATCTGGTTGGCCCGACCCGGCACCAGCGTGCCGAACGTCAGCGCCAGGTTCAGCCGACTGCGCGACGGCACCTGGGGCGCCTGGGGACTGTTGCGCTGGGCCCCGGGGTCGGTCGCGGCGCCGTCGGCCGAAGCGCTCGTCGCACGGGGGCCACTGATGCCGCCGGCGGCGAGAACGCTCGCAGGCAACGTCGAAGGGGTGGCGTCGCGCGCCATCAGCGCGATGTCGAGCCGGACCGGTTTGCCCGCGAGTTCGGCCAGCACCGACTCGATCCGGCCGGCATACTGATTGCGGATCCAGTCCAGCTTGAAGCGGTTCGGGACCCGCAAGGTGACCACCGCCCCCGCGTCCCCGGTGTCGGAGACTTCGGCCGGGAGCAAGGGGCGGATCCAGGTGTTGAACTGTTGTTCGGGGAGCTCGGCGGCCAGTCGTTCACAGCCACGTTGCCAAAGGTCAGCGCTCATTGTGGAAAAGTTCTTCTCGGGAGCGGCAGAATTGTACGTGGAGGGATGAGGCATGCGGGGTTATCCACAGATCTCGGGCTCAGGTCAATCCCCTCACGCGGCCTTGTTCTTCGGTGTAAGTCCTTGACCAGGCAGGGGGTTTTTGGTCTAATACTGGGTTTCCCGGAGCCTCGAGAGGGAGCCTACGGCCAGCCCGCTGGCGTATTCGGTCGCTCCCGGACGGCACTTCATGGATGACGGCTCGGCGCCGGGCGTCCTGTGTCTGTTGCCGTTGTTCGAGAATTCGCGAAGTGCCCATTGAGAGGCGACCCCCCCGTAGAGGCGACCCCTGAGGCGAACCCTCCGGTGCCTGAACCGTGACCATCTGGAAAACCTATGAAACGCACCTACCAAGCCTCCAAAGTCCGCCGCGCCCGCACCCACGGGTTTCTCGTTCGAATGAAGTCCCGGGGCGGCCGCGCCGTGATCAACGCCCGTCGGGCCAAGGGTCGCAAGCGCCTGGCCGTCTAGGAGACGGTTCTCGCCAGGATCGAGGCGGGTGCCCGTGATTGCACGATTGCTGCGTACGGCCGACTTCGAACGGGTATTGCGCAGCCGCAGTCGTCTGAGCAGCCAGCACTTTGCCGTGCACCACGTGGCGGAAGCACCTCGCCCGGCCTTGGCACGCCTGAAAGCGACCCGAAAAAGAGAGTTGTCAACAGGCTTCGTGGCAGAGGAGCCAGGGCCTGTGGATGATTTGCCCGTGCCAGCGCTTTTAGAGGGCTGTTGGCTGGGCGCCGTCGTGCCCAAGCGGCACGCGCGGCGCTCGGTCACCCGCAGCCTGTTGAAGCGGCAGATTCGCTCGGTGGCTGCGGCGCTCGCGTCCGAGTTGTCACCCGGTCTGTGGGTGGTTCGCCTGCGGGCGCCTTTCGATCCCGCTCGGTTTGCGAGCGCGGCTTCCGACGAATTGCGGGCGCTGGCCCGCGGCGAGCTCGAAACCTTGCTCGGTGGCGCCGCGCGGCGCTCGCGCCCCGGCCCCTGACCACGCGCCGCCGATGCTCGCCACCGTCATTTCACTGCCGCAGCGGGCGCTCGTCGCCCTGGTACGTGGCTACCGCTTGCTCCTCAGCCCGTGGCTGGGGAGTGCCTGTCGGTTCGAACCGACCTGTTCCGCCTACGCGCTGGAGGCGTTGCTGGCACACGGCGCGGTGGCAGGCACGTGCCTGGCGGCCGGTCGAGTGCTGCGATGCCACCCCTGGTGCGAGGGTGGCCACGACCCGGTGCCACGCGCCGTGCCGACCCCCCTCCGTGTTGACCGCGGCGCGGCAGTTGCCGCCGTCGCCCCCGAAACCATGCCCTCTTACGCGAAGCCTGAGCCGACCCCATGACCGATATGCGTCGCACCCTGCTGTGGGTGATTTTTCTGATGTCGCTGTTCTTCCTCTACAACGAATGGATGCGCGACCACGGCCAGCCATCGTTGTTCGCCCCGGGACCGGCCCGACAGGCCGCACCGGCCACGCCGTCCCCGACCGCCGGCGTGCCA
>JALYHO010000202.1 GCA_030776545.1 Pseudomonadota bacterium | reverse complement strand
GCCCCGGCCGGGCTCGGGGAACTGCGTGCTGCCTTGCGCGCCTGCGCGCTGGACCCGCTGCCCCTGCGTGTCGAGATGGAGGGCGTGGTGGCGCTCAGCCATGCCGCAACCGCCTTGCTGATGCTGGCGCGGGGATGGTTCGGACCGTGCGGTGGCCTGACCGTGACCGGCGTTTCGCCGGCGCTGCGCGCGAGCTTGCGCCGCCAGTTGGCCCTCGACGCACTGCTCGGAGAGGCCCGATGACACTTTATGGCGAGAGCCCCTTCGACCATCAGGACAAAGTGTCGGCGGAAGTCCCCGACTGGTCGCGCGAAGGCCGGGCCAGTCGCACCGGGAAGCTGGCCTGGACCTGGAACCCGTCCCGCTCGCTGTTGGCGAGCCTGCGCGACTATGAAGCATTGCGCGGCGCGGTGCGTGTCGATCTGGTCCTGCGGCGCCGCGTCGCGGTGTTGCGCCACCGCTTCTGGAGCGTCGTCACCGGTGCCGAGGTGACGCTCGGGGCCCGGATCGAGGGGGGGCTTCTCATGCCGCATCCCAACGGCATCGTCATCCACCCCGACGCCCGCATCGGCCCGAACTGCCTGCTCCTGCAGCAGGTCACGCTCGGCATGGGCGGCACCAAGCCGGGGGCCCCGACGCTGATCGGCCACGTCGATGTGGGAGCCGGAGCCAAGATACTCGGAGGCGTCACGATCGGCGCCCACGCCGTCATCGGGGCCAACGCGGTGGTCTTGATCGACGTGCCCGCGGGGGCGACCGCGGTCGGCGTCCCGGCACGCATCCTGCCACCCCGCGCGACAAGAAAGTCCGGATGAGCGACGAGATGCGCGTGTTGATCGCCGCCGAGCACGCCTCGGCGCGCTTTGGCGGTGAAGCGGCGCTGCCGCTGCACTTTTTCCGGGTGTTGCGGCGGCGCGGGGTACCGGTCTGGCTGGTCACGCATGCGCGAACGCGCGACGAGCTGGCGCTGCTCTACCCTGCCGATCCGCAGATCGTCTACGTCGAGGACACCGGTTTCCACCGCGCCATGTGGCGCCTGGGCCGGCATCTGCCCGATGCCATCGCCTATGTCACGACCGGGTTTGCGTCGCGTCTTTCGACCCAGTGGGTCCAGCGCCGCCTGGTCGCCCGTTTGGTGCGGGCGGAGAACCTCCTGGTCGTGCACCAGCCGATGCCGGTGTCGCCGAAGGAGCCGTCGATGCTGTTCGGATTCGACGCCCCCGTGGTGATCGGTCCGATGAACGGCGGCATGGACTATCCGCCGGGATTCAAACGCCAACGCGGCGCCGCCGAGCGGCTCTTGATGCGGGCGGGGCGGGCCAGTGCTGCCCTGATGAACCGGCTGATGCCGGGCAAACGCCGCGCGACCACGCTGCTGGTGGCGAACCGGCGAACCGCGGCGGCGCTGCCGGCCGGGGTGTGCCCGCACGTCGAGGAGCTGGTCGAAAATGGTGTCGACCTGAGCCTGTGGCGACCCGATCCGGGCTCGCAGCGCACCGCGATGGACGGCGTGACGACGTTTGCCTTCATGGGTCGACTGGTCGACTGGAAGGCCGTCGATCTGTTGCTGCACGCCTTCGCCCGTGCCCGCGGCAACGCGCCGATGCGCTTGTGGATACTCGGCGACGGCAGCGAGCGGCCGCGTCTGGAGGCGCTTGCCGGTTCTCTCGCCATCGCCGGGGCGGCGCCCGATGCGGTGGGCAGCGTTCATTTTGCCGGCTGGCTGCCGCAGGACGTGTGCGCCGCGCGCCTGGCGGCCGCGGATGCGCTGGTGTTGCCGAGCTTGCTCGAATGCGGCGGGGCGGTCGTGCTCGAGGCGATGTCGTTGGCCAAACCCGTCATCGCCACCGCCTGGGGCGGCCCGCTCGACTATCTCGATCCGCAGTGCGGTGTCCTGGTGGCACCGGACTCGCGCGATGGCATCATCCAAGGATTTGCCGACGCCATGACCGACCTGGCCCGCTCCCCATCGCGAAGGCGCCAGATGGGCGAGCACGGACTGGCCAAGGTGCGGCGCGAATTCGACTGGGAACTCAAGGTCGACCGCATGCTGCAGGTCTACCGAGAGGCGGTCGCGCTGCACCGCGCCGCGACGAACGCCCGCATCTGATCTGCCCTGAACCGTCGACGCTCATGAACATGACCCCACCCACACCGTCCCCCATGCGCCGCAAGGTCTACTGCATACTCAGCGCCCGCTCGCTGCCCTACGCCGACAAAGCGATGGCCAGCCTGGTGGCGCATTGCGACGAAGACCTGGACCTGACGCTCATCACCGACAGCGCGGACGACAAGATCGCGCTGGTGGACGCGATGCAGTCGATCGACGTTCCCGCGCGTCATCAATGGCGCGTCTGCGCCCAGTCGGAAGCCGACGAGCGCGCCGCGGTCGTTCTGGCCAAGTACCCGCACATCGCCGCCTTCCGCTTCGGGCACCCCTGCTGGCGAAAGATCACCGACCCGCTGTTGTTCGCGGCGCCGGACGAGGAAATGGTCATACTCGACCCGGACCTCTATTTCCCCAACCGCTTCCGATTCGAGCCGACACCCGCGCGCGGCATCTTGCTGATGTATCAGCCGCCGAGCTGCCTGCTGCCCGACGATGTCGTGCGGCGCGCCTACGCCGCCAACATACGGCTGGCGCACCACGTCGACATCGGCGTGGCCCACGCGTCCAACAACCTCGACCTGGCGTGGCTGGACCAGTTGATCGCCACGCTGGGCGGTACCCAGCTCCCCCGTGCGATGCACATCGAGGCCATCGTCTGGGCCGCCCTGGCGATGCGCGAAGGGGGCGGCTACCTGGACCCCGACCATTGGCATTGCTGGCGCAACACGCAGTGGAAGCGGGCGGCGCTGCGTCTGGGCGCGAGTGGAAGAAACGTCCTGCGCGTGGAGCGCTTCGGCGACATGAAATGCTTTCACGGGGGCGGGGTCGCCAAATGGTGGGTGCCCGAGGCGCTCAAGGCGGGCGAGTTGCCGACCCCGAGAGCCATCCCGGAACGCAGGGCGCCTGCTCCTTTCGAGGAATTGACGCTGGCCGCCTATGACTCGACACAGCGGCTCAAGCGCCTGGCGCGACGCTTGGGGTACTACAAGCTGGTGGGCGGATAGGCCGGGGGCGTTGGCCCTGAGTCGACGACCCGGCGCGCGGGGATGCTGCCGGGGCGATGGTGTTCGATCGCCCGTCTGCGTGCGCGAGTGCCCGCTGTAGCGGCGGTGAACTGTCAACAATGTTCTCCAGACGAGTAACAATGTGGCATTTCATCGTGCACACGTCACCATGCCCACTCTCGAGCCGTCCTGATGGGACGCCTGACCACCTACTACAAGGTGCGTGCCGCCCTGCACCGAAGCCTTCTTCGTCGCCCCTCCCACTACGCGTTGCTGGCAGACCGCAGCTGGACCGTTTCGCCCCTGGAAACCAAGATGGAAAGGGCCGCCATTTTTCTCGACGGCGAGCTCGATCGTGTCCGCGGCGTGCAGGAGGAGACGACGCTCGAGGCGGAGCTGGCCCGCGTGCGCGAAGGGCCGCGCCAGCACGCCGAGACGAGAGCCTATCTCTTCAAGGATGTCACGCTGCTGAGCGGCCGACTTTTCAAGGGCCCCCTCAACCACCGCATGTCCCAATTGTCGGAAGAGGTGGGGGCCGCCGAGGAGGTCGACATGCCCTTGGCAGCGATCGCCAGCACCCTGATGGGTTCGATCTATTTCGGTCACTGGATGCATGACGATGTCGTCATGAGCTTGGCCGCACAAGCGTTGGGGCCCGCGTTCGAAGTCGCGCGCAAACGCTATTTTCACGAGGACGGCTACCGCCATCTGCTGGGGTTGACGCCGCGGCAGGTGGCCCGGGGCCGATTTCGCGAACTGATTTTGTTGGACGACTGGGGTCAGAACGCCGACAAGCGGCGCCGCTATCACGACATGCGAACGCGTTTCAGGCGCTCGGCCGCCGGCGTCGGCAACGAACGGATCTACATCAAAAGGGGAAGCGCCGGCGCCGCCCGGGGCCGCGATCTCCTCAATGCCCCCGAACTCGAGGCGCATTTGATATCAGAGGGGTTCGCGGTGGTCGATCCCGACACGATGACCGCGCAGCAAATCGCCACCATGAGCATGGACGCCAAGCTCGTCGTCGGCGTCGAAGGCAGTCATCTGGCCCACGCCATCTTTCCTATCGCGCACGACGGGACGTTGGTGGTGATGCAGCCGCCCAAGCGTTTCAACAATGTGTACAAAGACCTCACGGATGCGTTGGGCCTGCAATACGCGTTCGCCGTGGGTGAGACTGCCGAGCATGGCTTTGTCGTCGAACCAGCGCGACTGAGTCGGCTCTTCGAACTGATCGCCTCCGGGAGACGATAAAGCCCGTCTAGATGTCCGTCACGACGGTCGTTGCCCAATCCAGTTCGGGGATGGGGTCGTTGCATGCTCGGACGAAGTGTTCGCCATCCGGAACGAAGCCATGCGTTGCGTACATGCCGCGGCCCGCATTGTTCTGGGCAGTCGCGGTGAACTTCCCTACCAGGGTATTCGCCCCCAGGCTTTCCGCCCGACGTTGCAATTCGCGCAGCATGGCAGTTTCCATGCCGTAGCCAAAGACCCGACAGCTGAGAACAAAAACCGGGATGGAGGCCTTGTCACCCGTCACGACGAGAACGGCTACGCACACGATACCCATTTCGCCGAATTTGTCGCCTGCCGAACCCACCATCACAACGGCGTCGGCCGAGGTATGCCACTGTCGAAGCTGCTCGAAGGTCGTGCGCGTGCCGCACATATTCCACTGGTTCGTCCGATTTATCAGCTCGGCGATACGTTTCAACTCGGACTTTTTTGCAGACCCGAGAGTGAACACGAGTTTGAGTTCGACCAGCGCGGACGCATCGCGCACGGCGACGGCGTCGTCTGGGGTCGCCACCAGGGCGTCTCGCGTCAGCTGCTGCTTGTACAGGGTCGTGCGGTCCAGATCGGAACTTCCCTCGGTGAGGGCCGCCCATGCGTCGATCCGCTTCCAGGTTTCCGGTTCGCAGGGGTCGAGCACGAGCATTTTCGGATGCATTTCCGCGACCAGCGCCCTTTCGTCCGGTCGATCGTCGAGGAAGACCATGTGACGGGTTTGCAGGTTCAGCTTCTGAGCGATCGTGGAGATGGCAACAGCCTTGGCCCCCCAGCTGATCTGCGGCGCCACGAAGTCCTCCATGCTCAGCGTTCCCCCTTGGAAATGCACATTGGCCGGATCGTTTTTCGACGCAATCGACAAAACAATGCCGCAATCCTTCTTCAGTCGGAGCAACGAGGCCTGACGTTCTGAATAGTGCACCACCGGCCCCTCGCCGATGACGCCATTCCACAACGTGTTATCCAAATCGCAGACCACCAACTTGCGTCCCAACAGCGACGCGATGGTCCAGATCCGTGCCTGGTATTCCGCAGCCAATGCCTGGCTCAAGGCAGTGGCATGCTGGAATGGCGAGTTATAAAGCAGCCGTCCCGCCCGAAGCTTGAGGGCGTGGGCGATGCTGGCCTCGTCGATCAAATGAATGTGAGGAAAAGTCGCTTCGTTTTTTTGCGCGACAAACTTCGACAACCAGCCGTTGATGGACTTTCTCGCGCGAGTCAGCGGGCGCGACAGTGCCACCGAGGCGGCGACCGCCTTTGCAAGATTTGTGGAACGCGGCGTGAGCGAGGCGTTGTGTATGAAAATCGGGCACTCGAATCGATTGACCAGCAACTCCAACAGGGGTCCGACCTGTTTGATGATCGAATCCGTCAACCCGGTGACTTCCCTGTGATTCCTCCAGGCCCGTCGAGGATTCGTCAATGCTTCGATTTCGGGCAATGGGGCATGAGAAAACGGGCTGATAAAGACCACATCGTAGTCTGTGGTTTTGCGTTCGGACAGGAAATTATGAAGTTGCGTGGCGCTGCGTGGAGAAATGGGAAACGCGTCGATGGAAACGCCCTCGCTCAGCAGCGGCCCGACGAGGAAAGACATCACTTCGACCATCAAGCAGTCGCCGATGAACAGTGTCCGGACGTGGGTCGGTGCATCGGCACATAACGGCGTGGTCGCTTCGTCGTAGATCGATTCGAAGTCCGCCGAAATATGGGATTTGAGTATCTCCTTGTCGTGCAGAACGCTGCTCCGGCTCGCGCTCAGGTTGGCGGATCGGTCGCAATCTGCCCGATGCAGTTCAAACAGACGTTGCCCCAGATAAAGCGAATCGTAGTGCGGCCGACCTTCGAGAAGGCCCGCGAGAAGATCGATGCTTTCGCCGATTCGCATTTTGAAAACCTCGTCGGGTTCGTTGAACCGGTTGACGCGGCCGCCCGGACGCCCCGAAACGAGCGCGGAAATCAGCGCATCGCGTTTCGCCCGGATCTGTTGTGAGGCTTCGTTCATCGCGAAATGATGGCACGAAACGGCGGGCGGCTGCCCACCCCGGGGTCCAAAGCTGCTGCCGCGTCGTGGGTCCTCGCCCGCCCCCCGAACGTGTATCGCCGCCTAGGTGTACGTTCTGTTCGCGATCTTCGCGGACGCGGGCGTGCGCGCGGGTCTCAGACGATCGGCATCGACCAGTCGCTTCATGATGCCCAGGATGCGCGGCACGTTCTTCGCCGCATCGAATCTGGTCTCGACGTAGCGGCGCGCTGCCTGGCCCATTTCGATGCGTCGCGCCGGGTCGTCGATCAGGCGCTCGATCGCCTTGCGGAGTGCGTCGGCATCGCCGACGGGGATCAAGATTCCGGTCACCTCGGGGTCCACCAGGTCCGATATGCCGCCCACGGGAGTCACGACCACTGGACAGCCCGAGGCCATGGCCTCCAGCGTCACCCACGAGGACAGGTCGGACAAGGTCGGCAGGACGAAAATGTCCGCGGCTCGATAGAGCTCGGCGAGCCGCGGATCGTTGGCGTGGTAGTCGTCGTACAGGGTCGTGTTCGCGGGCAAATCCTTGGGCGCGGACTTGCTGACCAGATGCAGTTCGGCGACGTCCTGGAAGTGCGACTTGAACACCTGAAGCAGCAAGGCGCCGCCCTTGCGCTCGAATTCGCCGCCGACGAAAAGCAGCTTGATGCGATCGTGCGCGACGACATTCGAACGGTCCCGGTCGGGCCAGATGCGCAGGTCGAGCCCGACATGGATGGGCTCGACTCGGTCGGGCGATTTGCCGGCGCCGCGGATGTGAAGATCGGCCGCCCAGGTGGAAAAGGGAATAAGAAAATCCGCACTCCGGGACCGCCACAGATCGACGCGCAGCCGGAGCCTTTTGCGCCACGCGGCCTTGCGGCCATCGACGGGGTGAAAAGGGTAGGTCGCCGGGTCGATCGCAGGCCCGTCGTCGGTGCTGACGATGCGAAGCGGCGTGCGCAGGAACTTGGCGCGCAAGGCCAGCAAGAGGTCGACCTCGTACATGTGAATCAGGAGGGCATCGAGCTCATCGAGCTTGCGCAGCACCGGCTGAGCCTGGTGGATGACGATGGCGCGGGCCTGGACCGCCCGCGGCAACCGCTCATAAGGGTTCGCGACGCCCGGTTCGAAGTAGTGCGAGATGGGCGCCCAGGTCAGCTCGACTTCCGGGTCCTGTTCGGCGTAGCGGCGGAAGTTCTGATAGCGAGTCAGGTTCCCGAGCGACGTGCTCAGAACGATGCCAAATTTGTAGCGTCGGTGCCGAGCGCCGGGGTCAGAATTCATGATGCAATTGAGTTCGAAACGCGAGAGTGACCGATGGCAGCATCGCTCATGGAATTATCACATCCGATGACGCGACCGAAGATTTTGTACCTCACCCCGACGCCGATCGGCGACCGATCCTTCGGGGGAGCCATCCGAAGCAACGATTTGCGCGTCGCACTGTGCGAGGTGGGCGACGTCGACACGCTGGTATTGCAAGGCGGCCCGGCCTTCCACATCGATGCCGATTTCGGTCCCGAACAGGTCAAGACCCTGACCTACACCGCTCGCGGCTTGTCGTGGGCCGGGCTGCGCCAGCGCCGACGGGTGAGGCAGTGCATCGGGGCGCTCCTCGAACGCGGGGACTATCGCTTCATCGTCGCCCGTTACGCGGGTCAGGCCGATGTCGTCCCGCGGCAGGCCTGGGACAAGCTGATCGTCGATCCCGACGACATCCACAAGAACTTGAACCGCGCCGACGGCGGCGTGCTGGCCCGACTGCGCTGCTCGATCCGCAACGCTTGGGTGGCCCGGATGCTGCGGCGCGCCCTGCATGTGTGGATCGTCAATCCGAACGATCAGGTGCGCCTGGGGGCGGCGCGCAGCTCACTGCTGAGCAATGTGGTGGCGGTGCCTGCGCTCGGGCCTGCGCGCGAGCCACCCGTCGCCGGGCGCATCCTGATGGTGGGCTTCTTCCCCCATCCGCCCAATGCGCACGGCCTGCGCTGGTTTGCAGAGTCGGTGCTGCCCTCGCTTCAAGGGAAGTTTGCCCATGCGGAGCTTCATGCCATCGGAAAATGCCCGCCTGACCTGGCGGGTGAGCTCGCCGGACGCGTGTCGGTCAGAGGGTATGTCGATGACCTGGCAGCCGAGTACGCGAAAGCCGCCCTGGTGATCGCGCCGATCTTCTCGGGCGCCGGCTCGCAGATCAAGGTCATCGACGCCCTGGCTCACGCGCGCCCCCTGGTGGCGACCCGCTTCGCCACCGAGGGGTTTTCAGCCCATCTGCATGACGGAGAGCATCTGCGGGTCGCGGGCGACGACGCCTCGGACTGGATCGCTGCATGCACAGCGCTCTTGCAAAACCCCGAGAAATCGGAAGCGATGGCCGCGCGGGCACGAGAAAAGGTCGCCAAATGTTTTGGGGTCAGCAGCATGGTCGTTGCCGTGAGGCAAACGCTGACTGCGTTGGAAACGAACCGTCGGTGATTGATGCCCGACGGGTGAACGATGCATCAATAAGAAATTGAAGTTACCGATCTCCTTGTTGCGTCGCAGCAAGGGTCGATCTTGTAAGTCATAGAAACAATATCGGTAACAACCCTCGATATTGATGACGGCCCACGTCACATTTGACTCAAATTAAGCAGGCACGAGATCTGCACCAAAACCCCCACCATGCGTTCCCGAGCGTGAGGAATGACGCCGGGAACACTCCTCCAGTCTCGATTTGCTCAGCGCGCCAGGTCTGGCGCCGTCCCGTCCTCAGCGAATCGGGAATACACATTGTTACCTAAGAAACCAGATGATGCGATTATCGGGTTCAAGCCGTCGCGCCTCGCGTCGATATCTTCAGCAGTTGCGTCGTATGTCCGAGTCCCTGATGGGCCCCGGAACCACGTGCGCGACTCGGGTTAGAGGAAGTAGCGCTCAGCGCCATACCGATCGTGTCGGTCCACTCGCACCTCTAGCCGCCGTGGCGCCTGCCTATGGCGCTTGTCCCCTGCCTACGAGTGACCGACATGCTTGATAAACGACTTCCTCCCTTGCGCCTTGTCTTGTTGGGCGCGTTGCTGCCCGCCGTCCTGATCGCCTGCGGCGGCGGATCCAGCGATCCTTCCGCGACCGACACCGCCGCGACCGCGGCCGGTATCGACCCCTCGGCCCGGGCCGCCACCATGGACACCGCGCTCGCCGTGGTCCGCGCGGCCGCGACGGCTCCGAGCTACGTCACCCTCGCCAACGAAGGGGCCAGCTTCACCGTCGACGGCACGCAGACGGTTCGTTTCGGGGCCGGCAGCCGCTGGATCGAAAAATCGGTGACGGGCAGCGGGCAATGCACCAATGTTTTCTTCGGGTCGGATCCTGCGTACGGCACTTACAAGAGCTGCCAGGTCGTCGTCCCGTCGGTGGCCATGACCACCATCGCCGCGGAAAACGGCGGCTTCACCGTGACCGGCACCCAGGTTGTCCAATACGGGGCCGGCGCACTCTGGACGCAGAAGTCCATCACCGGAACGGGTCAGTGCACGAACGCATTCTTCGGCAAGGATCCCGCCTACGGCGTTGTCAAGTCTTGCCGCGTCGCCGCAACGCCGACGCAGGTCGCCCCCGTCGCGCCCGCTCCGAGCGGCGCGACGGTCACGGCCTGGGTGCGTACGGCCAACGAGAATGATCCGGTCGCGATCACCACCGCGCAGACCGTGCGCTTCGGCACCGGCGCCAAATGGGTCACCCAGACGTTGAACCCCGGCGCGATCTGCTCGATCGCGACCTTCGGCGCCGATCCCGGCCCCTGGCTGACCAAATTCTGCGAAGTCCAGGTCACCGCGCCTGCCGTCACCCAAGTGGCGGGCGCCCGGCCGGTCGTCAACACCGGGCTCTTGCCGGCCGCCGCGAAGGGCGCCACGACGCCGCAGGTTCGGCCCTTGACCGCCGGCGAACTCGCCAACCCCGGAATGCTGCCCGCGCCCACCGATGTCAGCGCGTTCCGCGAACCCTGCCTCTTCTCGCACATGGGGGCCGACGATCCGATTGCCTTCGCCGGCAAGCCGGGCGCCTCGCACATGCACACCTTCATGGGCAACAGTCTCACCAGCTCTGCGAGCACGGCGGACAGCCTGGCGGGAAGCGGGGGCTCCTCTTGTGTGGGCGGCACCCTGAACCGCACGGCCTACTGGCAGCCGACGATGATCGACTCCCGCACCGGTCAACCGGTGACGCCGATCTCGGGACAGTTCTACTATAAGCAGGGCTATCTCGGCGTATCCGGCGCATCGATCCAGGCCTTCCCGCACGGACTGCGAATGATTGCGGGCGACGCGAACGCGACGACGCCTGTCAATGCAACTTCTCGCTTCGCATGCCTCAACGGCGGATCGTGGCAGACCTCGATTCCGACGTGTGCCGTGGGCGACACGCTGATGGTGAGCGTGGCCTTTCCGCAATGCTGGGACGGCGTGAACGTCGACAGCCCCGATCATCGAAGCCACATGGCTTATGCGACGGGCGCCGGGTGCCCGTCCGACCACCCGGTGGCGCTACCCGAAGTCACGATCCGGTTCGACTACGTCATTGGCGAGACGGGCGCTTCGTCCAACTGGCGCCTGAGTTCCGACAACTACAGCGGTCCGGCCGGATATTCCTTGCATGCCGACTGGTTTGGCGGCTGGGATCCCGCGACCAACCAGACCTTCGTCACCCGCTGCCTGAACGCCGGCATGGACTGTCACGACTACCTGCTCGGCGACGGCCGGATCATGTACTGATGTTGTCTTGCCGGAGCCGATCGTGCCTCGTACCTGCGTTCGGAAGTTGCTGAGGGGGACCTGGTCGGGGGCAGCGGCACTTGCCCTGGCTGCCTCGGCGGGCGCCGAGGTGCCAGCCGCCTTGTCCGCCCAGAAGGCCCAGGAGGCCCACGGCCAAGGCTCGTGCGGGAGCATGGGTCCCGGGACCGGTCTGTCTGGCAACAAGGGTTGGGTGGTGTCGATGCTGCCGGGCAAGCACCAGTTCCGGGTGAAGGGCGGGGCGGGCCAAGTCTACGTGACCGTGGCGCGCCTGGCCAGCGTCGATTTCGACGCGGGGCGGCCCTACTACATCGTGGTGGAGGGGGCGGGGTCGACGCCTCGACTGGAATGGAAAGTCCCCGGAAGCGATTGGGCGCCGGTGTCTGACTATTTCCTCTACCCGATCAGCAAGTGACTGGACCATGCTCGCCGACTGGAGCGCTTGGAACCGTCAGTAGATGATCGTCCCGTCGCCCAGGATGTAGTCGTGGCAATCCTTGTTGCCATTGAGGCAGTTGTCGACGAATTTCTTCATGGTGGGCACGTCCCACGCGCCCATCCAGTCCGAATGCAAGGAGTAGCCACCGGGGCCGGCATAGTTGTCGGAGCTCAGCCGCCAATTGGCCGTGCCTGACGCATCGCGCGGGTGGTAGTGAACGTTCTGGGTGATCTCGGGCAACGGCACCGGATGGTCGGCCGGACAACCTTTGCCGGTGCCGAACGCCATGTGGCTTTTGTGATCGGGACTGTCCAGGTTCTTGCCGTCCCAGCACTGCGGAAAGCTGACGCTCACGACCAGGTCGCCACCCGGACCGCAAGCGGGGATCTCGGCGTGCCAGGCGCCGTCACCGCCGCTCGCTCCGCCGGCAAGGCAGGAGAACCGGTTCGGCGAACCGACGGGTGCGGCGTTGCGGGCATCCCCGGCGATCATGCGCAGGCCCTTGGGGAAGGGCTGGACCGTACCGGCCTTGACGCCCAGGTAGCCCAGTTTGTAGTAGAAGTTGGATCCGACCGGCAAGATCGGCTGGCCGGTGCGGGTGTCGATCATCGAGGGCATCCAGTAGGCCGTGCGGTTCAGGGTCCCGCCCGCGCAGGTCGAGCCGCCGCCCGCCAGCAGTGAGTCCGGCGTGCTGAACGCATCTGCCGCGGTGTTGCCGAGAAACGTGTGCAGGTGGGACTTGCCCGGCTGCCCGGGGAAGACGATCGGGTCGTCGGCGGACACACGGGCATAGCTGCCACATGGCACCCGGAAGGCGCCGACGTTGGTCGGATTTTCGAGGTAGGGCGAACCCGGGCGGCGTTCGTCTGCCGTCAAGGTGCGGGCGCGCGGTTCGGTGTAACCCGGCTGAGTGGCGGGCATCAGCGCCGGGTTGACCACCGGCATCTGGCCCGGTATTTGCCGCACGGCGGGGACGGTTTTCTGCACTTCGCAGAATTTGGCTTGCCACGGCGCCGGATCGCCCCCGAAAAATCCGTTCGAGCAGGTGCCGTCGCCGCTGAGGTCGCGTTCGGGCAGCCAGTGCACGCCGCCGTCGCCATAGCGCACGTGCTGGGTTGCCGAGAGGTGGAAGGGTTGATTCTCCGTCGCCACCACCACCCAGGCGGTCACGGTCGGTGCCCCGTCGGTCGCGGCTTCGGGGGCGTCTGCTGCGGTCACCGTCAACGGCGGCAAGGCCGCGAGCGCCAGCACGAGGCGGCGGACGCGCGTCGGTTTCAGCGGATTGCTCATGCGCATGGCCAGTTTCGCGATCTCAGACGTAGACCCGGTCCGACAGGACCTGGCGGAGGTACTGTCCGTACCCGTTCTTCAGCATCGGCTGGGCCAGCGCCTCGAGTTGCTCGGCGCTGATCCAACCCGAGTGGTAGGCGATTTCTTCCGGGCAGGCCACCTTCAGGCCCTGGCGCTTTTCCAGCGTGGCGATGAACTGCCCGGCTTCGAGCAGGCTGTCGTGGGTGCCGGTGTCGAGCCAGGCGTATCCGCGACCCATGATCTCGACGCTGAGCCGGTTCTGGCGCAAATACTCGGCATTGACGTCGGTGATCTCGAGTTCGCCGCGTGGCGACGGTTGGATCGCCGCGGCGATGTCGCAGACCTGGTGGTCGTAGAAATAAAGGCCCGTGACCGCGTAGTTACTCTTCGGCTGCGTCGGTTTTTCCTCGATGCTCAGGGCCCGCCGGTCGGCATCGAAAGCGACCACGCCGTAGCGTTCCGGGTCGTGCACGTGGTAGGCGAAAACCGACGCCCCCTCGGTGCGCCCGGCCGCTTCGCGAAGTTGCTGCTGCAGCGCGTGGCCGTAGAAAATATTGTCGCCCAGCACCAGGGCGCTCGGCTGGCCGGCGACGAACTCCCGGCCCAGGATGAATGCCTGGGCGAGGCCGTCGGGGCTGGGCTGGACGCAATAGCGGATCTCGAGACCCCATTTCGAGCCGTCGCCGAGCAGGGCCTCGAAGCGTGGCGTGTCCTGTGGCGTGCTGATCAGCAGGATCTCGCGTATGCCGGCCAGCATCAAGGTGCTGAGCGGGTAGTAGACCATGGGCTTGTCGTAGACCGGCAGGAGCTGCTTGCTCATGGCCAGCGTCGCCGGGTGCAGCCGGGTCCCGGAGCCTCCGGCGAGGATGATGCCTTTGCGTGATGGATGGGTCATGGCGGGGGGGTGGCTCGTCAGTTCGGGGGACGCGATATTCAGTTCGATACTTCCGTCAGCATTCGTTCCACGCCGGACTGCCAGGTCGGCAACTCCAGGCCGAAGCTGCTGCGCAGTTTGCGTGTGTCCAGGCGCGAATTGCCGGGGCGTCGGGCCGGCGTCGGGAAGGCGCTGGTCGGCACGGCCTCGATCGCCTCCGGGGCGACGCGGATCGGCTGGCCGGCGGCCCGGGCGAACTCGATCACGTGGCGGGCATAGCCATGCCAGCTGGTCTGGCCTGCCGCCACGGCGTGGTAGGTTCCGGCCAGTTCGGGCCGGGCCATGGCGCTGCGCAGGGCGTGGCCGGTCAGGTCGGCGAGCAGGTCGGCCCCGGTCGGCGCCCCGACCTGGTCGTCGATCACCGTGAGCTTGTCGCGCTCCCTGGCGAGCTTGAGCATGGTCTTGGCGAAGTTGCCGCCGCGCGCCGCGTAGACCCAGCTGGTCCGGAAGATCAGGTGCCGACAGCCGCTGGCGCGGATGGCCTCCTCGCCTTCGAGCTTGGTCTGGCCATAGACGCTGAGCGGGCCGGTCGGCGAGTCTTCGCGCCAGGGCACGCTGCCGCTGCCGTCGAACACGTAGTCGGTGCTGTAGTGCATCAGCCAGGCGCCCCGGGCGGCGGCTTCGCGCGCCAGCACCGCGGGCGACAGCGCATTGAGGGCGCGCGCCAGCTCGGGCTCGCTCTCGGCCTTGTCGACCGCGGTGTGGGCGGCGGCGTTGACGATCAGGTCGGGCGCGACCGCCCGCACCGTGGCGGCCAGCGATTCCGGCTGTGAAAAATCGGCGCGCAGCGGCGCCGGGCTGTCGAAGTCGAGGGCGACGACCTCGCCCAGCGGCGCCAGGGCGCGCTGCAGCTCCCACCCGACCTGGCCGTTCTTGCCCAGCAGGAGGATCTTCATGCGCCGACCCGTCCGGCGTAGTGGGTGTCGACCCAGTCGCGGTAGGCGCCGCTCTGCACGCGGGCGACCCAGTCGGCATGGTCGAGGTACCAGCGCACGGTCTTGCGTATCCCGGTCTCGAAGGTCTCGGCCGGCCGCCAGCCGAGTTCGCGCTCCAGTTTGCGCGCGTCGATCGCGTAGCGGCGGTCGTGGCCCGGGCGGTCGGTCACATAGGTGATCAGGCGGCTGTACGACCCCGCGGGATCCGGCCGCATCTCGTCGAGCAGCGCGCAGACGGTCTGCACGATCTCGATGTTGGGTTTTTCGTTCCAGCCGCCGACGTTGTAGGTCTCGCCCAGGCGGCCCCGCGCCAGCACCGTGCGGATCGCGCTGGCGTGGTCCTTGACGTAGAGCCAGTCGCGCACCTGCTGGCCATCGCCGTAGACCGGCAGCGACTTGCCGCCCAACGCGTTGACGATCATCAGGGGGATCAACTTCTCGGGGAAGTGGTAGGGGCCGTAGTTGTTGGAGCAATTGGTGGTGACCACCGGCAATCCGTAGGTGTGGTGCCAGGCCCGCACCAGGTGGTCGCTCGCGGCCTTGCTGGCCGAATAGGGGCTGTTGGGCTCGTACACGTTCGCTTCGGTGAAGGGCGGATCGCCCTGGCCCAGGGAGCCGTAGACCTCGTCCGTCGAGACGTGGTGGAAGCGAAACGCCGCCTGGTCGCCGGCTGGCAGCCCCGACCAGTGGGCGCGCGCCGCTTCGAGCAGCGTGAACGTGCCTTCGACGTTGGTCTTGATGAAGGCCGCGGGGCCATGAATGCTGCGGTCGACATGGCTCTCGGCGGCGAAGTGGACCACCGCGCGCGGCCGGTGCCCGGCGAAGAGCCGATCGAGCAAGGGCCGGTCGCAGATGTCGCCCTGGACGAACACATGGCGTGCGTCGCCCTCCAGCGAGGCCAGGCTCTCCAGGTTGCCGGCGTAGGTGAGCGCGTCGAGGTTCAGGACCGGCTCCTGCTCGGTCGCGAGCCAGTCGAGGACGAAATTCGCGCCGATGAAGCCGGCGCCGCCTGTTACTAGGATCATGTCGGGCGTTGAAGTGATTGGATGGAGAGCTCGTCGTCAGAGGCGCCAGACCGTCAGCCCCGCTGCGCGCAACGCCGTGGCGTCGAATGCCGCCTTGACGTCGATGAAGCAGGCCTGCGGCCCGACCTTGGAGAGGATCTGCGACACGTCGAGCCGGCGGTAGTCGCGGTGGGCGACCGCTGCGACCACGGCGTCGGCGCGTGGCAAATCATCCCATACCCGCAACTCGACGCCGTGCTCGCGCCACGCCTCGCCCGGATCGGCCAGCGGATCGTGGACGAAGACCTCGACCCCGTAGCTGCGCAGCTCGGCGATGATGTCGGCGACCTTGCTGTTGCGCAGGTCGGCGCAGTCTTCCTTGAAGGTCAGGCCGAGGATGTTGACCTTGGCGCCTTTGACGGGGCTGCCGCTCGCGATCATCTGCTTGACCGTCTGCTCGGCGATGTATTTGCCCATGCCGTCGTTGATGCGGCGCCCGGCCAGGATCACCTGCGGGTGGTAGCCCAGGGTTTCGGCCTTGTGCGTGAGGTAGTAGGGGTCGACGCCGATGCAGTGGCCGCCGACCAGGCCGGGGCGGAACTTCAGGAAGTTCCATTTGGTTCCGGCCGCCTCCAGGACCTCGGTGGTGTCGATCCCGATGCGGTCGAAAATGATCGCCAGCTCGTTCATCAATGCGATGTTCAGGTCGCGCTGGGTGTTTTCGATCACCTTGCAGGCTTCGGCCGCCTTGATGCTCGAGCAGCGGTGCACCCCGGGCTCGACGATGAGTTCGTAGAGGGCCGCCACGCGGTCCAGCGTCTCGGGGGTGTCGCCCGAGACCACCTTGAGCACGTTGGTGAGCCGATGCTCGCGGTCGCCGGGGTTGATGCGCTCGGGGCTGTAGCCGACGGAGAAGTCACGCTTCCAGGTGAGTCCGGACGCCTCCTCCAGCACCGGGATGCAGATCTCCTCGGTCGCGCCCGGGTAGACGGTGGATTCGTAGACCACCGTCGCGCCCGGCCGGAGGTGCGGCCCGAGCGTCCGGCTCGCGGCGATCAAGGGGCCGAAATCGGGGATCCGGGCGGCATCGACGGGTGTCGGGACGGCGATCAGGACGACGTCCGCTTCGGCGAGCGCGGCGGGGTCGTGCGTGTAGCAGGCATGGCGGGCGAGCCGCATGTCGGCCGCGCTGATTTCGCGCGACGGGTCGTGTCCGGAACGACACGCGTCGACCTTCTCGGGGACCCGGTCGTAACCGATCGTGCGCAGCACCTTGCCGAATTCCACCACGAGCGGCAGGCCGACGTAGCCGAGCCCGATCACCGCGACCGTGCGCACCGGAGGGGCCGCGCCGGACATCTACTTGGCGCGTCCGTAGGTGTCCTCGAAGCGGACGATGTCATCCTCGCCGAGGTAGCTGCCCGACTGGACCTCGATGATCTCGAGCGGCACCTTGCCCGGATTGCGCAGGCGGTGGGTGGTGCCCAGCGGGATGTAGGTGCTCTGGTTCTCGCTCAGCAAGATCACCTGGTCGCCGTTGGTGACCTCGGCGGTGCCGCTCACCACGATCCAGTGCTCGGCCCGGTGGTGGTGCATCTGCAGGCTCAGGCTCGCGCCCGGCTTGACAAGGATGCGTTTGACCTGGAAGCGCGCGCCGGCGTCGATGCTGTCGTACCAGCCCCACGGGCGATGCACCTGGCGGTGCAGCGTGTGCTCGCTGCGGCCGGCACCGCCGAGTTGCTGGACGATGGCCTTCACGTCCTGGCTGTGGGCGCGGTCGGTGACCAGCACCGCGTCGGGGGTTTCGACCACCACGACGTCGTTCAGACCGACCACGCCGACGAGCCGGCTGGTCGCGTGGACGAGGGTGTTGCTGCTGTCGCACACCATGGCGTCGCCGACGCTGGCGTTGCCGCGCGCGTCCTTGTCGCTGACCTGCCAGACGGCGTCCCACGCCCCCAGGTCGGACCAGCCGGCGCTCAGCGGCACCATGCGAATGTCGATGCCGGCTTGCGCCGGGCATTTCTCCATCACGGCGTAGTCGACCGACTCGCTCGGGATGGCGGCGAACTCGGTGCGGCCGGGTCGGATGAAACTCGCATCCACGCTGCGCACGTCCCACGCGGCGCGCGCTGCCGCGGCGATGTCGGCGCGGAAGGTCTCGAGCGCCGCGAGCCAGACCGAGGCCCGGACCACGAACATGCCGCTGTTCCAGAAATAGTCGCCCGACGCGAAGTAGCGCTGCGCCGTGGCGAGGTCCGGCTTCTCGACGAACTGGGCCACGGTCTGGACCGCGCCCGCACCTGCGGAGGTCGCCCGGATGTAGCCGAAGCCGGTTTCCGGCCGGTCGGGCGTGACCCCGAGGATCACGATCGCGCCCCCTGCCGCGGCCCGCACCGCGCGCTGCAGGGCCGCGGTGAACGCGGCCTCGTCGACGACGGTCTGGTCGGCCGGGCTCACCACCAGCACCGGGTCGTGGCCGTCGGTGCGGGCGTGCAGGGCCGCCAGCGTCATCGCCGGCGCGGTGTTGCGCCCCATGGGCTCGAGCAGCACGGTCGCCGGGGGGAGACCGAGTTCGCGCAACTGGTCGAGCAGCAGGAAGCGGTGCTCTTCGTTGCCGACGATGCACGGCGCGTCGACCGTGATGTCGTCGTCGGCGAGCCCGGACAAGCGCGTGGCCGCCTGCTGGAAAAGGCTGCGATTGCCGTGCAGCACCAGGAATTGCTTGGGGTGCTGGGCGCGCGACAGCGGCCACAGGCGAGTGCCGCTGCCGCCGGCCATGATGACGGGGTGGACGGGTATGGAGGTCATGGAAAGGTCCGGAAATGAAAATTCGGTGCGGGCAGGGCGGCCACGCTGGGCCGCTCAGCCCGCCAGGCCGTTCGGGTTCTGGCTTTGCCAGCGCCAGCTGTCGGCGCACATCGTGTCGAGGTCGCGGCGGGCGCGCCAGCCGAGCGTCTGCGCGGCCAGGCTGGGGTCGCCGTAGTACGCCCCGATGTCCCCGGGGCGCCGGTCGACCATTTTGCACGGGACCGGGCGACCGCTCGCGCGTTCGAAGGCGCGCACGACTTCGAGCACGCTGTGGCCGCGACCGGTGCCGAGGTTGGCGGTGATCGATCCGCCGCCGTCGAGCAGGTGGCGCAGGGCGTGGACGTGGCCTTCGGCGACGTCCATGACGTGGATGTAGTCGCGCACCCCGGTGCCGTCGGGCGTGTCGTAGTCGCTGCCGTAGACCTGCAGGAACTCGCGCTTGCCGCCGGCCACCTGGGCGACGAAGGGCATCAGGTTATTCGGGACGCCGCGCGGGTCTTCGCCGATCAGGCCGCTCTCGTGCGCCCCGACGGGGTTGAAGTAGCGCAGCAGCGCGATCGCCCATGTCGGGTCGGAGCTGGTCAGGTCGCGCAAGATGGTCTCGCCCATCAGCTTGGTCGACCCGTAGGGGCTGGTGGTGGAAAGCGCGGCGGTCTCGCGCAGGGGCAGGTCGTCCGACTGGGCGTAGACGGTCGCGCTCGAGCTGAACACGAGTGCCTTGCAGCCGTGGCGCTGCATCGTCGTGGCGAGCGTCAAGAGCCCGCCGATGTTGTTGGTGTAGTAGGCCAGCGGCTTGGCGACGCTTTCACCGACCGCCTTGTAGGCCGCGAAGTGGACCACGGCGTCGACCCTGCCGCGGGCGAAGAGGCCATCCAGCGCGGCCGCGTCGCGCACGTCCGCGCGGACGAAGTCGGGTTCGCTGCCGGTGAGCCGGCGCAAGCGGTTCAGCACTTCGGGCGAACTGTTCGAAAAATCGTCCATGCCGAGCACCGCGAAGCCGGCCGCCGCCAGCGCGATCCAGGTGTGCGAACCGATGAAGCCGGTCGCGCCGGTCAGCAGGACGCGCGGCCCGCTCATCGCAGCATGACCTGCGCCGAGCAGCCCACCACGTTGGCCGTGTAGGTGAAAGCCGGCGTCGACTGGGTGTCGCGCTTTTCACGGGAGACGTTGCAGCCGAGCGTCCAGGCCCGCGCCACCGCCCACGACACACCCAGGCTGGCGATCTGCAGGTTGTCCTTGTACTCGCCGGCGGGGCCGGCATTGATGGTCGCGCTGCGGTAGGAGTAGCCGGCGTTGACGCCGATCTTGGCGGTGGCGGCGTAGCTGGCGCCGAGCGAGAGCGTGTCGGCGACGGTGCTGTTCTGGTAGTAGCCGGTCGAGGTGGTCGCCGGGGCCGTGGTGGTGCCGGTGGTGACCGGCACATTGAAGAACGTGCCGTTGGTGCCCGCGTCGCGGGCGACGTTGGCGCTCAGGCCCACCTTGGCGGTCGGCGCGTAGGTCGCGCCGAGTGCGCCGGTGATGCCCGAGAAGGAATTGCCACTGCCGCCGGAGTCGCCTTGACGGGTGAAGCTCAGCCGGGCGTTCACGCCGGTCTGCACCGAGTAGCGCCAGTCCGCCGACAGGTCGATGTTGCGGCCGTCGCTCGTGTAGGGGTGCCCGTTGATGTCGTTGGCTTCGGTGCGGGTGACGCGGTAGGCGATCCCGGTCGTGAGGGTGGGACCGACCGCGTAGTAGAGGCCCAGGCTCGCCGAGTTGGCCGACGAGTCGGAGACATTCGCAGCGGTCCGGGAATAGCTCACCTTGCTGTGCGTCAGCGACCCCCGCACCGACAAAGGCCCGGCGCCACCCCAGTTGACGTTCGCGCCGTACTGATCCGCGCGCACCTCGTTCCTGCTGAAGGACACCGATTGGGCCGGCTGGTTGCCGTTGAGCTGCGCCAAGGACTGGTTCGTCGAGGCGAAGAAACCGCCCGAGAGGTCCCAGATGGTCGCCCAGTCCCATCCCGCCCCCAGGCCGTAGCTGACGTTGTCGAGGTAGCCGTGGTGCATGTACTTGTTGTAGGAGACGGTCGCCCGGCCGTAGAAATGCTGGCGCGAGTAGGCCTGGTCGAAGCCCCCCAGCAGCGAGGTGCTGGAGTAGGTGTCGCCTTTGCCGTCCGGATCGGAGACGGCGGAATTGTCGGAGATGCGGTTGACGTTCGAGTCGTGCGTGATGGCTTCGCTGGCGCCGATGTACCAGGGGCTCGGTTCGTCGGCCTGCGCGGCGCAGGCCGCGAACGACGCCAGCGCGACGACGATGGGGCGGCGCAGGGGCCGCAGGGTGTTCTTGTTCTTGCGAACTTGCATTCGAGTCTCCAGTCGCGAAATCAGCGGCGTGTCAGTAAGCATGCCGATCGAAGATCACCAGGCGGATGGTCCGCACGATGATCTGCAGGTCGAGCCCCAGCGACCAGTTGCGCAGGTACTCGAGATCGTATTCGACCCGGGCCTGCATCTTTTCGATCGTGTCGGTTTCACCGCGGTGTCCGTTAACTTGTGCCCAGCCGGTGATGCCCGGCTTGACTTTGTGGCGCACCATGTAGGCCTTGATGAGCTGGCGGTACTGCTCGTTGTGCGCCACGGCGTGCGGGCGCGGGCCGACGATGCTCATGCGGCCTTGCAGCACGTTGATGAACTGCGGCAGTTCGTCGAGCGAGGTGCGACGGATGAAGGCGCCGAAGCGGGTGATGCGGGGGTCGTCCTTGGTGGCCTGGCGCACCACCGGTCCGTTGTCCTGGGCTTTCATCGACCGGAATTTGTAGACGATGATTTCGCCCCCGTCCAGGCCGTTGCGGCGTTGCCGGAAGATGGCCGGGCCGGGCGAACTGAGCTTCACGCCCAGACCGATCACGAGCAGGATCGGCGAGATCAGGATCAGGATCAGGAGGGCCAGCACGATGTCGCTCAGCCGCTTGATGAGTTCGTTGGTGCCGGTGAAGGGGGTTTCGCAGATGCCGACCACCGGCACGCCGTTCATGTCCTGCAGCCGGCCCTGGATGATGCTGATGCCGAACACGTCGGGGACGAAAAAGAGCGACGCGGTCGTTCCCTGGACGTTCTCCAGCAGGGCGACGATGCGCGGCTGCGAGCCGAGCGGCAGCGTGATGTAGACCTCGCGCACGCCGTGCACGGTGCAATACGCGGCCACGTCCTTGAGGCCGCCCAGACGCATCTTGCTGGCTTCGACGTGCAGCCGGTCGTCGGTGCGGTCGTCGAAGTAGCCGATGAAGTCGACCCCGTAGTCCAGGCTTTCGGTCAGCGCCTTGGCGACCTTGACCCCGAGGGCCCCTGCGCCGACCACCACCGCGGTGCGCCGCATCTCGGGCCGGGCCGAGACCCGCTGCACGATCAGCTTGCCGATCCACACCGCCAGCCACTGCAGCACCGGGGTCACGGTCAGCCAGACCATGAGGACGTTGTTCTCGAAGAAATGCAGGCTGCGCGTGGCGTAGCCACACAGCGCCAGGATGCCCACCAGGGTGACCCAGGACGAGAGGATGTCGACCCCGGCGGCGATCAGGTTGTCGCGGAAGCGGTTGCGCCCCGGAAAGGTCAGCGCGAACACCAAAAGGCACAGGGTCAGGGCGGGGCGGTCGACGGGCTCGTCGAAATAGGCCGTGACGAAAAGAAAGGTCAGCACCGTGATGCTGGGCTCGAGAAACGCCGCCACGAGCGACGTCACCGACTGCGGCGCACTGTAGAACGTTCTCTTGTAGGTACGGTCTTCAAACATGGATTCGGGTGTCTCCGGCCTCGAAAACTTCTCGGGGACGAGGGCGAGTCGGTGGCGCACCACCTGGGGCGTCGCCTGGTCTTCGTCGCTGCGAAAAGCCAAGCACGGTGCGTGCCTCGATCGGAGCCCGGAGGCGCCAACAATGTGACGCAGAATTCTCCATCAAAACGAGCCGACCCCGGGCGACCCGTCCAGGGGACTGTTCACGCCAGCCGTGCCTACAATCCGTGCATGCTTCACGACCTCAAGACATTGTTCGCGCGCGAGGCCGTCGAGCGGGTGACCCTGCTGGTCAATCACCTGCTGGCGGGCGAGCCCGTGGCGAACGATCGGCTACGCAAGCATGCGGGACGTTGCATGCAGTTTCACTTCGAGGGCTGGCCCGCCCGGTTGCCCGCGCTACCGCCGATGGCGTTTCGCGTCACCCCCGCCGGCCTGATCGAATGGTGCGGTGACGACGCGCCGCCCAATTGCGACCTGCTCGTGAGCATCGAGGCCGGCAATCCGGCCCTGGCGCTGGCCCGGGCGTTCTCGGGCCAGCGGCCGAAGGTCGAGGTGTCGGGCGACGCGGCGTTCGCCACCGATCTGAACTGGCTCTTCGACAATCTCCGCTGGGACATGGAGGACGACCTCGCGCGTCTCGTCGGCGAGGCCCCGGCGCGCGAGATCGCGCGCCTCGCCGCAGGCGTCGCCGCGGGCATTCGCGCCTTGGCGCGGTCGGTCGGCGGCGTGGTGGCACGCGGGCGCGGTGCGCCCCCGTCGTCGCCCCGATGAGGCACATCGCCCGCCTGATCGTCATCACGGTCACGGTGCTGCGCTTCGGGCTCGACGAACTCGCGCTGTCGAGTGTTCGCAAGCCTTGGGTGCGGGTGCTGGTGCGGGTCATCACAGCCGGGCGCCGACTCGACGCACCGCGCGGCGAGCGCCTTCGGCGTGGGCTGGAGCGGCTCGGACCGATCTTCGTGAAATTCGGCCAGGTGCTGTCGACCCGGCGCGACTTGTTGCCGGCCGACCTGGCCGACGAACTCGCCCGGCTCCAGGACCGGGTCCCGCCCTTTCCCGCCGAGGTCGCGCGCGCGCTGGTGGAACAGGCGTTCGGCCGTCCGATCGATGCCGTGTTCGAGCGCTTCGACGCCGAGCCGGTCGCCAGTGCATCGATCGCGCAGGTCCACTTCGCGCGCTTGAAGGACGGCCGCGAGGTCGCCGTGAAAGTGCTGCGCCCGGGCATGCTGGCGGTGATCGACGACGACTTGTCGCTGATGCGGACCCTGGCCCGGGCGGTCGATCGCTTCTCCGCCGACGGCAAGCGTCTGAAGCCGCGCGAGGTGGTGGCCGAGTTCGCCAACTACCTGCACGACGAGCTCGACCTGGTGCGCGAGGCCGCCAACGCCGCGCAGTTGCGCCGCAACATGAGCACCCTGGACCTGATCCTGGTTCCCGAGATGGTGTGGGACCTGTGCACGTCCAGCGTGATCGTCATGGAGCGCATGTACGGCGTGCCGATCAGCCAGGTGCAGCGCCTGCGCGATGCCGGGATCGACATTCCGAAATTGGCCCGCGACGGCGTGACGATTTTTTTTACCCAGGTGTTTCGGGACGGCTTCTTCCACGCCGACATGCATCCGGGCAACATCCAGGTCAGCACCGCACCGCAAACGTTCGGGCGCTACATCGCGCTCGATTTCGGCATCGTCGGAACCCTCACCGAATTCGACAAGGACTACCTCGCGCAAAATTTCATCGCGTTCTTCCGACGCGACTACAAGCGCGTGGCCCAGCTGCACGTCGAGTCGGGCTGGGTTCCGGCGGCCACCCGGGTCGACGAGCTCGAAGGGGCGATCCGCGCGGTCTGCGAGCCGCATTTCGACCGGCCGCTCAAGGACATCTCGCTGGGCCAGGTGCTGATGCGCCTCTTCCAGACGTCCCGCCGCTTCAATGTCGAAATCCAGCCGCAGCTCGTGCTGCTGCAAAAAACCCTGCTCAACGTCGAAGGGCTCGGACGCCAGCTCGACCCGGAGCTCGACCTGTGGAACACGGCCAAGCCTTTTCTCGAGCACTGGATGAGCCAGCAGGTCGGCTGGCGCGGTCTGCTCGAAGGACTCAAGCGCGAGGCGCCGCGCTACGTGCAACTGCTGCCCGAGCTGCCGCGCTTGCTGCACACCGCACTCCAGCACCGCCCCGGACTCGAGCAACGCGTGCTCGAGGCCTTGCTGGTCGAGCAGCGGCGGTCGGCGCGCTTGTTGCGGGGCGTGATCTACGTGGGATCGGGGCTCGTCGTCGGGGTGCTGGCGTCGCAACTCTGGCTGCACTGGCGCTGAAATCAGCGGTCGGCGTTCTATAATCCGCGGTTTTCCGCCCAGGAAATCATCTTTTAAATCAAGGGCTTATTCATGCCGATCTATGCCTATCGCTGCAGCACCTGCGGGCATGCGAAGGATGTGCTGCAAAAGATGTCCGATCCGGTGCTGACCGTTTGTCCGGCATGCGGAGCCGCGACGTTCGTCAAACAAGTTACTGCCGCCGGCTTTCAATTGAAAGGTTCGGGTTGGTATGTGACCGACTTCCGGGGTGGTGACAAGGCCAAGGGCGAACCGGCGGGTGACAAGGTCGACGGCGAGAAGGCCGGCGGCGACAAGGCAGACCCGGCGGCAGCGCCGGCGGCCGCCAAACCGGATGCCGTTGCCC
>JALYHO010000201.1 GCA_030776545.1 Pseudomonadota bacterium | reverse complement strand
CCTCGGTAGGCGCCGGTCGGCGTGGTGTTGGTCAGCACGGCCAGGAAATGCAGGTCGATCGTCTTGATGTCGTAGATGCTGGGCGAGACCCAGGGGCCGATCAGCAGCTGGATGGCGACGCCGGTCCCCATCGCATAGGCCCCGACGTTGGCGAGCGAGCGCACGCGCATGGCCAGGACCTTGCCCTGGGCGTCGAGCGCCAGCTCGGCGCGGCTCACGACGTCGCGCCCGTGCACTGCCGAGAGGAACTCCTCGACCCGCTCGGCCTGCCAGCGGACCGGCTTTTGCAATTCGCGCGCCGCGAAGGCCACGACGATGTCTTCCGGGTGGATGCCGGTTTTCATGCCGAACCCCCCGCCGACATCGCCGACCACGACCCGGACGTTGTCGACGCTGAGTCCGGGGAGCGCGTCGACCAGCGCGCTGCGCGCGCCGGTCGGCATCTGACTGCTGATGCGCACCGTCAGCCGATTCGACGCGGCGTCGAACCCGGCGACGATCGAGCGCGGCTCCATGGGGCTCGGCGCCAGCCGCTGGTTCACCAGGTCGAGCGAGACGGTGTGCGCAGCCGCGGCGAACGCGGCGTCGGTCGCGCCGGCATGGCCGTGACGCATCTCGGCAGCGATGTTGTCCGGCGCCCCCGGACAGATCGCCGGCGCCCCCGGGGCGGTGGCCCGCACCGCGTCCACCACGGCAGGCAACTCGTCATAGTCGACCATCACGGCTTCGAGTGCGTCTTTGGCCGCCTCCCGCGAAACGGCCACGACGGCCGCGACCGGTTCGCCGACGAAGCGGGCCGTCCCCACCGCCAAGGCGTGACGCTCCGGCGAAGCGGGGTCGGCGCCGCCTGCCCGTTTGAAACCGGCCGAGGTCGGCATCGGCTTGACGCCGCTGGCCACCAGCCGCGGCCCGGTGTAGACCGCGATGACTCCCGGCATCGCCTCGGCGGCGGCGGTGTCGATCGAGGTGATGTTCGCGTGGGCATACGGCGAGCGCAGGAAGGCGATGTGCACCGCCCCTTCGACGGGGACGTTGTCGGTGAATTGCCCGCGCCCTGCGAGGAGGCTCGCGTCCTCGACGCGCTTGACCGATCGCCCACTGCCGAAGCGGGCGGCGTGAGAATGGGAGTTGTCCATCGTTCGAGGTCCTGGCTGCTGCAAATCGTGCATCGTAGCCGCCACGGGCCGGGTTCGCCCGCGTCCGCCGCCCGCGCCGGTCGTCCTAGAGCAGCCTGGCGACGATCATCGCCAGCACGCTCAGCGCCAGGCTGCTGGCCAATGGCACGAACCATTCGCGCCCGAACAGCCGAAACCGGAAGTCCCCGGGCAGGCGGCCGAGGCCGAGCTTCTCGAGCCAGGGCCGCAACCCGCTGAACAGCACGAGGGCGAGGAAAACGACGATCAGCCAGCGGATCACAGCGTATGGGTCCGGTCGCCGTGCGTGAAGCCGAGCGGGGCGTCGAGCAGCTCGGCCCGACAGTTCTTCGCGAAGCCGATCACCTTGAAGAGCTCGCCCATCTCGTGCTCGGTGAGAAGTTTCTGCGCATGGGCGCGGGTACGCAGGTCGGCGTCCGCGAGCGCCTCGAGGATGCCGCAGTTCATCAGGAAACGAGCTTGCGTGGTGTAGCCCAGGACGTCGAGTCCCGCGGCCTGCCCCGCCGCGGCGATGCCGGTGAAGTCGACGTGGGCCGTGATGTCCTTGGCGCCGACGTCGGCCAGCGGATCCGTGTCGGCGCGGTGCGCGCGATGACACATCAGGGTGCCCCCGATGCGCTGCGGGTGGTAGTACTCCGCCTCGGGGAATCCGTAGTCGATGAAGAAAGCGGCGCCACGCGTGAGTCGATCGGCCAAGGTCGCGATGAAGGCCTGCGCCTGGGGATGGACCTCGGTGACCGTTCCGGCCGGGAACGGCCCTGCAACGGGCGGGCGCAAGGCGGTCGGCCGGTCCGACCAGGCCAGGCCCGTTTCCTGGGCGACGACGCCGCGTTCCTGCCACCCGACGCCGTCGAAATGCAGAAGTTGGACCGGCATGGCGTCGAGGACTTCGTTGCCGACCACGACGCCGGCCAGAGACCGCGGCAGCTCGTCGACCCAGCGCACCCGACCGCCGTAGGCCGCGAGCCGCTCGCGCTGCCGCGCCCGCAGGCTGCCGGAGAGGTCCACCACGGTGTAGCCATCGATCGCGCCCCCGAGTGCCTGCAGCAACTCGGCCGCCAAGGCCCCGGAGCCCGCGCCGAATTCCCACACCTCGCGCGTGCCGCTGGCGTGCAGTGCCTGGGCGACCTGGCGGGCCAGCGCCTGCCCGAACAGCGGCGAGAGCTCGGGTGCGGTGATGAAGTCGCTGCCGTCCTCGGGCAGCATCCCGAACTTGAGGCCGTCGCTGGCGTAGTAACCGAGGCCGGGGGCGTAGAGGGCCAACGCCATTAAACGGTCGAACGGCAGCCAGCCACCGGCGCGCGCGATGGCCGCGTGGATCAACCGGAGAAGTGGCGCCGATACACTGGCGGGCCGGGACGCTTGCATCCGCGGATTGTAGAAAGACCATGCCCGCCTTCACCCCTTCCGTTCGACCGGTCGTGCTGGTCACCGGCGCTGCCCGGCGCCTGGGCCGGGCCATGGCGCTCGACCTGGCACGCCACGGTTTCGATGTCGCCGTGCACTACCGCGGGTCCGCCGAGGAAGCGCAAGCGACCGTCGCCGAGCTCCAGCAGCTGGGCGCCAGGGCCCATGGCTTCCAGGCCGAACTGGCCGATGAAGCCGCCTGCGGGGCGCTGGTGCCGGCGGTGGCCAGCTGGTTCGGCCGCATCGATGCGGTGGTCAACAACGCCTCGACCTTCGAGTACGACGATCCCCAGAGCTTCAGCGTCCTGGCGCTCGACACCCATCTGCGTGCCAACACCGCTCCGGCCGTGATCCTGGCGCGTGCCTTGCATTCGCAACTCGCGGGCGGCACGACGTGCGGGTGCGTCGTCAATCTGCTCGACCAGAAACTCTGGAATCCGAACCCCGACTATTTTTCCTACACGCTCTCGAAGGCCGCTCTGCAGGCGGCCACGGTGATGCTCGCGCAAGCCCTGGCGCCGTCCGTGCGGGTCTGTGGCGTGGCGCCGGGGGTCACGCTGCTCTCGGGACCGATGAGCGCGCAAGCGTTCGACCTCGCCCATCGCATGACGCCCTTGCAACGCTCCTCGACCCCCGAGGACATCGCGCGTGCGGTGCGGTTCATGATCGAGTCGCCGGCGATCACCGGGACGACGCTGCTGGTCGACGGCGGCCAGCACCTCGCCGGCCAACCGCGCGACGTGCTCTACCTGGCGCAACCCACACCATGAGAAGCCTGCGATGCATAGCCTGCTGAGCCACCCCAGCCTGATGGGCTGCCGGCGCCTGTTCCTGCGCGACTACGAGGTCCATATCAATATCGGCGTGCACGCCTTCGAGAAGCGGGGCGAGCAGCGGGTCCTGATCAATGTCGATCTCTATATCCCCCTGGCCCTCTCGACGCCGCGTGCCGACGAACTCGACGAGGTGGTGGACTACGATTTCATTCGCCGCAGCATCGCCGAGCGCGTCGGCCGCGGCCACATCCAGCTGCAGGAGACTTTTTGCGACGACGTGCTGGCCATCATGCTCGCCCACCCCAAGGTGCGCGCGGCGCGGGTGTCGACCGAAAAGCCCGACGTCTATCCGGACTGCGCCTCGGTCGGCTGCGAGGTGTTCGGCCTGAAGGACACCCTGTGAGCGCGGTGCTCCCCGCCGCCGCACGAGCGCCGGGCCGGCTGCCGGTCGATCTGGCCAAGCTCTCCAAGCGCCTGCACCGCCAGGTCGGCCAGGCGATCGCCGACTTCCGCATGATCGAGTCTGGCGACAAGGTCATGGTGTGCGTCTCGGGGGGCAAGGACAGCTACGCCCTGCTCGATCTGTTGCTCGACCTGCGGGCCCGCGCCCCGGTCCGTTTCGACATCGTGGCGGTCAACCTCGACCAGAAGCAACCCGGGTTTCCCGCGCATGTCCTGCCGCAATACCTGCGCAGCCTCGGGGTGCCGTTCCACGTCGAGACCCAGGACACCTACTCGATCGTCAAGCGCGTGATCGAGCCCGGCAAGACGATGTGCAGCCTCTGTTCACGCCTGCGGCGCGGCATCTTGTACCGGGTCGCGGGCGAACTCGGTGCGACCAAGATCGCCCTCGGTCATCACCGCGACGACATGCTGCAGACCCTGTTCATGAACATGTTCTTCGCCGCCAAGCTCAAGGGCATGCCGCCCAAACTGGTGAGTGACGACGGCCGCAACGTGGTGATCCGGCCGCTCGCCTACGTACAGGAATCCGACCTGGAACGCTGGGCCCGGCATCGCCAGTTTCCCATCATTCCGTGCACGCTGTGCGGCAGCCAGGACAATCTGCAACGAGTGCAAATCAAGCAGATGCTGCGGGAGTGGGAACAGCGCCACCCCGGCCGCGTCGAGAACATGTTCACGGCCATGGCCAATGTCGTCCCGTCGCACCTGATGGACCGGAACCTCTTCCCGTTCGAGACGATCCAAGCCGGCGGCACGCCCGACCCGGCCGGCGACCGCGCCTTCGACGCCGACGACGCGTGCGCCCCGGGGGCGCCAGTCCCCATCGCGATACGGCGCGAACCATGACCACCAGGACACGCACCATGCACCGACTTCTCTACGCCGCCACCCTCGCCCTCCTGCTCGGCGGGTGCGCCGCCCTGAACAACCTGAGCAGCGAAGTCGCGACTTACGGCGCGTGGCCCGCCGACCGCCGGCCCACGTCCTTCGTGTTCGAGCGCCTGCCATCGCAGGACATCCATCCTGAACGCCAGGTCCAGATCGAGACTGCGGCGCGCGGCGCGCTCGAGGCGGTGGGTTTTCGCGCGGTCGCGCTGCCGGACGAGGCACAGTACCTGGTGCAGATCGGTGCCCGCGTCGTGGGCACGGATCCCTGGATGTACAACGACCCGCTGTTTCTGCGCGGACGCTTCGGCTGGGGCTACGGCCGCTGGGGTCGCCCCGGGCGGTGGGGCGGGGGCTGGGGATGGGGATGGGGTCCCGACGACTATCCGACTTTCGATCGCGAGGTCATGCTCGTGATCCGCGACCGCCAGACCGGCGCGCTGCTCTATGAGACGCACGCGAGCAACAGTGGCCCTTCGCCAGCGATCGACTCCCTGCTTCCCGCGATGTTCGCGGCGGCGCTGACGCGCTTTCCGACCGTCGACCCGAATCCGCGCAACGTCACGACCCCCATTCGTCCGGTGGCGCCGGCTTGAGACCCCCGGCTCCGCACGGGCTGAGCGTGGTGAGGCCCGTGTGCTCGATCGACGGCCCTTCGACAAGCTCCGGGCGAACGGAGGGAGGGAAGGCGAGAGCCCCGTTCTGGCGGCTCCGCCTCAGGGTTCGACGTGTCGGTGCGCCGGCTCCGTCGCGGCCAGTGTGCGTAGGTCGTCCTCCCAGCCGGCGAGGGTTTCGGCGGCGTGGCGGCGTTGCGCCGCGGTCGTGGCATTGTGCAGACTCGCCGCGAACTGACAGTTGTACTGGGCCAGCCGCCGCGAGTAGGTTTCATAAGGGTCGCGCGGCGAGTGTTCGAGGTGCGCCACGTAAGCGCTCAGGGCCGCCTGTGCCTGCTCGCGGGTGGCCCCAGTGCCACCCACCGTGCGAAGCATCTGCAACACCTCCTGCTGGCGGGCCTCACGTTCGGTCAGCCACAGGGTCGGGTCGAACGGCGAGCGTGCCACCGCGTCGGCAACCAGGCCGTGCTCGCGCTCGTCCAGACTGCCGTAGAGCGTTTCCGCCCGCTCGGTGATGCGCTGGACCGACTTCCGGTTGCGCTCGCGCAGATCGGGCTGGAGGAAGTCATCCCGATATTGCGCGTCGTTCCTGGCATAGCGGCGCTCCAGGAAGCGCACCTGCTCTGGCGTCACGGTCAGCAAGGTGTCGACGACCGCCGGGCTGAAGCGCTCGAACGCGATGCGGGCGCGCTGAACCACCTGGTCCTCCCAGTCGCAGACCCGCGCCGCAGTGGTATCGGCCACGACCTCGGCCCGGGCCTTGGCGAGCACGGCCGCGTAGTCGGGCAGCTGGGTGCGGCGGTGCCAGGCGAACCACTGGTCGATCGCCTCGTGGACGCGGGGTGACTGGCTGCGGTTGAAGTCGATGTAGGCATCGAGCCACCAGTACACCAGGTCCGGTGCGGTCGCATAGCCGATGCGCAGGCTGCTGCAGCCCGCCAATCCCAGCGCCGCCAACGTCAGCACCACGATAATCGACGACCGCAAGACTCTCGAACGAAAGACAGACATCATGGCGCTCGACATCGTGATCCTGGCCGCCGGGAAAGGTACCCGGATGAAATCGGCCCTGCCCAAGGTCCTGCACAAGCTGGCAGGGCGAAGCCTATTGCAGCATGTTCTCGGAAGCGCTGCCGGGCTGGGGGCGGAGCGCCTCATCGTGGTCACCGGTCACGGCGCCGAGCAGGTCGAGGCCGCCACCACGGGACTCGGGCTGCGCTTCGTCCGCCAGGTGCCGCAACGCGGCACCGGCGACGCCGTGCGCCAGGCGCTGCCGCAGCTCCACGAGGAAGGCACGACCCTGGTCCTCAACGGCGACGTCCCTTTGCTGGACCCGCGTACCGCGGCGTCGCTGGTGGAGGCCTGCGCCGGCAGCCGGCTGGCCCTGCTGACGGTGAACCTCGACGACCCGACCGGCTACGGACGCATCGTGCGAGGAAATCCGGCCGGCCGCCCGGCCGACGAAGGGGGCCGGGTTCACGCGATCCGCGAGCAGAAAGACGCGAACCCGACCGAGCGCCAGATCAAGGAGGTCTATACCGGCGTGATGGCCGCGCCCACCGCCTGGCTGCACCGCTGGCTGCCGCAACTGGCCAACGACAATGCCCAGGGCGAGTTCTACCTGACCGATGTGGTCGCGATGGCGGTCCGGGACGGCGTCGCGGTCGTCACCGCCCACCCGGCGTCCGAGCTCGAGGTGCTCGGCGTCAACAGTCCGCTGCAGTTGGCCGAGCTCGAGCGGCGCTGTCAACGCCGCGCGGCCGAGGCCCAGATGGAAGCCGGGGTGCGTCTGGCCGACCCGGCACGGTTCGACCTTCGGGGTGAGCTGCACTGCGGTGGCGACGTCGAAATCGATGTCAACTGCATCTTCGAAGGGCGCGTGGAACTCGGTGACGCGGTGCGGGTGGGCGCGAACTGCGTCATCCGCAATGCCTCGATCGGTGCCGGGTCGGTCATCCACCCCTACACCCACATCGATGGCGACGCGCTCGGCGTGCAAGTCGGCGCCGGGTCACGGGTCGGCCCGTTCGCGCGCCTGCGCCCTGGTGCGGTGCTCGCCGAAGAGGTGCACATCGGCAACTTCGTCGAGGTCAAGAACACGACCCTCGCTCGGGGTGCCAAGGCCAACCACCTGGCCTACCTCGGCGACGCGACGGTCGGCGCCCGGGCCAACATCGGAGCCGGCAGCATCACCGCCAACTACGATGGCGCGAACAAGCATCGCACCGCCATCGGCGACGATGTGCACGTCGGCAGCAACTGCGTCCTGGTGGCGCCCGTCACCCTGGGCCAGGGTGCGACCATCGGCGCGGGCTCCACGATCTCCAAGGACGCGCCGCCGAATCAATTGACCGTGGCGCGCGCCAAGCAAGTGTCCCTGGCGGGGTGGCAGCGGGCGGCTAAGAAATCGACTTAGCAAGGGACGGGTTCGAAATTCCTGTCAGCGTTTCCAGCGCGAGGCAGAGGTCGTCCCAGGCCCTGGCCTTGTCCAACGGATTGCGCAGCAGATAGGCCGGGTGATAGGTCACGATCAGCGGCACCCCGAGGTAGGTGTGGACCCGGCCGCGCAAGCGCCCGATCGGCTCGCTGCTGCGCAGCAGCGACTGGACCGCGAAGCGTCCCATCGCCAGGATGATCCGGGGCCGGACCAATTGCACCTGGCGCGCCAGAAAAGGTTCGCAGCACGCCAGTTCGTCGGGCTGCGGGTTGCGGTTGCCCGGCGGCCGGCACTTGACGGCGTTGGCGATGTAGACCTGGTGCGCCGGCTCGGCAGTGCCGCGGCCGAGGCCCAGGGCCCGCAACATGTTGTCGAGCAGTTGTCCCGACTTGCCGACGAAAGGTTCGCCTTGGCGGTCCTCCTGCTCCCCTGGGGCCTCGCCGACGATCATCCAGTGGGCCTGTTCGTTGCCCACCCCGAACACCGTCTGCTGCCGGCCCTGGCACAGGTTGCAGGCCGTGCAGCCGGCCACCGCCTCGCGCAGCGCGGCCCAGTCGAGTGGTGGGCCATCGACGGCAGCGCCGGGGCCGCGTTCAGCATCACGCGACGAAGTCGGAACGGCCGCCGGCATTTCCACGAGGCGCACCTCGGGCCTGGCCGCCGACGCCGCCACGCCGTCGCTCGCGGGCGATTCGCTTTCGGGCATCGTGTCGATCCGGCTCCCGGGCACTGCGGCCTCGGCCGGCCAAAGCCGAATTCCCGTCTCGCGCAGCATGGCCCGCTGACGGTCACTCCACTCCACGGGGACCCTCCGAAGGCGGGTTCGGCGCGAGCTTCAGACTCATCACGATCGCGTCCTCGCGCCGGCCCAGCGGCGCGGGGTAGTAGCCTTTGCGCCGGCCGACCTCGCGCAGTCCCAGGTGCGTATACAGGGCGCGGGCGTGCGCGTTGCTCGCTCGCACCTCGAGCCAGAGCTCGCGCGCCCGGTCGCTGCGGCACAGCGCGATCAATTCGTCGAACAGCACGCGGGCGTGACCGCGGCCCTGCACGGCGGGCGCCACGGTGATGTTGAGGAGGTGCATTTCGTCGACCCCGCCCATGGCGACGAAATAGCCGAGCAACTCGCCCTGCGGATGCTCGAGCACCCGCGCCGGATATCCGGCCGCCAGCGAGTCGATGAAGTTGCCGCGCGTCCACGGAAAGGCATAGGCGGCAGTCTCGACCGCCATCACCGCGTCGAGGTGCTCGACCGACATCGGGCCGAGCTGGGGCCGATCGTCTTGCAAGCGTGCGCTCACGCTGCCGCCTCCCTCGCCAGCTTGAGGGCTCGGGTCACGTCGCGCTCGGCCGTGGTCTGGGCGACCTTGTCGCGCAGATAGAGCGGCAAGGCCAACGCCGGGTCGACCGCCCCGCCTGCCAGCCACGCGGCCTCCGCCATGGGCAGCATGGCCGCGGCACGCGGCCGTGCGT
>JALYHO010000200.1 GCA_030776545.1 Pseudomonadota bacterium | reverse complement strand
ACGCACGCTGGCGCGCCTGCGCTGGCCGACCTGCGTCTGGTCGACGGGCGGGTCGAGTCGATCGCGCCGCATGCCGGGCCGGTGGCCGGGGCCTGGCAACTGGATGGCCGGCCGGTGCTGCCGGGCCTGGTCGAAGCCCACACCCACATCGACAAGGCGTTCACCTTGCCGCGGCTAAGCGTGCTCAAGCCCGGCCTGCTCGCCGCGATCGACACCATGGTCGCCGACCGGCAGACCTGGACCGAGGCCGACGTGCGGGAGCGCGCGGCGCGCTGCCTCGACTGGGCTTACGAAGCCGGCGTGGTGAAGCTGCGCACCCACTGCGACTGGTGGGAGCCGCAGGGCGCGCCCCTGGCCTGGAACGTGTTGCGCGAGCTCGGCGAAGAATGGTCCGGGCGCATCGCGCTCGAACGGGTGAGCCTGATTCCCTTGCCGTTGTTCGAGGACCGAGCCACCGCGCACGCGCTGGCCCGCGCCGTGGCGGCGGGTGGTCCGGGTGCCTGTCTCGGCGCCTTCGTTCACACCAGCAACTGGGGTGCCGCGTCATTGCGCCATGTCTTCGAAGCGGCGCAGGCCTTCGACCTGGATGTCGATCTGCACTGCGACGAAGAATTGAATCCGCAGGCGCAGGGCCTGGCGACCACCGCGGCGTTGCTGCGCGCGCTGAAGTTCGAAGGCCGCGTCGTCTGCGGCCACAACTGCGCCCTGTCGGTCCAGCCCGACGCGCAGGCGCTCGCGACGCTCGATGCGGTCGCTGCCGCGCCGATCACGCTGGTCTCCCTGCCCACCACCAATCTCCTGCTGCAGGATGCGCAAACCGGCCGCACGCCGCGCCAGCGCGGCGTCACGCTGATCAAGGAAGCGCGCGCCCGCGGCATCCCGCTGCTGATCGCGACCGACAACGTCCAGGACGCGTTTTGCCGGGCCGGCAGTTTCGATCCGGTCGAGGCCCTGGCGATCGGCGCGCTCGCGGCTCAGCTCGAGCAGCCCTTCGACGACTGGTCGCAAGCCGTCTGCCGAGGCGACTGGCTCACCCGTCGCCCGAACGCGCCACCGCTGCAGCCGGGAGGCGTCGCCGACCTCGTCGTCTTCGATCGCGCCGAGGTTCATGGCTGGCCGACGCGAACGCACTCGCGGGTGGTGCTGCGCGCCGGGCGCCCCGTGTTCGGCGCCGTCCCGGCGGCCTGGCACTCAACCGCGCAGGAGCTCGGATGAGCGCATCGACCTCGACCGGCATCGCCCAACCGCTGGCTCGCTATGCGGCCTTTCGGCGCGTCGGCGATTTCATTTTCCTGTCGGGCGTGATCGCGGTCGACCCCGCCACCGCGACCATCGTCAGGGGGTACGCCGACATTCCCGAGGCGGCCGCCGCACTGCTCGGCCGCACGGGCGAATTCTCGACCGACATCAAGGAAGGTCCCATCCTGGCGCAGAGCTGGTATGTGCTGGACCGCATCCGCCAGACCGTGGAGGCGGCCGGCGGGCAGATGCACGACGTGTTCAAGCTGGTCCAGTACTTCAGGAACCTCGACCACTTCCCGAACTACAGCCGCGTTCGCCAGCTTTTTTTCCAGGGCGAGCCGCCCGCGTCCACCGTGGTCGAGGTGAGCGCGATGCTGCCCACCGCCGATGTCCTGATCGAGGTCGAGGCGACGGCCTATGTGCCGCGCGTCGCGCCGCCGTCCCGCTGAATCGAGAGGAGCACCCCATGCTGCACGGCTACAACCCGCCATCGCGCTTTCTGCCCTACCTGAGCTGGACCGAGATCGCGGCCCTGCCCGACCGCGAGAACATCGTGATCGTGCTGCCGACGGGCGCGACCGAGCAGCACGGCCCGCACCTGCCGTGCGCGGTCGACACCGTGATCTGTTGCGGCGTGGTCGGGGGTGCGCTGGCAAAGCTGCCCCCCGAGGTGCCCGCCTACGCGATGGCGCCCATCACCTACGGCAAGTCGGAAGAGCACCTGCACTTTCCCGGCACCGTCACGCTGACCGGCGAGACGCTGCTGGCGACCATGATCGAGGTCGCCGAGTCGGTCTATCGCGCCGGTTTTCGCAAGCTGCTGATCGTCAACGGTCACGGCGGCCAGCCCCAGATCATGGAGATCATGGCGCGCGAAATGCGGTTGCGCCACGGCGACTACATCGTCGTCCCGCAACACACCTGGCGCCTGCCGCACGTCGCCGGCCGCTACATGACCGACAAGGAAAAGAAGTTGGCGATGCACGCCGGCCACGCGGAGACGGCGATCATGCTGGCGCTCGCCCCGGACACGGTGCACATGGAACGCGCGGTGACCAACTATCCGCCCGAGTTTCCGTCCCGGCTGCTCTCCCCCGACGGCCGTCCGGCGTGCGCCTGGACCGCACGCGACTTCGGTCCGAGCGGGATCATCGGCGACCCGCTTCCCGCCACCCGCGAGCAGGGCCAGGCCATCCTCGAATCGCTGGCTGCGAGCTGGGCCCAGGCCATCACGGAGCTGTTCGAAGCACGCTGGCCGGCGCGGGCCGAAGCGACCTGGGGTCGGGCGCAACACACGGGCGCCATCCAGCAGCAGCTCGCGTGACGCCGTCGTCTCCGTCCTTCGCTCCCCACCTTTCCTCTTGGAGTTTCGAGCCATGTGCCCATTTTTTCTTTCCTCGCCCCGCAGCACGACCTGGCGCGGCCTCGGCATCGCCCTGCTGGCCTTCGGGGCAATCGCTCCGGCGCGTGCCGACGAAAAATTCGTCTACATGACCAACTGGTTCGCCGAGGCCGAGCACGGCGGCTTCTACCAGGCGGTGGCGACGGGCCTCTACAAGAAAGCCGGCCTCGACGTGACGATCCGGATGGGCGGCCCGCAGGTCAACATCTTCCAGTTGATGGCGGCCGGACAGGCCGATTGCGTGATGGGGTCGAGCGACCTGCAGATCATGCAGACCCGCGAGAACGGGCTGCCGATCAAGACCGTCGCGGCGATGTTCCAGAAAGACCCGCAAGTCCTGATCGCTCACGAGGACGTGTCGACCTTCGACCAGCTCAAGGGCAAGACCATCCTGATCGCCGCGAGTGCCAACCAGGGCTATTGGCCATGGGTCAAGACCAAGTTCGGCCTGACCGACGCGCAGACGCGGCCCTACACGTTCAACATCCAGCCGTTCGTCGCCGACAGGAACACGGTCCAGCAGGGCTACATCACCTCCGAGCCATACGCGATCCAGAAGGCCGGCGTGAAGGCCAACGTGCTGGTGTTCAGCGATTTCGGCTACCCGGCGTATGCGACCACGGTCTCGTGCATGGACAAGACGCTGAGCGACCGCCACGCCGCCGTCGCCGCGTTCGTGAAGGCCTCCGCCGAAGGCTGGAAAAGCTACCTCGCCAACCCCGCCCCCGGCAATGCGCTGATCAAGAAAGACAACCCGGAGATGACCGACGACCAACTCGCCTACAGCGTCGCCAAGCTGAAGGAATCGGCCATGGTCACCGGCGGCGACGCCACCAGGCTGGGCATCGGCATCATGACCGAGGCCCGCGCCAAGGCGAGCTACGACTTCCTCGTGACGTCCAAGTTGCTGGATCCGGCCAAGGTCAAGCTGACCGATACGTACTCGGCCGACTTCATCAAGGACGCCAAGGTCCTGCCCTGACATGTTGACGCCCACCACGCCCGCCCCTGCCGCGATCGAGGTCCTGTCGGCAATCAAGACCTACCCGAACGGCACGCACGCGTTGCAGGCGGTCGACCTGCGCATCGAGGAGGGCGAGTTCGTCACGCTGCTCGGCCCCTCCGGCTGCGGCAAGAGCACGCTGCTGAAGATGATCGCTGGCCTGCTGGAGCCCAGCGACGGGCGGCTGCTGCTCTGGCGCAAGCCCGTGTCCCTGGCCGCGGCCGCCACGCACAAGCTCGCGTTCGTGTTCCAGTCACCCACGCTCATGCCCTGGGCCAGCGTGCAGGGCAACGTGCGGCTGCCGCTGGATCTGGCCGCCACGCCACGCGCCGAGGCCGACGCGCGGGTCGCGGGCGCGCTCGAGCTGGTCGGCCTCGAGAAATTCGCGGACGCGCTGCCGCGGGCACTCTCGGGTGGCATGCAGATGCGCGCCTCGATCGCCCGCAGCCTGGTCACCGAGCCCCAGCTGCTGCTGATGGACGAGCCCTTCGGTGCGCTCGACGAGATCACCCGCCACAAGCTCGACGCCGAGCTGCTCGACCTCTGGTCGGCCAAGCGCCTCACCGTCGTGTTCGTCACCCATTCGATCCACGAAGCCGTGTTCCTTTCGACGCGGGTCGTCATGATGGCGGCGCGTCCCGGCCGGATCGTCGAGGAATTCCACATCGACGAACCCTACCCGCGACGTGCCGGGTTCATGGTCACCCCGCAGTTCAGCCACTACGCGAAGCAGTTGCAGGACAGCCTGCTGCGCGCAAGCCGCGGCTCGGACGCGGCGGCCGCCGCATGAGCAAACGTGCGCTTCCCTTGCTGCGACGGCCCGACGTTCAGCGCATCGTCTACCCCGGGCTGGTGGCGGTCGTCTTGCTCGCCGCCTGGCAGGGGCTGGTGGTCGGCCTCGCCCTGCCGCCCTACCTCGTGCCCTCGCCGCTCCTGATGGTCAAGACGCTGTTCACCGACTGGGCGGCGCTCGGCTCGGCGCTGCTCGTCACGCTCGAGATCACGGTGCTGGCGTTTGCGGTGGCGACCGTCGCCGGGGTGCTGATCTCGTTCCTGTTCGTGCAGAACAAGCAGATCGAGACGGCGTTGTTCCCGTACGCGGTGCTGCTGCAGGTGACACCCATCGTCGCGGTGGCGCCGCTGATCATCATCTGGGTCAAGGACCCCACGGCGTCGATGGTGATCTGCGCCTCGCTGGTCGCGCTTTTCCCCATCATCTCCAACACCACGCTCGGCCTGCGCAGTGTCGATCCCGACCTGCAAAGCTACTTCCGCATGAACCGCGCGACGCGCTGGCAGACGCTGGTGCGCTTGCGTATCCCGAGCGCGTTGCCCTATTTCTTCGGCGGGCTGCGCATCTCCAGCGGGCTGGCCTTGATCGGCGCGGTGGTGGCCGAGTTCGTCGCCGGCACCGGCGGCTCGGGCGCGGGTCTGGCCTATCAAATCCTGCAAGCCGGGTTTCGCTTGAACATCCCGCGCATGTTCGCCGCCTTGCTGCTGATCTCGCTCACCGGTGTCGCCCTGTTCGCCGCGATGGCCTGGCTGACGCGACGCGCGCTGGGTGCATGGCACGCCAGCGAGACCTCGCATGAATGATCGAGCCGACACCATGAACGCCGATCCCGCGCGCGTCGCACGCTTGCCGCTCGAGCTCCCCGCGCTCGACTGGATCACCGACCCGACCCGCGTCGCGCGCCTGTCGCAGGACTTCGCCTGGTTCAGTCCGGTGCTCAAGCGCCAGCTCTCCGACAAGACAGCCGAGCTGGCGGTGCGTCCCCGCACCGAAGCCGAAATCGGTGCGGTGGTCGCCGCGTGCGCGCGCGATTCGATCCCGATCACCGTGCGCGGCGCCGGCACCGGCAACTACGGCCAGGCGGTCCCCTTGCACGGGGGCGTGATCCTCGACATGAGCGGCTACAACGCCTTCGGATGGGTCCGTGGCGGCGCCGGCCGCGCGCAGGCGGGCATCCGCCTGGCCGATTTCGACCGCCAGGCTCGCCCGGTGGGCTGGGAACTGCGCTGGCTGCCATCGACCTTTCGCAGTGCGACGCTGGGGGGTCTGTTCGGCGGCGGCTTCGGTGGCGCCGGATCGATCACCTACGGGCCGATGGCCGCGGCCGGAAACGTGCTGGGCATCCGCGTCATGACGGTCGAGCCCGCGCCTCGGGTGATCGAGCTGCGCGCCCCCGATGCGATGCTGCTGCACCACGTCTACGGCACCAACGGCATCGTGCTCGAACTGGAGGTGGCGCTCGCCCCTGCGCTCGACTGGATCGAGAGCATCGCGACCTTCGGCGCGTTCGACGCCGCGCTCGAATTCGCCAGCGCCCTCGGGAGCGCGCCTGGCCTGGTGAAAAAAGAGGTCTGCTTCCTGGGCGCGCCGGTGCCCGACCACATGGTGGCGCTGGCCGACCACCTGCCTCGGGGCTGCCACGCGGTCCTGATCGTCATGGCCGCCTCGTCGCAGGCCGGCATGGAGGACATGGCCGCACACGCGGGCGGCCATGTCAGCTATCGCAAGACCGCGGCCGAGTCGGGCAGCCGCACGCTGCTCGAATACACCTGGAACCACACCACGCTGGTGGCGATGAAGGCCGACCGCAACCTCACCTACATCCAGAGCGGCTTCGAGCCGGCGCGCCACATCGAGCAGGTCAAGGCACTGGAGCACGCGCTCGCCGGCGAAGTGCTGATGCACCTGGAATTCCTGCGGACCAAGGACGGTGCCTTCAACTGCAGCGGCCTGCAGCTCGTTCGCTACCGCAGCGAAGCGCGCCTCGAGGAGATCATGCGGATCCACCGCGAGCACGGCGTGACCATCAACAATCCGCACGTCTTCATCCTCGAGGATGGCAAGCAGGGTCAGCTCGACCCGGCGGTGGTCGAACTCAAGAGGCGCTTCGATCCCCAGGGCCTGCTCAACCCGGGAAAGATGCGCAGCTGGCCCGTTGCGTCCGACCGCTAGAAGCGCTTGCGGTCGCTGGCGCTTTGGACATTCAAGGAAACCCCGAGATGAAAACACTCGATTCCGACGCCGGCGCGGAGGGCGATGGCGCCCGGCGCGAGCTCGAGAGGGAAGCGCGCATGGGCGTCGTGGGTTCCGAGACCCGGGCCCGGGAGGTCCGCCGCATCGACCTCTCCGACTTCGAGACGCGCAAGGAGGCGATCGCCGACGAGCTTTGGGCGGCGGCGACCGACATCGGCTTCTTCCAGGTCGTCAACCACGGCATTGCGACCGAGGCGATCCACCGCGCCTTCGAGATGTCACGGGCCTTCTTCGCCTTGCCCGAAGAAGTCAAGGCGCGCCATCCGCTCAGGCGCGCGTTCAATGCCGGGTGGGAAAGTCGCGCCCAGGTGCGCCCGTCGACCCGAACGCCGGACCAGAAGGAGTCCTACCAGATCACCCGGCCGCACATGGACGGGCTCTGGCCCGGCGAGGTCCACGTCGCCGGCTTCCAGGCAACACTGCTGGCGTTCGAGTCCGAGTGCTGGTCCGTCGCCATGCGAGTGCTGTCGTGCCTGGCCATGCGCATGGGTTTCGACGCCGACTTCTTCACCCGGGCCCACGACCCGACGCGTGCCACCTACCAAAGCACGCTGCGCCTGCTCCACTACTACCCGATCGACCCGGCGTTGCGCGAGCGCCTGGAGCTTTGGCGCGCCGGTGCGCACACCGATTTCGATTGCCTGACCCTGCTCTTCCAGCGCGCGGGGCAGGGTGGCCTGCAGGTGTGTCCCGGCAAGGACATGGCGGCCCAGGAATGGACGCCCATCGAGCCGTCCGACGACGTCATCACCTGCAACATCGGCGACATGCTGATGCGGTGGAGCGACGACCGGCTGCCTTCCAATTTCCACCGCGTCAAGAACCCCTTGCCGAACGAATACCAGGGCGGGCGCCACAGCATCGCGTTTTTCGCGCAGGCCAACCGCGACGTGCTGATCGAGAGTCCGGGTGGCAGGTACGCACCCATCACGGCCGAAAACTACCTGCAGGAACGGGTTCGCGCCAATTTCGCGACGACTTGAGACGCGGCGGCAGCCGGGCCCGGAACGTCGGCCGGGCCGGGCACGCCCGCCGCAGCTTAGCATCCGGTCCCCGCTCCATTGCTCGCGTACCTCCCGCCGCCCATGCGACTTCCTTTCCTGCGTACCCCCCCGAACGCACCCCGGGCGCGCCTCGTGCCGGCCGTCTGCGCGGTGATCGCCCTGGCCACCCTCGGCACCACCCGCCCGGCGGCGGCGCAATCGTCGCCCTCGACCGCGAGCAGTTCGATCCCGACCTCCGGGATGCTCGGCTACGAAGTCGTGCGCCTGCCCCAGGGCGAGCGCATGGGGCTGGTCGGCGGTTCCCTGCTCTTCGACATCGGCAACGACTGGGCCCTCGGCCCCGCGGTCTACGGGGCGGCGACCGGGCACCGCGGCGGCTTTTTCGCCGGCGGCGTCGAGGTCCAGAGGCGCTGGGGTATCGTGCCGGGTCTGGCGCTGGCAACCGGCCTCTACGCCGGCGGCGGCGGGGGTGCGGCGGCGCCGGTGGGCAACGGCCTGATGCTGCGTCCGGCGCTGACTTTGCTCAAGGATCTCGGTCCGTCGCTGCAGGCGGGTGTCTCGCTCTCGGCGGTGCGGTTCCCGAGTGGCCAGATTTCGAGTCGGCAACTCGGCTTGACGCTGGCCTGGCGCAACGAATTCGATTACCTCACCGGCGCCAGTGGCTCGCCCACGCCGGTGCCGATCCGTTCGACCGGGCTGGGTTTCGACCGCATGGCCGCGACCGTCTCGGCCTATCGCCTCACCGACGGCACTGGCCGCCGGGTCGACCTCGTCGGCGCCCAGGCCGAACGCCGTTCCAGCTTCGACGGGTTCACCTGGGGGATGGAAGCGGCGGCTGCGGCCAAGGGCGGTGCCGCCGGCTATATGGAGTTTCTCGGCACGGCCCAGTTCAGTGTCGCGCCGCTGGAGACGGTCGTGCCCAGCTGGCGTGCCGGGGCGCGGCTGGGGGT
>JALYHO010000199.1 GCA_030776545.1 Pseudomonadota bacterium | reverse complement strand
GCGCAGGGCACAGCGGCGCCTGCTCCCCCCGGCATCGGCCCCGCGCCATTGGTGGCCGATGCGTCGGGCGCGCCGAGTCCCAAGCCGGCGATTCATGCTGCGCCGAAAACGACTCAGGCGCATCCGTCACGTCCCGCCGCGCCGGCACGCCCCCAGCACTGGGCCGCCGCGCAACCGGCCACCGCGCGCGAAGCCTGCGGCACCCGCACTTTCCTGTCTCTGGCCATGTGCCTGGATCGGCAATGCGAGCGACCGCGCTTTCGCAGCGAGCCCTCGTGCGCCCGCATGCTCGAGGCCAGGCGCCGGCGCGCCGGCGACTACTGAGGCGCTGCGGTCCGCGGGGTCAATGGGCTGCGCAGGCGCATCAGCGTCTGCTGCAGGATCTTGGCGTCGGAACTGGCGCGGTGGCGCGGCAAGCGCATCTCGGTGGTGATCTGGCGCTTGACCACATCCCAGAACGGAACTTCCCGTTCCGTCAGCAGCCCGCGGAGGTCGTCGAGCTTGAACGACGGACTCAGCCCTGCCGCCTCGTACAAGGTGCTGAGCCAGACGTAGTCGTGAGCCCAGCTGTCGCAGTAGACCGTCAGGCCGCGCAGGCGCAGGTTCAACTCGGTCGCGACCTCCACCACGCTGCGCCCATGCGAGATCACGGTGTGCAGCGGGATGCGGTGGACCTTCTCGGCCGCTGGATCCCAGTGGGTCCAGGTTCCCGCCGGCTTGATCAGGCTGCAATAGGTCTGGCCGGCGGGGAGGACGAACCCGACCTCCACGGGGTAGCTGTCGCGACCGAAGCCTGACGCCTCGATGTCGAGCACGGCAGGGGGCTCCGGCAGACTGGGCGGGGTGGTGCCCGCGGCCGGGGAAGCGGTGTTGACCATCGCCCGAGCATAGACGTGCCGGGCCTGGAATGGTTCGTGAACTAACGCCGCCAAAGGGGCTGTTCTCGATGCACCGGCCCGGCGCCGCGCGAGGGTTCTCGCCCTTGGCGATCCGGCGAGCCTAGGCTATACGTTGCGGCTGCCCCAAGCCCACCAGTGAAGAGGAAAGAAGTGACATCCGACGCAGTACCCGCCGACCGCCCGCATTTCAAGAATTGGCCTCGTCTCCTGCCGCGTCGCCTGGCCGTGCCGCAAACGACCTTGTGGTTCAACCTCGAAGTGGCGGCGACCCGATTCCCCGACAAGGCCGCCTACGTGTTCTTCGGCCGACCGCTGACCTTCGGCACCTTGCGGACCCAGGCCGAGGCGGTGGCCGGGTGGCTGCGCAGCGTCGGCGTCGCCAAGGGCGAGCGGGTCGCGATCTTCATGCAAAACTGTCCGCAGTACGCGGCTGCCTTCTACGGCATCCTGCGCGCCGACGCGGTGGTCGTCCCGGTCAACCCGATGAACCGCGCCGACGAATTTCAGCACTACATCACCGATCCTCAGACCCGGGTCGTGATCTGTACCGCCGACCTCGCCGCCATCGTCGCCGCCGCCAACGCCGAAGTGCCGGCAGATCAGCGCGTCGCGCAGGTGCTGGTCACGCGTTTCACGGACGCGATGCCGGACGGGCCGATCGACCCGGCGGACGCCCCGCCGCCTGCGATGGAGGCGTGGCTGCGCAGCGATCCGGTGCTGCCCGAAGGCTGCGCGCGCTGGACCGACGTGCTGGCGCGTGCCCTGCCGCCCGGCCCGACCACCGCCCAGCCCGACGACCTGGCGCTGCTGCCCTACACCTCAGGCACGACGGGTCTGCCCAAGGGGTGCATCCACACGCACCGAACCCTGATGTCGAACTCGGTCGGGGGCGGCGCGTGGGGCCATGTCGGGCCCGAAAGCGTGACGCTGACCGTGGTGCCGATGTTCCACATCACCGGCATGGTCTACGGCCTGCTCGGGAGCATCTACAACGCCTGCACCAGCGTGCTGCTGCCGCGCTGGGACCGCGAACTGGCCGGGCGGATGATCTCCAAGTACGCGGTGACGCACTGGACCTGCATCCCGACGATGATCATCGACCTTTTCGCCAGCCCCAACTACAAGCAGTTCGACCTGCGCTCACTCGGCTATCTCAGCGGCGGCGGCGCAGCGATGCCCCAAGCGGTGGCGCAGCGACTGCTGGACGAATTCAATTTGCCCTTCGTCGAAGGCTACGGGCTGACCGAAACCGCGGCACCGACCCACGCCAACCCGCCCGACCGCGCCAAGCTGCAATGCCTGGGTGTGCCGATCTTCGGCGTCGACTCGCGTGTCGTCGATCCGCTCACCCTGCGCGAACTGCCTCCCGGCGAAGTCGGCGAGATCGTCAGCCGCGGGCCGATGCTGTTCAAAGGCTATTGGGGTCACCCGGAGGCGACCCGCGAAGCCTTCGTCGAGGTCGACGGGTACACCTTCTTTCGGACCGGCGACCTCGGGAGGATGGACGAAGAAGGCTACTTCTTCATGACCGATCGTCTGAAGCGGATGATCAACGCGAGCGGCTTCAAGGTCTGGCCGGCCGAGGTCGAGATGCTGCTCTACAAGCATCCGGCGGTTCAGGAAGCTTGCATCATCTCCGCGCGCGACGCCTACCGGGGCGAGACCGTCAAGGCCGTGGTGGTCCTGCGTGCCGAGGCCCGTGGCAAAACGACCCCCGAAGACATCACGGCCTGGGCCCGCGAGCACATGGCGGCGTACAAGGTGCCTCGGCTGGTCGAGTTCGTCGAGGCCTTGCCCAAGTCGGGTTCGGGCAAGGTGATGTGGCGCTTCCTGCAGGACAAGGAAACCGCCGCCTCTTGACCGCCGAGCGCTGCAGCCCGGCGGGCCCCGCCATCGCCCTTCGACGAGCGCGGGGCGACCCGGACCTCCCGTGGCGCACCCCCTCTCGGGGGCTCGAGCGTTACGTCAGTTGGCCAGCACCTGACCGCGAATCTCGCCGCCAGGGTTTTGGGCGGTGTGCACGTTGACGTACCACTTGCCGTCCATCAGGTCGGCGGCTTGCGCGGCGGTCAACGTCGCCTGGCCGGCGATCGGGCTGGTGGGGTTGGCGATGGGTACCACCACCCCGGCGTTGGTGCCGGGGGCGGCGGGGCCGTGGAAATGGGCCATGGTTGCCGGTCCCGTGAGGCCCGCGTAGGTCAGTTTGTAGGTCAGCACATTGCTCGCCTTGTCGAACTTGGCCTCGAGCGCGCCGTTGCCGCCAGATGCGTTGGCGGGGACTTCGGCTGCGCCCGAGAGCGTGGCACGGAAAGACTGTCCGCTCATCATCGGAGCGGTTTGACCCATGGGGGTCGAGTTGCAGCCGCTCAGGGCGACAGCCGACACGAGCAGGGTGGCGCAGAACACGGTGGACAGGGTGCGGGTCATCGAAGTCTCCAGATGTTGTGGGAATCGGATCGGCCGCTCGAGCGGCGTCGAGGCATTGTCGGCCAAAGCAGCGCTTTCGGTGTGGGACGCCATGCCGTCGGCGAACCACCCTAACCGCGGGTCGACGCCGTCGGGCCGGCGCCGTGTTCGTCGAGGTAGAGACGAATGATCTCGGCGAAATCGGCAGGCGGTGACAGGCCCAGGCGCGCGGCGCGCGCGGCGGTCGCGCCGGCCGGCCAGTTGGCGACGATCGCGGCGATGCGCTCGTCGCGCTCGAACCTGACC
>JALYHO010000198.1 GCA_030776545.1 Pseudomonadota bacterium | reverse complement strand
GATGACGCCCGGGCGCACTTCGCGCCGCGCCGTCCGGCCTTCGCACTGCCGCCGCGGCCGGCCCAGCGGCGTGGCCTGTGGGCCCTACCGCTGCTCCTTTCCCTTTGCTTCGTCGCGGGCGCCCTGGCGTGGCTGCAGCATGTTGCCCAGGTCGAGCGCGACGCGCAGCGTGGCGAACTCATCACCGATGCGCTGTCCCTGCAAACCCAGGTCGGCAGTCGAATCGAGCAGGAACAGGCACGACTCGCCGGGTTCGCGAGCGAACTCGAGGCCCGCCCCCTCGGCGCGGCGGAATTCGCGCTCGCGCCCGAAGTGCAGCAGGGCTTGCACCGCTTTTGGATCTCACTGACCTGGCTCGACGCGAGCAACCGGATCGTCGCCCATCTGCCGGAGCAGGGACCGACATCGGACCGGCCGGCGACCGCCTTCGGCAGCGGACTTTCGGCCCATCTGCGCGCCGCGCTGCCATCGGGCGGGGCGCTGGTGGCACGGTATTCGCCCACCGACATGCTGCGCCAGAACGTGCCCTGGTGGCTGGCGCGCAAATACGACGTGCGCCTGGTCGACAGCTTCGGCGATGTCCTGGCCTCGACCACCGACAACCGCGACGCCCGCGGCCGCGAGTCCTACCGGATCACCCTGGAGCCGGCCCTGACCGACACCTACCTCGAGTTGATCGCGCGCGATCCCGTCGCGCCCTGGTATCGCGGCTTGCCGATGGCCATGGTGTGCGGGTTCTTGCTGCTGATCGCCGCGATCACCTGGATGCTGCGGCGCCAGGTCCTGGGCGTCTCGCGTGCCGAAGCGGCCTGGCGCACCGAGGCGGCGTGGCGCAGCGCGATGGAGGATTCGCTCACGGTGGGCCTGCGCGCTCGCGACCTCGACGGGCGCATCCTCTACGTGAACCGCGCCTTCGCCGACATGGTCGGGTACGCGCCCGAGGCCCTCCACGGCCTGCGTCCACCGATGCCCTACTGGCCACCCGACCAACTCGAGGAATCGATGCAGCGTCACCGCCGCAACATGGCTGGCGACGCTCCGCCCGAAGGCTACGAAGCGCGCTGGCTTCGCAGCGACGGCCGCGCGCTCGACATCATGCTGTTCGAAGCACGGCTGGTCGACGCCGGGGGGCGGCAGATCGGATGGATGGGTTCGGTGGTCGACATCACCGAGAAGAAGCGCCTGGCGGACCGCGAACGCCGCCAGGTCGAGACCATGACGCACCATGCGCGCCTGACGATGCTGGGAGAGATCGCCTCGACCCTGGCGCACGAACTGAACCAGCCGCTCACGGCGATCTCGAGCTACAACGCGGGCGTCCTCAATTCGCTCCAGCGGCACACTCCGGGCCAAGCGCCGATCGATGCGGTGGTGCTGCGCGCACTGCAGCGCCTCGGCGAGCAAGCGGCTCACGCCGGGCGCATCGTGCAGCGCATCCGCCAGTTCCTGACCCGCCATGAACCGCAACCCGAGGCGTGCGCGCTGAATGCGGTGGTCGAAGGCAGCGTGACCTTGCTGACGCGCGAACTGGCACGTCAGCGGGTGCAACTCACCTTGGACCTCGACCCCGACCTGCCCCTGGTCGTCGCCGACGCGGTGCTGATCGAGCAAGTGGTCATCAACCTGGTGCGCAACGCCTGCGATGCGCTCGGCGAAGTCCCTCCCGGCGCCCCGCGTCGCATCGAAGTTCGAACCCGCAGCGGTGCGGCCGGACAGGTTCTCATCGACGTGCGCGACACCGGGCCGGGCCTTCAGGGTCGCTCGATCGAGGCACTGTGTGCCGCCTTCTACACGACCAAGCGCGAGGGCATGGGCATGGGCCTGGCGATCTGCCGTTCCATCGTCGAGGCCCACCACGGCACCCTCGACGCCCAGTCCGCACCCGGCGGCGGGGCCTGGTTCACGCTCGGCTTGCCCCCCGGATCGCAGGCGGCCACGGCGCATCCCCAGGCCGAGGAAAGTCTGCTTTGAGCAGCGCAGCCGGCACCGTCTGGTTGCTCGACGACGAGGCTGCGGTGCGCGATGCACTGGGCTTCTTGCTCGCCTCGCGCGGGCTCGAGGTCCGCAGCTTCGCGGACGGTCCGGCGCTGCTGGCGGCGATCGATGGCGCGCAGCTTGTCGTGGGCGTCTTTGTCCTGGACGTGCGCATGGAACCGATGTCGGGCCTGAAGGTTTTCGCCGAACTCGCCGCCCGCCGTCTGCGCAACCCGGTCCTGTTCCTGAGCGGACACGGCGACATCCCGATGGCGGTCGAGGCCCTGAAACAGGGCGCCTTCGATTTCCTGGAAAAGCCCTACAGCGACAACGCGCTGGCCGAGCGTGTCGAACAGGCTCTCGCGGTCGATTCCGCCATGCGCCAGACCGATGCGCGCAGCGCCGAGCGCCGCGCCCGCCTGGCCAGCCTGACCGAGCGCGAGCACGAGGTGACGCTGCGAGTGGCCGCCGGCAAGCAGAACAAGGTCATCGCCGACGAATTGCATGTCTCGGTGCGCACGGTCGAAGTCCACCGGGCCCGCGTGTATGCCAAGCTAGGCGTTCGCTCGGCCGCGGAGGTCGCGACCTTGCTCGCGGCCTAGTCGGCAAGGAAGGGCCTCACTCGATCGCCTTGACCATGTCCTCGACCACCTTCTTGGCGTCACCGAACACCATCATGGTCTTGTCCATGTAGAAGAGCTCGTTGTCGAGCCCCGCGTACCCGGCCGCCATCGAGCGCTTGTTGACGATGACGGTCTTGGCCCGGTAGGCCTCCAGGATCGGCATGCCGTAGATGGCGCTGCCCTTGGTGTGCGCGGCCGGGTTCACGACATCGTTGGCGCCCAGGATGATCGCCACGTCGACCTGGCCGAACTCGCCGTTGATGTCTTCCATCTCGAAGACCTGGTCGTAGGGAACCTCGGCTTCGGCCAGCAACACGTTCATGTGACCGGGCATGCGGCCGGCCACCGGATGGATCGCGTATTTGACGGTCACGCCTTTCTCGGTGAGCTTGGCGGCGAGTTCCTTGACCGCGTGCTGGGCCCGCGCCACCGCCAGTCCATAGCCGGGAACGATCACCACCGTCTCGGCATTGCCGAGTATGAAGGCCGCGTCGTCGGCGCTGCCGCTCTTGACCGGGCGCTGCTCGGCCTTGGCGCCGCCACCGGCCGTCGCTTCGCCACCGAACCCCCCGAGGATCACGTTGAAGAACGAGCGATTCATCGCCTTGCACATGATGTAGCTCAGGATCGCGCCGGACGATCCCACCAGCGAGCCGGCGACGATGAGCATGGCGTTGTTGAGCGAGAAGCCGATCCCCGCGGCGGCCCAGCCCGAATAGCTGTTGAGCATGGAGACCACCACCGGCATGTCGGCGCCGCCGATCGGAATGATGATCAGGACCCCGAGCACGAACGCGATCGCCAGCAACATCAGGAAGTCGATCCAGGCCTGGCTCTGGACGAAGCCATAGATGAAGTAGAGCAGTCCCAGCCCGAGCGCCAGGTTGAGCAGGTGCTGACCCGGGAACTGCACCGGAGCCCCCTGGAACAGCCGAAACTTGTATTTGCCGGAGAGCTTGCCGAAGGCGATCACCGAGCCGCTGAAAGTGACCGCCCCGATCGCCGCGCCGAGTGCGAGTTCGAGCCGGTTGCCGCCGGGGATCGGATCGCCGCCGTCGGCGACGATCCCGAACGCGAGCGGTTCGGCGACCGCGGCGATCGCGATGAACACCGCGGCCATACCGATCATGCTGTGCATGAACGCGACCAGCTCGGGCATCTTGGTCATCTCGACCCGTCGCGCCATCACGGTGCCGAGCGAGCCGCCGGCCAGCAGGCCCAGCAGCACCCAGACCAGGCCGGCCAGCCCGCTGTGGCCGGCTTGCTCGGCGAGCTTGAAGATCAGCGCACCGGTGGTCACGACCGCGATCGCCATGCCGGTCATGCCGAACATGTTGCCGCGGATCGAGGTGGTCGGGTGGCTCAGGCCCTTGAGCGCCTGAATGAAGCACACGCTCGCGACCAGGTAGAGCAGAGTGACGAGGTTCATGCTCATGGCGCGCGCTCCGGGGCAGCCGCGCCGGCGACCGGCTTGCGTTCCTTCTTCTTGAACATTTCCAGCATGCGGCGGGTGACCAGGAAACCACCGAAGACGTTGACCGCCGCCAGCGCCACCGCGAGCACGCCGAAGGCCTTGCCGACCCCGCCCACCGTCAACCCCGCGGCCAGCATGGCGCCGACGATCACGATGGCCGAGATCGCGTTGGTGACCGCCATGAGGGGGGTGTGCAAGGCCGGCGTGACGGTCCAGACGACGTGGTAGCCGACGTAGATCGCCAGGACGAATATGATCAGGTTGGTGACGGTGTGAGAGACGATTTCATGTTCCATGGGAGACTTTCTTTTCGGTGCCCGAAGGGCTACTTGCGTCGGACTTCGCCGCCACGGGTCATGAGGCAGGCGGCGACGATGTCGTCGTCCATCGGAATGTCGAAGCGACCCTCCGCGGTCAGCACGAGCTTGAGAAAATCGAACACGTTGCGGGCGTAGAGCGCACTCGCGTCGGCCGCGACCAGCGCCGGCAGGTTGGTCTCGCCGACCAGGGTCACGCCGTGCCGCACGACCGTCTTGCCGGCCTCGGTGAGCGGGCAGTTGCCGCCGTTGGCTGCGGCCAGGTCGACGATCACCGAGCCGGGCTTCATCGCCTGGACCATCGCCTCGCTGACCAGAACCGGGGCGGGGCGGCCGGGAATCAGCGCGGTCGTGATGACGATGTCGGCGGCCGCGATGCGCTTGGCGACTTCGGCCTGTTGCCGGTCCAGCCAGCTTTGCGGCATGGGCTTGGCGTAGCCGCCGACGCCCTCGGCCGCTTCCTTCTCCTGCGGGGTCTCGTAGGGGACGTCGATGAACCTCGCGCCGAGCGACTCGACCTGCTCTTTCACGCTCGGACGCACATCCGAGGCCTCGATCACCGCCCCCAGGCGCTTGGCCGTCGCGATCGCCTGCAGCCCGGCCACGCCGACGCCGAGGACCACGACGCGTGCCGCCTTGACGGTGCCGGCGGCCGTCATCAACATGGGAAAGAAACGCTGATAGCGGTCGGCTGCGATCAGCACCGCCTTGTAGCCGGCGATGTTGGCCTGGCTGGACAGCACGTCCATGCTCTGCGCGCGGGTCGTGCGAGGCGCGGCCTCGAGGGCGAAGCCGGTGATGCCCGCGCCGGCCAGGCGGTGCAGGCCATCGCTGTCGTACGGATTGAGCATGCCCACCAGGTTGGCCCCGCTGTGCATCAGCGAGAGTTCGCTGTGCAGGGGGGAGCGGACTTTCAGGACCAACTCGCAGCCGAAGGCGCCGGCGGCGTCGGTGATCTCGGCGCCGGCGGCTTCATAGGCCGCATCGGTGACGCTCGCCGCCAGGCCGGCGCCGGACTGGACCCGGATCGTGTGGCCCTGCGCTTTCAACTTTTTCGCCGTTTCCGGCGTGACGGACACGCGCGATTCACCAGCCGCCGTTTCCAGCGGGACTCCTATCAGCATGGGTGGCCTCCTCGGCGCAGACGACTTGTGGATTTTGGCGGAGCTTACACAAATCGCCGTTGTCCTAACATCGGCGGCATGGGACCCCGCTGGAAACCGAGTGTCACCGTGGCTGCGGTCATCGAGCGCCGGGTGGGCCCTCGCCGCGAATTCCTGCTCGTCGAAGAGGAGACCCCCGAGGGTCTCAAGCTCAACAACCCGGCGGGCCATCTGGACCCGGCGGAATCGCCCGAGCAAGCCGTGATCCGGGAAGTGCTCGAAGAGACCGCATGTGCCTTCACGCCGGATCGGCTGATCGGCATCTACCTCTCGCGCTTCCAGCGGCCGGCGACTGGCGAGGACGTGACCTATGTGCGCTTCGCCTATGCCGGCAGCGTGGGTGAGCCGGATCCGGCGCGGCCGCTCGACGTCGGGATCGTCCGGACCCTGTGGATGTCGGTCGAGGACCTGCGCGCCAGCCGGGCGCGCCATCGCAGCCCCCACGTGCTCGGGTGCGTGGAGGATTTCCTCGCGGGCCGCAGCCATCCGCTGGACGTGGTGACCACGGACGCGTCGGTGGTCGTCCCCGAGCGCAAGGAATAGGCGGGTGGGATCCGGCGGGGTCGGGCATGCGCCGTCCCGACCCCGCCTAAAATCTCCCCCCATGAAACCCCAGCGTGTCGTCGTCGGCCTGTCGGGCGGCGTCGACTCGGCCGTCACCGCGCACCTGCTCAAGCGCCAGGGCCACGAAGTGGTCGGCATCTTCATGAAAAACTGGGAGGGCGACGACGACGACGCGTACTGCTCGTCCAACATCGACTTCGTCGATGCCGCTGCGGTGGCCGACGTGCTGGGCATCGAGCTCGAGCATGTCAACTTCGCGGCCGACTACAAAGACCGCGTGTTCGCCGAATTCCTGCGCGAATACGCCGCCGGCCGCACGCCCAACCCGGACGTGCTCTGCAACGCCGAGATCAAGTTCCTGGCCTTCCTCGATCACGCCGTCCGACTGGGCGCCGACCGGATCGCGACGGGTCACTACGCTCGCGTGCGCGAACGCGCCGGCCGGTTCGAGTTGTGCAAGGGACTGGACCCCCTCAAGGACCAGAGCTATTTCCTGCACCGCCTGACCCAGCAGCAGCTGGCCCGGACCTGGTTTCCGGTCGGTGAGCTGGCCAAGACCGAGGTCCGCCGCATCGCCGCCGACATCGGCCTGCCGAACGCGAAGAAGAAAGACTCCACCGGCATCTGCTTCATCGGCGAGCGCCCCTTCCGCGAGTTCCTGAATCGTTACCTCGCCCATGCCCCGGGGCCTGTCCTCGATGACCGTGGCCGCACGATCGGCGAGCACGTCGGCCTGAGCTTCTACACGCTGGGTCAGCGCAAAGGCATCGGCATCGGCGGCGTCAAGGAACGCGGGAGCGCGCGCGGCGGCGGCTCGCACGCGCCGTGGTTCGTCGCCCGCAAGGACATGGCCGCCAACGTGCTGTATGCGGTCCAGGGACACGACCACCCGTGGCTGCTGTCCCGGCACTTGATCGCCGCCGACGCGCACTGGATTGCCGGCATGCCCCCGGCCAGCCCCGCCACCCTGGCGGCCAAGACCCGCTACCGCCAACAGGATGCGGCGTGCCGCTTCGCGGCGCGCGCGCCGGCAAGTTTCGAGCTGCGTTTCGACCCGCCGCAGTGGGCCGTGACGCCCGGGCAGTCGGCCGTGGTGTATGACGGCGAGGTGTGCCTGGGCGGCGGCGTGATCGATGCCGCGGACGCCGGCGCCTGCATGGCGTGACCCTCGGCGCCGACCCTGTACCGAGGCAGGGCAAGCCGGCACGACCCAGTGGAGGCGGCCGGCACCAGCCAAAATGGCGCTCGTCCCATCCGTCGACCCCCTGAGGAGTGCCTGGCATGCCCACGTACAGCAAGACCCCCGACGCCCTGGCCCGGCTCACGCCGGAGCAGTTCCGCGTGACCCAGCGCAGCGGTACCGAAGCGCCCGGCAGCGGCGAGCTGCTCTACAACAAGGAGCCCGGAATCTACGTCGACATCGTCTCGGGCGAGCCGCTCTTCGCGTCGTCGGACAAGTTCGAATCGGGATGTGGCTGGCCGAGCTTCACCAAGCCCATCGAGCCGGCGCACGTCAAGGAATTGCGCGACACCTCGTTCGGCCACGTGCGCACGGAGGTGCGCTCGGCCCACGGGGACAGCCACCTGGGCCATGTGTTCGACGACGGGCCGCGCGACCGGGGCGGTCTGCGCTACTGCATCAATTCGGCCTCGCTGCGCTTCATCCACCGCGACGCGATGGTGGCCGAAGGCTATGGTGACTACGTGGAACAGGTGGAGGACGTGCTGTGACGACCGAACGCGCCGTGCTTGCCGGCGGCTGCTTCTGGGGCATGCAGGACCTGATCCGGCGCCAGCCCGGCGTCGTGTCGACCCGGGTCGGCTACACCGGCGGGGACGTGGCCAACGCGACCTATCGGCACCACGGCAGCCATGCGGAGGCGATCGAGGTCATCTTCGATCCGGCCCGCACCAGCTATCGGAACGTGCTGGAATTCTTTTTCCAGATCCACGACCCGACCACCCGCAATCGTCAGGGCAACGACATGGGCGCGAGCTACCGCTCGGCGATCTACTACACCAGCGAGAGCCAGAAGCAGGTGGCCGAAGACACCATCGCCGACGTGAACGCGTCAGGGCTCTGGCCGGGCAAGGTCGTGACCGAATTGGCGCCGGCGGGCCCGTTCTGGGAAGCCGAACCCGAGCATCAGGACTACCTCGAACGCATCCCGAACGGCTACACCTGCCACTTCATCCGCCCCGGCTGGACATTGCCGAAGCGCGACACCTCCCGCGCCTGAGTCGAGCGGTCGGGTCGCAGGCGGGTCGGGTTCAGTTCCTCGTCCAAGCGCCGAAAAAGCGGTATCGGGGCCCGATGGGTCACGGACTCCCATGGGCGCTTTGGCATGTTGACGGGTTTGAGGACACACACGATACGCTGGTTCACCGCGCGCCTCGCGCTCGGTCTGGCCGCGTGCGGACCCGGATGTCTCCAGGCCGCGGTGCTCGAACTGCGCGTTGCCGACGCCGCCGGCGCCCCGCTCGGCGACGCCGTGGCCTTGCTCGAGCCGGTCGGGGTCAAAGCCACGGTCCGGCCGATGGAAGCCGTCGAGATCTCCCAGTCCAAGCGGCGATTCAACCCGCGCGTGACATTGATCACGACCGGAACCCGAGTCACCTTCCCCAACTTCGACACGGTCCGGCACCAGGTCTATTCGTTCTCGCCCATCAAGACTTTCGAGATCAAGCTCTATGCCGGGGTTCCGGGTGTTCCGGTGGTGTTCGATCTCCCGGGCATCGCGGTGCTGGGATGCAACATCCACGACAGCATGGCCGCCTGGGTGGTCGTGTCCGACACCCCTTGGGCGGCGCGCAGCGGTCCCGACGGGCGCATCCGGATCGAAGGCGTGCCGGCCGGCGCCTATCGGCTGCGCACCTGGCACCCCGGGCTCGCCACCGGCACCGACCCGGCCGCGCTCGCGCTGACGATCGGGACCGCGGATGTGGCCCTGCCGCTGCAACTGCCCGTCAAGGACGAACCATGACATTCGCACTGCCGTGGTTCGGCCGCTCGATCGGCGCGCGCATCGTCACCCTGAGCCTGGGCATGCTGCTGGCGGTGCAGGTCGCGAGCTTCACCGCCATCCGGGCGAGCCTGGAACAACATGCGCGCAGCGGACTGCCGTCGCAGCTGCAGCTGGGCGAACGGGTGCTGCTCGCGCTGCTGGCGCAGAACGCCCAGAAACTCAGCCAGGGCGCGACCGTGCTCGCCGCCGACTACGGCTTCAAGCAAGCCGTGCTCTCGGACGACAACGCGACCGTCGTCTCGGCGCTCGCCAACCACGGCGCCCGCATCGGCGCGACCGAAGTCGCTCTGCTGAGCACCGATTTTCGGCTGCGCGCCGCCACCGGCGGCCTCGCCCCGGATCTCGCCGCCGTGGCGGCTCGGTTGGGCGCGCAGGCCAGCGCCGGGCAGCCTGCGGTCGGCATCGCCCAACTCGGCGGCCGGCCCCACCAGGTGGTGCTGGTGCCCATGAAAGCGCCGGTCACGGTCGGCTGGGTGCTGATGGGATTTCCGCTCGAGCAAAAGCTGGTGGCAGACATGGGCTCACTGTCGGCATTGCACCTGACCCTCCTGACCCGCGAGACCGAACGGGCGACCTGGCGAGTCGCCCTGACCGACCTCCCCTCCGGGCGTGCGCAAGGGTTCAGCCGTGCCGATTGGTCGACCTCGCAAGCGCCTGTCGAAGGCATGCGCTCGGTGACGCTCGGCGGCGAAGAACTCGGCGTGCGTGCCGCCTGGCTCACGCCCTCGGCGCTGGCGTTGCTGTCCCTTTCGGTCGACGCGGCCGTGCGGCCGCCGCGCGACCTGCAAATCGCGCTGGCCGTCATCACGCTGGTCGGATTCGTGGTGTTCGTGTTCGGCAGCCTGTTCACCGCGCGCCGCGTGAGCATTCCGCTGCGCGCGCTTTCCGCGGCCGCCGACCGGCTTCGCGCGGGCGACTACGCGACGCCGATCGGCGACCAGCGCCGCGACGACGAGATCGGCCATCTGGCGCATGCCTTCGAGCAGATGCGCGTCAGCGTGGCCGAGAAGCAGGCCCAAATCCTGAAACTCGCCTACTGGGACAGCTTGACCGGCCTGCCCAACCGGGTGCGCTTCCGCGACGCGGTGCGCGAGGCGATCGCCGCGGCCAGCGACGATCCGCGGCGGACCGTGGCGGTGATCATGCTCGACCTCGACCGCTTCAAGCACGTCAACGACTTGCTCGGCTACCGGGTCGGCGACCTGCTCCTGGGGCGGGTCGGTGAACGCCTGAGCCAGCAGATGGTGCGCGGCGACGACCTGGTGGCGCGCCTCGGGGGGGACGAATTCGCCGTGCTCCTGCGCGAAGGTGACGCCGACCTGGCGCGGTCCGTGGCCGAGCGGATCGGCGCCGCCTTCGACGCGCCGCTGGTGCTCGAAGAACACACGGTGGACATGGGCGCGGGCATCGGCATGGCGTGCTGGCCCGAGCACGCGAACGACGCCGATGCGCTGCTCAGCCGGGCCGAGGTCGCGATGTATGCGGCCAAGCGCCGGACCCAGGGGCCGCTGATGTACGACGCCTCGATCGATGCCTCCAGCAGCCAGACCTTGTCGCTGCTGACCGAGCTGCGCCGCGCGGTCGAGCAGGGCGAGCTGCGCCTCTTCCTGCAGCCCAAGCTGCTGCTCGACAACAGCCGCGTCGGCGGCGCCGAGACGCTGGTGCGCTGGGTCCACCCGACACGTGGCCTCGTGCCGCCGATGGAATTCATCCCGTTCGCGGAGCAGACCGGCTTCATCCGCACCCTGACGCTGTGGGTCTTCGAGGAAGCGGCGCGCCACTGGCTGATGCTCCAGGCCGAGGGGCTGTCCGTGACCTTGTCGGTGAACCTGTCGACGCGCGACCTGCTGGACCCCGAACTGCCGCAAAAATTCGACGCCTTGCTGGTCAAGCACCGCGTCCCGGCCGAGGGCTTCTGCCTCGAGATCACGGAAAGCGCCATCATGGACGACCCGCAGCGCGCGCTGTCCACGCTGAACCGGCTCAGCGCGCTCGGCTTCAAGCTGTCGATCGACGATTTCGGCACGGGGTACTCGTCGCTCGCCTACCTCAAGCGCTTGCCGGTCGACGAACTCAAGATCGACAAATCCTTCGTGATGAACATGGTCGAGGAGCTCGACGACGCCAAGATCGTCCGCTCGACCATCGACCTGGCGCACAACCTCGGCCTGAGCGTGGTCGCCGAAGGGGTGGAGAGCAGCAAGGTCTGGGACGCCCTGCGCGACCTGTCCTGCGACGAGGCCCAGGGCTACTACATGGGCCGACCGATGCCGGCGACCGAGTTCGGCGCCTGGGCCGCCGCATGGGCGGCGACGCACCGGCCACGCATCGTGGCGGGCAACGCCTTCACGCTGCACTGACCGGCGCAGGCGCGGCGAACTCGGCGACACTGGGGGCTCGATCGACAGGAGTGCCCTCATGTATCTGCCCGCCGCCTTCGAGGAGTCCCGTCCCGACGTCCTGCAGGCGCTCATCCGGGAGTTCCCGCTGGCCTCGCTCGTCACCCTGTCGACCTCTGGCGAGCTCGCCGCCAACAGCATCCCTTTCCTCCTCGAGCACGGCCCCGCGGGCGGTCCGGGGATCCTGCGCGGTCATGTGGCGCGCGCCAACCCGGTCTGGCGCGAGGCCCGCACGGATCTCGACGCACTGGTCGTGTTCCGGGGCCCGCAGGTCTACGTCTCGCCGTCCCTCTATCCGGGCAAGGCCGACACCGGCAAGGTGGTCCCGACCTGGAACTACGCCGAGGTGCAGGCCCGCGGGCGGCTGCGCGCGGTCGAGGATCGTGCCTGGCTGCTGGCGCTGGTGAGCCGCCTGACCGAGCGCCACGAAGCGGCTCGGCCGGCACCGTGGGCGGTCACCGACGCCCCTGCCGACTACATCGAGTCGATGCTGGGCGCCATCGTCGGCATCGAACTCACCTTGAGCGCGCTGTCGGGCAAGTGGAAGGTCAGCCAGAATCGGAGCGCGGCCGACCGCAGCGGCGTGATGCAGGGACTGCGGGCCCAGGGCGACGCGAACGCGGTGGCGATGGCCGGGCTGGTGGCCGGCCACGGCCCGCCACCGGGGTGAAGCCACCAGAAAGCCCGGTCAAGCACGGACGCACGAATTGAGGCATGCTCCGCAGCCGCGTTGCGTATTCCCTCTTCTACAGTGACCCCTGAGACCCCTCGGCTCACGCCCAGCCAATTTCGTGCCGCCATCGCGGCCGTGCTGACGACCATCCTGCTGGCGGCCCTCGATCAGACGATCGTGAGCGTGGCCGTGCCGACGATCGCGCGTCAGCTGGGCGGGTTCGAATGGATGGCCTGGGTCATCTCGGGCTACCTGATCGCCTGCACCGTCTTCACGCCGCTCTATGGACGACTGAGCGACCTCATCGGCCGCCGCAAGGTCATGACGATCGCGATCGGGATCTTCCTGCTCGCCTCGGTGGGCTGCGCGCTGGCCCAGAGCCTGCCTCAGCTGGTGCTGGCGCGGGTGCTGCAGGGGGCAGGCGGCGGAGGCTTGCTCGCGACGTCCCAGTCGGTTGTGGCCGATGTCGTGCCGCTGCGCGAGCGGGGTCGATACCAGAGCTATGTGAGCGTCGTCTGGGCGGTCGCGAGCATGCTCGGGCCCGTGGTGGGCGGCCTCCTCACGCAATTCCTCTCCTGGCCCTGGATCTTCTGGATCAACCTCCCGGTCGGCCTCGTTGCCCTGGTGCTGGTGCACCGCTCGCTGGGTGCGCTGCCGGCGCGTGGCGGCGCGGTGCGCCTCGACATCCTGGGCGCCTTGCTGTTGCTCGGTGGCCTGACCGCCGGCCTGGTGCCGATCACCCGTGTCGGCCAGGGCACGGCGTGGTCCGACCCGTGGAACCTGGCAGGCTGGGCGCTCGCGGCGGCCTTGCTGGTGCTTTTCGTGCGCCAGCAAAGGCGCCATTCCGACCCGATCGTGCCGCTCGGCCTCTTTGCCAACCGCACCGTCGTGGCCTGCTGCGGGATGCTCTTCGTCTGCTTTTTCATCTTCATCGCGATGTCCGTGCTGGTGCCGCTGAGGCTGCAACTGAGCGCCGGCTTCAGCGCTGCCGACGCCGGCCTGCGCCTGCTTCCCCTGACGCTCGCGATCCCGACCGCGGCGTTCACGAGTGGCCGCTGGCTGGGCCGTACCGGGCGGGTACTGCCGCTGCAGCGCATCGGCGTGGCGGCCGTGCCGCTGGCCTTGCTGACGCTGGGCCTGAACCCGCCCACCGGCGCCGTGGCCGCGTGCGCGCTCGTCGTGCTGGGCCTGGGCATGGGGCTGCAGATGCCCACGACCCTGATCACGGTGCAGCAATCGGTGCCGCGGGCCCAGATCGGCACGGTGACGGCCCTGACCGCCTTCTTCCGGCTGCTCGGCGGCGCCGTCGGCATCGCCGTGCTGAGCTCGGTGCTGCTGCAGCTCCTGAAAACACCCGGCATGGGGACGGAAGGCCTGGGCGCGCTGCTGGAAACCGCTCACCCCGGCGGCATGGGCAACGCCGACGACGCCGCGTTTCGCCACGTGATGTGGCTCGCCGCGGGCGTCTCGCTGCTCTCGCTCTGGTGGGCCAGCCGGCTGCCGGACCTGCACCTGCTCGACGCGCCCGGCGCGGTCAAGGACGCGGCGGTGGCCGAGGCGTGAAAGGGCGGGGAGGTCGGCGGGCTGCCCCGCGACCGTCCGGCATTCACTAGCGCAGCGTCAAGTCAGCCAGTCACGCAAGGCTTCGACAAGCGCGCCGGGCGCGTTGTGGAGAGTACAAACAATACCGTTCGGGCTGAGCGTGTCGAAGCCTCGAGTGCTCAGTCACCGGCCCTTCGACGAGCTCAGGGCGGATACCCAAAACATCCCATTCGGGCTGAAGCTTTCAGAAAGGAATGTCGTCATCCATGTTGTCGAACCCCGTCGACGCCGGCTTTGCCACCGGCGCCGGGCGGGGCGCCCCGGCGGGAGGCCGAGACGCTGCCGGGCGTGGCGACGCGCTGCGCTCCGCGTAGCCGCCGCCTTCGTCCTCGCCGCCAGACCCCCCGGCCGTGCCGCCGGCGCCTTCGCGACCGCCGAGCAATTGCATCGAGTCGCCGACGATTTCGGTGGTGTAGCGGTCGACGCCGTCCTTGTCCTGCCACTTGCGCGTCTTCAGGCGGCCTTCGATGTAGACCGGGCGCCCTTTCTTGAGGTATTCGCCGGCGATCTCGGCCTGGCGGTCGTAGAGGACGACCGAGTGCCACTCGGTTTCTTCGACGCGCTCACCGCTTTCCTTGGACTTCCAGTTGCGGGTGGTGGCAATGCGCAGGTTGCAGACCGCCGCCCCGCTCGGGGTGTAGCGCACCTCGGGGTCGCGGCCCAGGTTGCCGAGAACGATGACCTTGTTGACTGATGCCATGGAAGTGCTCCGGGGGAGGGAAATCGGGAATTCCGTGAATTATCGCTCCCGAGCCCTTTTCGCGGTCCCCCGACAAGCGGGAATCACCCCGACCCGGGCGTCCACCCGAAAGGGCGCGTGCCCGCCGCCGTGACGCTCTGTACCATCGGCCCTTTATCGCCTGCCGACCTCCCGTGACCACCGCCACTGCCTCGCCTCCCGCTGCCACTGCCCCGGACGCCATCCTTCGCGACGTCTTCGGGTACGCCGCCTTTCGCGGCGCGCAGGCCGAGATCGTCGACCACGTCGTCAACGGCGGCGACGCACTCGTGTTGATGCCGACCGGCGGCGGCAAGAGCCTGTGCTATCAGGTGCCCGCGATCGCACGGCACCGCGCAGGAAGCGGCCTGGCCGTGGTCGTGAGCCCGTTGATCGCGCTCATGCACGACCAGGTCGGGGCCCTCGAAGAAGCCGGGGTGCACGCCGCGTTTCTCAACTCCTCCCTGTCGCTCGAGCAAACCCAGCGCATCGAGCGCGAGATGATGAGCGGCCGGCTGGTCCTGCTCTACGTCGCGCCCGAGCGCCTCACCACGGCGCGGATGCTGGCGCAACTCGATGCCTTGAACGACCGCGGCCTGCTGAGCCTCTTCGCGATCGACGAAGCGCACTGCGTGAGCCAATGGGGCCACGACTTCCGCGAAGACTACCTCGCGCTGAACCTGCTCCACGAGCGCTATCCGGCGGTGCCCCGGGTGGCGTTGACCGCCACCGCCGACGACCTCACGCGGGCCGACATCGTCGAGCGCCTCGCGCTGCACGAAGCGCGCATATTCGTGAGCAGCTTCGACCGGCCCAACATCCGCTATGCGGTGGTGGAAAAGGACGACGCCAGAAAGCAGCTGCTGCGTTTCATCCAGGACGAACACGAAGGCGACGCCGGCATCGTCTACTGCCAATCGCGCAAGAAGGTCGACGACACCGCGGCCTGGCTCCGCGCCGAGGGCCTCAATGCCTTGCCCTATCACGCCGGCCTGGACCCCGACCAGCGACGCCGCCACCAGGACCGCTTCCTGCGCGAGGACGCAGTGGTGATGGTCGCGACCATCGCGTTCGGGATGGGCATCGACAAACCCGACGTGCGCTTCGTCGCGCACCTCGACCTGCCGAAGAACATCGAGGCCTACTACCAGGAAACCGGTCGGGCCGGCCGCGACGGCCTGGCCGCCGACGCCTGGATGGCCTACGGACTGTCCGACGTCGTCAACCAGCGTCGCATGATCGACGACAACCCGGCGGCCGAGGAATTCAAGCGGGCCCAGCGCGGCAAGCTCGACGCGCTGCTGGCCCTCGCCGAGGCCCACGATTGCCGTCGGGTGCGCTTGCTGGCCTACTTCGGCGAACCGAGTCCCGCGTGCAGCGCGGCACAGAACGCCTGCGACAACTGCCTGCAGCCACCGGCCACCTGGGACGCGACCGAGGCCGCGCGCAAGGCGCTCTCCTGCATCTACCGCTTTCATCAGCAGCGCGAGCAGCGCTTCGGCGCCGGCCACCTGATCGACGTGCTGCGGGGCAAAGTCACCGAGAAGGTCACCCAGCACGGGCACCAGCAACTCTCGACCTTCGGCATCGGTGCCGACGTGACCGAGGCGCAGTGGCGGGTGGTGCTGCGCCAGTTGATCGCGCTCGGCTGCCTGCGCTCCGACGGCGAGTACAACACCCTGGCGCTGACCCCCGCGGCGCGCGAGGTGCTGCGCGGCGACGTTCCGATCCTGCTGCGCCAGGCCAGCGCGGCGCCGCCACGGGCCGGCA
>JALYHO010000197.1 GCA_030776545.1 Pseudomonadota bacterium | reverse complement strand
GCCCAGTGGTGGGCCGGCCCGGCGCCGATCCCCGCGCCCTCGGACGTGCGCCTGGCACCGCTGACCGAGCCGGTCGTCGCGGCGGTCACGCAGCCGGCGCCTTCGGTCGCCGTCCCGGATGCGTTCGCGACCCCGACCGTGGTCGACGACGCCGAAGAGCCACCCGCCCATGTCAGCCTCTCGACCCGTCCGGCCCCTTTCGTCAGCAGCATGCTGTCGCCCATCACGCTGTCCCCCGAGCCGCCGCGCGAGCTCTCGGTGGAGGAGTTGATCGATCTCGAGCAGCAAGCCGAATTCTTCGTCGTCCTCGGGCAGGACGACGCGGCGATCGAATTGCTGATGAACCATGTGCGCAGCGACGGTGGCATCAGTCCGTTGCCTTACCTGAAGCTGCTCGAGATCTACCGGCGCCTGGGCGACCGCGATGCCTACCATCGCATCCGGGAACGGTTCAACCGGCGCTTCAACGCCTACGCGCCCGACTGGGAATCCGACCTCCAGCAAGGCCGCACCTTGCTCGACTATCCCGACACGCTGGCCCGCCTGCAAGGGCTCTGGTCGGCCCCGGGCCGGGTGATGGAGACGCTCGATGCGTCCTTGTTCAGGCGCAACCACACCGACGAGACCTTCGACCTGCCCGCCTACCGGGAGTTGTTGTTCCTCTATTCGGTGGCGCGCGACCTGGCCGAACACGACGGCGTGGCGCCAACGGCGCGTGTCGACGTGCTGCTGCCGCTGGGCGATTTGGGCGAAGAGCCGATCGCGCGACTGAGCGCGACCACCCAGCCGGGCGATTTTCAGACGAGCGACATGATGACCCTGCCGGTCGACCTCGACGTGAGCTTCGGCGAGCCGTTGCGCAATCAGGACATGGCCACCCGGCCAACCACGCCCTACCGCCCGCCGGAGGCGCCTGCCGCGCTGGATTCGAACTTCATCGATTTCGATCTCGACGTCCCCTACCCACTGCCGCATCCGAAGGCGGGCAAGAGCTGAACTCGCGACAGGGGCGCGCCCTTTTTGCGCGGTTCGACAAGCTCGGCCCGACCGGGGCGTTCTGTCAACATTCCCACTCCCGTTCGCCCTGAGCTGCTTGTCGCAGGGCCGGTGACTGAGCACGCAGCACTTTGCCTGGCTCAGCCTAAACGTTATGTTGCGGCGGGTCGCGCGGCTTTGCCGAGCTCAGCCCGAACAGGCACTTTGCCCGCGAGTCAGGCAGGATCCCGCGTCACAACCTCTGCAGCCGCTCCAACGCCAACTCCAGCGTCTCGTCCTTCTTGGCGAAACAAAAGCGTGCCATCCGCTGCTCGAACCCGCCCTCGTAGAAGGCCGCCAAGGGAATCGCCGCGACGCCGATCTCGGTCGTCAGCCAGTGGCAGAACTGCGCTTCGGGCAGGTCGCTCACGGCCGCATAGTCGACGCACTGAAAAAAACTGCCACGCGTCTCCAGCACCTTGAGTCGGGTCGCCGCCAGCCCGTCGCGAAAAAGGTCCCGCTTGCGCTGGTAGAACGCCGGCAACGCCAGGTGATGCGAAGCCTCGGCCATGTATCGCGCCAGCCCGTGTTGCATCGGCGTATTGACGGTGAAGACGTTGAACTGATGCACCTTGCGAAATTCCGCCATCAGCGCGGCGGGCGCAGCGACGTGGCCGACCTTCCAGCCGGTCACGTGATAGGTCTTCCCGAAGCTCGACACGACAAAGCTGCGCGCGGCCAGTTCCGGCCAGCGGCAGACGCTCTGGTGCGCCGCCCCGTCGTAGACCATGTGCTCGTAGACCTCGTCGGCCAGGACCAGAACATCGGTGTCGCGCAGCAACGCAGCGAGTTGCTGCATGTGCCGGCTCGACCACACGGTGGCGCTCGGGTTGTGGGGCGTGTTGACGATGATGGCGCGCGTGCGCGGTGTGATCGCCGCGCCGATGAGCTCGAAGTCGGGTTCGAAAGTCCCCGGCGTCAGGGGGACGTGACGCGGCCGGCCGCCCGCCAGCACGATGCTCGGGTCGTAGCTGTCGTAGCAGGGGTCGAGCACGATCACGTCGTCCCCCGGGCGCACCACCGCCAGGATCGCCGTGATGAGCGCCTGGGTCGCGCCCGCGGTCACGGTGATCTCGGTGTCGGGGTCGTAGGCATGCCCGTAGAGCGAATGAACCTTCGCAGCGATGGCCTCGCGCAAGGCCATCACTCCCGCCATCGGCGGATATTGATTCAAGCCCGCACGCATGGCGTCGGCCACCGCGTCGACAAGCCGCGGGTCGCAATCGAAATCCGGAAATCCCTGGCCCAGGTTGACCGCCCCGTGCTGCGCGGCGAGCGCCGACATCACGGTGAAAATGGTGGTGCCCACATGGGGCAGTCGGCTGGTGAGGGTGGGGGGAGCGTGGTGGTGGCTCATCGTCGGCATCGGGTTCGGGGCATCAGAGCTGGTAGTCGTCGGCCAGCCCCGCCATGGCCCCGTCGATCAATTTGCGGTTCAGCCGGTCGGACAGCATCTCTGCGAAGGCGTAGACGAAGTTTCGCAGGTAGGCGCCGCGCTTGAAGGCGATGCGAGTCACGTTGGACCCGAAGAGATGCCCGACCGGACGCGACACCAGGTCGCCGCCGGGCGGATCGTCGCGAACCGCACTTTCGGCGACGATGCCCACGCCCAGGCCGATCCGGACATAGGTCTTGATCACGTCGGCATCGATCGCCTCCAGGACGATGTTGGGCTTGAGGCTGCGTTGGGCAAACGCCTGGTCGACCCGGGTCCGGCCGCTGAACGACGGGTGGTAGGACACCAGCGGCACCAGGGCGAGGTCCTCCAGCGAGATCCGCTCGACCTGAGCCAGCGGATGGCCGGCCGGCATCACGACGGCATGGCGCCACTCGTAGCACGGCAGGGTGACGAGCTCGTCGAAGTCGGCGAGCGCCTCGGTCGCCAGGCCCACGTCGGCGATCTCGTCGCGCACCATGCGGCCCACCTGCTGCGGCGATCCCTGGTGCAGGCTGATGTTGACCTTGGGAAAACGCCGCCGCAACTGCGCCACCGGCTCGGGCAGAAAGTAGCGGGCCTGGCTGTGGGTGGTCGCGATCGACAAGGTGCCGGCGTCCTGCATCGAGTATTCCTCGCCGATGCGCTTGAGGTTGCCGACCTCGCGCATGATGACCTCGATGCTCTTGAGCACTTGCAGCCCGGGCTCGGTCACCCGCCGCAGGCGCTTGCCGTGGCGAGCGAAGATGTCCACGCCGAGCTCGGCTTCGAGTTCGAGGATGGCCTTGGAGATGCCGGGTTGCGACGTGAACAGGGCGCGCGCGGTTTCGGTGAGGTTCAGATCGCGTCGAACCGCCTCCTGGACGAAACGGAACTGGTGCAGATTCATGGCGTGGGCTCGCGGGGAATCAGCAGTTGCGCAGCGGTCTCGGCCATGGCCTCGATGACACGTGCCGCTTCACCGACCGGGCGCTGCAGATGCCACTCGGTGCCGGGATGGGCCTCGCTCAGGGCGAGCACCATCGTGGGCACGTCCTTGCGCACGTGCCCGCCCGCACCGAGAAAAAGCGGCAGGACATCGACCCGGGTGCAGCCCTGGGTCGCCAGGCGCGCCCCCGCGTCGGCGACGGTCGGGGCCATGAGTTCCAGGTAGCCGAGCTCGACCACGACCCAGGGTGCCAGCTCCCGCACGCGGGCGGCCACGGCTTCGAAGGGCTCGGCCCAACGCGGGTCGCGCGCGCCATGGGCGAAGAGCAGCAGTCCGCGCGTCGTTGCGACGCTCATCGGTAGCGCACCAGCCAGCTGAAGGCAGCGAAGGAAAGCAGCAGGTACAACGCGCTCGGCGCCGCCGACACCATCCAGGGGGTCCAGTTGCGCAACAAGCCCAGGTAGCCCGCCACGTTGTTCAGCAGCACGAAGCTGATGCCCAGCATGATCCCGCCGAAGGCCTTGAGGCTGACGCCGCCCGCCCGCGCGTGCATGTAGGCGAACGGCAGGGCCAGTCCGATCATCACGACACAGGCGAACGGGTACAGCGCGCGTTTCCAGAACTGGATCTGGTAGCTCTGCGCTGCCTGTTCGTTTTCGGACAGGTGGCCGATATAGCGCGCCAGCTCGATGGTGGACATGGTGCTGATCGACGAGTCCGCCGCCGCCACCGCCGCGGCCGAAAGGTGGGTTTGGAAGGGCAGGGCCGCCAGGTGCTCCTCCCGGGCCTCGGCCGTGGTCGGGTCGCCAGTGTCGACCCAGCGGGTCACCGTCACGTCCTTCAGGGTCCAGCTCTGGTCGGTCTCGATCTGTGCCGCGGCTGCCTTGATGCCGCGCAGCAGCCGGCCCTCGGCGTCGAATTCGAAGATCCGGATCTCGCGCAGTTGCGAGCGCGGACCGGCCGAGCCGACATTGATCGAGTAGCTGCGGCGCGAGCCGTCGGGCAGGGTGGCGCGGTCTTTGAGCCACGCCCCCGAGCCGGCGAACTTCAGTCCGCCTTTGAACATCGCTTGCAGATTGGCGGCCTGGCGTTCGCAAAACGGCGCCAGGTAGTCGCCCACGACGAAGGTGAAGGCGGCGAACAGCAGCCCGAGCATGGCGAGCAGCCGCAGCGCCCGTGAAGGTCCGAGGCCTCCGGTGCGCAAGATGGTGTATTCCGAGGCCTGCGCCATGCGCGCAAGCGAGTAGATGGTGCCGATCAGCACCGCGATCGGCGACACCTCGTAGAAGTGTCCCGGGACCAACAGCAGCGTATAGGCCGCGGCGTGCAGCACGGTGTAGTTGCCCTGGCCCACGTCGGCCAGCTGGTCGATGAAATCGATGAAATACCAGAGCGACAGGAACGCCGTGGCGACGAACGCCACCGAGGTGACGATGTCGGCATAGAAAAGGCGGCGCACCGTCCTCATGGCTGAGTCTCGACGCGCATCCGCACCCGCTGCCAGGGGCGACGGTTGCCGTTCTCACGCCACCAGAGCAACGCCATCGCGATGCCGAAGGCGCCGCCGTGCGCCAGCACCAGTGCGCTGCCCATCGAGAGCCGGCCACTGCCGACCCAGGCCTGCGACAGGTTGATGACGTTGTAGTACACGACGAAGGCCATCAACGCGAAAAGAAGATTCCAGTTGCTCGCGCGACGCGGATTGGAAGCCGACAGCCCGATGCCCAGCAGCACCAGGTTCGCCCCCCCCAGCAGCAGCCCGAGCCGCCAGACCAGTTCCCCGAGGTTGCGCGGGCTGGGCTGGCGCAGCAGTGTGATGCTGCGTCGCGCTTTCGGGGGCAGGTCGTCCATGCGCGAGATCACGCGCTCGCCGGCCAGTTGGCGGTACCCTTCGAAGCGCGCCAGGGTCTTGTCCCCGTTGCGCAAATTTTCTTCGTTCTGCTGGCCGCGGTCGAGCTGAAGGTAGCGATCGTCACCCTGGAGCTCGATGTGGCCGCTGCGTGCCGAGGTGACCGATTCTTTCTCCGGCAGCGCGCTGAGGATGAAGACGTTGCGACCGGTGCGCGCGTCGGTCGGGTCGCGCTCGATGAAGAACACCCGGCTGCCGTCGCGCGAGGTCTGGAACTGACCGGGGGTGACCCGCGACAGATCGGAGCGGCGTTCGAATCGTTCTTGCAGTTCGACCCCGCGCTGGTTTTGCCACGGCCACACGAAGAGCGCGAGCAGGCCGATCACGAGCAGCACCGGCCAGGACGTCCGCAGCACCGGGGCGACGAAGCGCGTCAGGCCGATGCCGCTGGCGAACCAGATGGTCATCTCGCTTTCGCGGTACATGCGCGACAAGGTCATGACGACCGCGACGAAGAGCGACAGCGCCAGCATCAGTGGCAAATAGCCGATGCCCACGTAGCCGAGCAGCAGCACCACGTCCTGCGGCGCGACTTGTCCGACCGAGGCCCGGCCGAGGGTCCGGATCAGCATCGTGGTGAGCACGACGGTGAGGATCACCACCAGGGTGGCGCCGAAGTTGCGCGCCAGATCTCGGCGCAAAGTGGAATCGAATAACATCGCGGGCTTGTTGACTGAACAGGCGATTATGGACTTTCGTCATCTGGTTTCATCGTCCGAGGCGCTCGCCGCGCAGGCCTGCGATGCGCTGATCCTGGTGGTGACGGGCGAGGCCGTCGATCCCGCGCTCGATCCCGCTCTCGCTGCGCTGCTGGCGGGAGCCGTGGCCGAAGGCGACCTCACGTTCAAGGCCGGCCAGCGTCTCTACCTCCATCGCCCGGCGGGCGTGAAGGCACCACGCCTGGTCTTCAGCGTCGCCGGCGGCAGCGCCCTGAAGGCCTTCAAGAAAGCGGTGGCGAGCGGCATCGATGCCGTCAAGGCGAGCGGCGCCAAGCACATCGCGATCGGCCTGGCCGGTGCCGGCACGCTGACCGACGCGCACGCCGAAGCCGTGGTCGCCGCCGCGGGCGACGCCACCTACGTGTACCGCCACACCAAGCCGAGCGCACCCGCGGGGTCGAAGCTCGCTCGGGTCACTCTCTTGTGCAACAAGGCCGACGCCAAACCGGTCCAGCAGGGCCTGGCGCGGGGCGACGCCATCGCCGCGGGCGTCGAATTGGCGCGTGAATGGGCCAACCGGCCCGGCAACCATTGCACGCCCACCCACCTCGCCGACGCCGCCAGGAAGCTCGGCAAGGCCTACGACCTGAAGGTCGAGGTCCTCGATCGCAAGGATTGCGAGAAGCTCGGCATGGGTTCGTTCCTGTCGGTGGCACAGGCCTCGACCGAGCCGCTGCGCTTCATCGTCGCGCGCTACGACGGGGCCGCCAAGTCGCAGGCGCCGGTGGTGCTGGTGGGCAAGGGCATCACCTTCGACACGGGGGGCATCTCGCTCAAGCCGGGTGCCGAAATGGACGAGATGAAATTCGACATGGGAGGCGCGGCCAGCGTGCTCGGCACCTTGCGCGCGATCGCGCAGCTCAAGCCGCGCTTGAACCTGGTCTGCCTGATCCCGGCCTGCGAGAACATGCCCGCCGGCAATGCGGTCAAGCCGGGTGACGTGGTCACCAGCATGTCGGGCCAGACCATCGAGATCCTGAACACCGACGCCGAAGGTCGGCTGATTCTTTGCGACGCGCTCACCTACGCCGAGCGCTTCAAGCCGAAGGTGGTGGTCGACATCGCCACCCTGACCGGCGCGTGCGTGGTCGCGCTCGGTCACCATCATTCAGGGATGTTCACGGCCGACGACGCCGTCGCCGAACAGTTGCTCGAGGCCAGCCGGGCCGGCCTGGACCCATGCTGGCGCATGCCGCTCGACGAGGAATACGACGCGGGGCTCAAGAGCAACTTCGCCGACATGGCCAACATCGGCGGCCGTCCGGGTGGCGCGATCACCGCCGCCATGTTCTTGCGTCGCTTCACCGGCAAGTACCCGTGGGCCCACCTCGACATCGCCGGCACCGCCTGGCGCTCGGGTCCTGCCAAAGGGGGGACGGGTCGGCCGGTTCCGTTGCTGACGCACTTCGTGCTGGCGCAAGCCGCCTGAACCGCCCGGCGGCGTCTCGTGACCGAGGTCAGTTTCCACTTCAACGTGCCTGACCGGACCGACTACGTCTGCCGGTTGGTGCGCAAGGCGATGCGAACGCGCGCCAGCGTGGTGCTGGCCGGACCGGCCACGGCGCTGGCGCACTTCGATCGCGCACTCTGGACCTTCGACGACCTCGAATTCCTGCCGCATCGCGTGCTCGCCCCGGGGGAAACGGTGCCCGCGCGGGCGGCGCCGACCCGCGTCTGGCTGGTGCAAGATGCCACGCACGCTGCGCAGCACGAGGTGCTCATCAACCTCGGCGCTGCGCCGGCTGCCGGGTTCGAAAGCTACGAGCGTCTGATCGAGGTCGTTTCGGCCGACGACGACGATCGCGCCGCGGCCCGCGCGCGCTGGAAGTACTACGCTGGCCGGGGCTACGCGATCCACACCCACGAGGTCGCCGCATGACGGTCTTCGACGACGGCGCCTCGGGCGGCACCCCCCGGCCCGCGCTGCCGGAGCGCGTGCCGCTGCTGACGGAGGTGGTGGCCTGGCCCGGGG
>JALYHO010000196.1 GCA_030776545.1 Pseudomonadota bacterium | reverse complement strand
GCGCCGGAGAGCTCGTGCCCGAGTGCGCCGATGCGGTTCGCGTCGCGGGGCAGGTCGTCGCGCAACTCGACCCAGAACGTCGTGGCCAGGATCGAATGCGTGCGTTCACCCAGCCGCGCCTGGAATTGCGATCGCCGCTGGGTCCACAGCTGCGCGGCGAGTTGCTCGCCTTCCAGCGAGAGCAGGCGCGCGAGCTTGAGTTCTGCGTCGAAGGCACCGTTGTTCTTGGCCAGGAGCGCGCGCTGCGCGGCCACGTCGGGGTCTTCCTTGGTGCCGGGCACGGGCGTGCCGAGTTCGGCCAGTCGAGCCTGGATGCCGGCCAGCTGCGGGCTGAGTTGCTCGGCGATCTGCGCTGCCTGGGCCTGCGCAGACAGCGCCTTGGCGCGCATGTTCTGGAGCGCGGTGTCGTCGAGGTGCTCGCCGTTGTCCTTCAGCTCTTTTTGCATGCCGTCGATCTGGTCTCGGACCTGGTCGAGGGTGTCGTCGACGTTCTGGCTCGGGCCAGCCGGCTGCGGGTTCTGCGCGCCTGCCGGGGCCATCGGCCCCATGAGGGCCGTCAGCAAAACGAGTGTCAGCCACGACCGCCAGCCGCGCGGGCCGGGGCGACGTGACGGCGATCGGACGAAGAGGTCGTGCGTAGGGGACATCGTGCAAGGTCGCAGGTCGAGACAGAGCGGCGAGCCGCGAAAGGGCCTCGTTATACTCGCCCGCGGCGCCGACTTGTTCCAAGTTGCGGGCGCTTTCACAAGAGGGACGCCGACCCGGTGTCCGCTTTGGTCCGCGGCGCCGGGTTTTTTCGTAGGTGGGCAAGGTGGTGTCCTCGTGATCCCTCATTCGATCGGCAACGTGGCGCCGCAAACCCGGCGGTTCACCGAACCGCTGGCTTTGCGCAGCGGCGCCCAGTTGCGCGACTACACCCTGGCCTACGAAACCTACGGGACGCTGAACGCCGCTCGCAGCAACGCCGTGCTGGTGTGCCACGCCCTGAACGCGAGCCACCACGTCGCCGGCACTTACGCCGGCCAGGCCAGGAGCGAGGGCTGGTGGGACAACCTGGTGGGTCCGGGCAAGCCGCTCGACACCAGCCGCCTGTTCGTGATTGGCGTCAACAATCCGGGCTCGTGCTTCGGGTCGACCGGACCCATGCAAACCAATCCGGAGACCGGCCTGCCATACGGTGCCGATTTCCCCGTCGTCACGGTCGAGGACTGGGTCGACGCCCAGGCCCGGTTGCTCGACGCGCTGGGCATCGCCGAATTGGCCGCCGTGCTCGGCGGCAGCCTGGGTGGCATGCAGGCCCTGAGCTGGGCACTGCGCTACCCGACGCGCTTGCGGCACTGCATCGCGGTGGCGACGGCGCCGAATCTATCGGCGCAGAACATCGCCTTCAACGAGGTCGCGCGTCGCGCCATCGTGACCGATCCGGAGTTCTTCGGTGGCCACTACCAGGTGCGTGGCACGGTGCCGCGCCGCGGGCTGCGCGTGGCCCGGATGATCGGGCACATCACCTACCTCTCGGACGACGCGATGGAGGCGAAGTTCGGACGCGACCTGACATCGGGTCAGCTGGGCTACACCACGCAGGACATCGAGTTCGAGATCGAGAGTTACCTGCGCCACCAGGGCGACAAGTTCAGCGAGTACTTCGACGCCAACACCTATTTGCTGATCACCCGGGCCCTCGACTACTTCGATCCGGCACGCGAATTCGGCGGCGACCTGAGCGCGGCGTTCGCGACCGCGCGTTGCAAATTCCTGCTGGTGAGCTTCACGACCGACTGGCGCTTCGCCCCCGCGCGCTCGCGCGAGATCGTCAAGGCGCTGGTCGACCAAAAACGCGACGTCAGCTATGCCGAGATCGACGCGCCGCACGGCCACGACGCCTTCCTGCTGGATGACCCGCGCTACCACGCGGTGCTGCGGGCGCGCTTCGAACTCATCGCGGCCGAGGCCGGGCATGACTGAACGCGTGGACATGGCACTGATCGCCGCACTCGTGCCGCCCGGCTCGCACGTGCTCGATCTCGGGTGCGGCAATGGCGAATTCCTGGCCTATCTGCGCGATCAACGCCGGTGCACCGGCTACGGCGTCGAGATCGATGACGCCAACGTGCTCGCCTGCACCCGCCGCGGGGTCAACGTGGTTCAGCTCAACCTCGAAGAGGGTCTGGCCCTCTTCGACGACCAGAGCTTCGACGTGGTGCTGCAGATCGAAACCCTTCAGCACCTGCGCAACACCGAGCGCATGCTGCGCGAGACCGCGCGCGTCGGCCGCGTCGGCATCGTCAGTTTTCCCAACTTCGCGCACTGGCCCAACCGCCTGCAGGTCGCGGCCGGGCGCATGCCGGTCACCCGTACGCTGCCGTACCAGTGGTACGACACCCCCAACATCCGCGTGGGAACCTACGCCGATTTCGAGGTCCTGGCACGCAAGGACGGGCTCCGCATATTGGACGCATTCGGCATCCAGGGCGGCGCTGCCGTGCGCCGTTGGCCCAATCTGCGTGCCAGCGTGGCAGTCTTCAAATTCGAGCGCGGCTGAGGGGCCGGAAAAGTATGCCGTTGGACCGGTCGACACCCCGTTCGCCCTGAGCTTGTCGGAGGGCCACTGGCCGCGCACGCGAGGCTTCGACGAGTCCAGCCCCGAACGGGACGTTCATGGACTTCATGTTCGGCAGACCCGAACCGCCACCCCCCTCAAGCCGGAGCCTTCAACCCCCGCAGATAGGCATCCAGCACCCGCCGCCCGACTCGCAGCAGGTCGAAGGCCTCGCGATCGAGCATCCAGTTCTGCAGCAGCCCGTCGAACAGCGCCAGCAGACCCACGGTGGCATGCCGCGGTGGCATGCCCTTGGGAAGTTCACCGCTCGCGACGGCGCGGCGCAGCGCGCGCTCCATGTCGGCCAGGCATTCGTTGCGCATCGCCAGGTGGCGCTCGCGCACCGCGATCATCTCGCCGACGTACTCGACTTTGTGGGTCGCGATGTCGAACACCCGACGCAGTTGAGGCTCGGTGCTGATCCGACGCAGCACGTCGACGAAGCCGTTGCGGATCTGTGCCAGGGTGAGGTCCGGGCCTTTCAGGGCGATCTCGCCGTCGGCTTCCTCGAGCGGCAGGGTGACGCGCTCCATCATGGCGTTGAAGAGGTCGGCCTTGTTCTGGAAGTGCCAGTAGATGGCGCCCCGCGTCAGCCCGGCGGCCTGGGCGATGTCGGTCAGCGACGTGCCGGAAACGCCGTGGCGCTCGAACACCAGTTCCGCGGTGTCGAGGATGTGGCTGCGGGTGGCCTGGGCTTCCTGCTTGGTGCGACGGACCATGTTGATTGCTGCGCTGCGGCGCCGGGCCACATACATTCATGACTGTATGTATACTAACCCGATTCCTCGTCACCCGGTCGAAACCGGCCCGTGACGCCACTCCTGAAGGGTTATGAATGTCGGCGCTGAAAGACCTTTCGCTCGTGTCCGTCGCTGCGACCACCCAGGCCATCGTCGTCGTTTTGATGGCCGGCGTGCTGGGCGGGTGCGGACAAAAACCGGATGCGGCCGCGGCACCTGGCGGCGCCCCCCCGCCAGCCGAGGTCGGGGTGGTTCGAGTCGCTACCCGGCCGATCGGCCTGGCGACCGAGCTTCCGGGCCGTCTTGAGGCCGCGCGGGTGGCCCAGGTGCGCGCCCGTGCGGCCGGCATCCTGCAAAAGCGCGTCTTCACCGAAGGTTCCGAGGTCAAGGCGGGTCAGCTGCTCTTTCTCATCGATGCCGCGCCCTATCAGGCCGCAGCGGCGAGCGCGCGCGCCGCGCTGGCCCGCGCGCAGGCCGGTCTGACCCAGGCCCAGGCGCTCGCCGAGCGCTACAAGCC
>JALYHO010000195.1 GCA_030776545.1 Pseudomonadota bacterium | reverse complement strand
GTGATGCATGTGCCGATCGAGACCGCACGCGCCGCGCAGGACGAGGCCGCGAGGGTCGACGCGGACTGCACGGTGGCGATCGGCGGTGGCTCGACGACGGGCCTGGCCAAGGCCCTTGCGCTCGACTCGGGCCTGCCCATCATCGCGATCCCGACGACCTATGCAGGCAGCGAGATGACCTCGATCTACGGGCTCACCGAAGCGGGGATCAAGAAGACCGGGCGCGATGCGCGCGTGTTGCCGCGCACCGTCGTCTACGACCCCGAACTGTCCGTGTCGTTGCCGCTCGCACTGTCGGTCACGAGCGGCCTGAACGCCGTGGCGCACGCTGCCGAAGCGCTCTACGCCGTCGACGCCAACCCGATCGCATCGCTGATGGCCGAGGAGGGCATTCGTGCCATCGCGGCCGCATTGCGCGGGCTCGTCGACGCACCGCGGGACATCGACGCACGCGCCGATGCGCTCTACGGCGCGTGGCTTTGCGGCACCGTGCTCGGCGCGGTGTCGATGGGCCTGCACCACAAGCTCTGCCACACGCTCGGCGGCACGTTCAACATGCCGCACGCGGAAGTTCACGCCGTGGTGCTGCCGCATGCGCTCGCCTACAACGCGAGCCACGCGCCGGAGGCGATGGCGCGTATCGCGCGCGCGCTCGGTACCGAGGACGCGGCGACCGGAGCGTTCGATCTGGCAACGAGGCTCGGTGCACCGACCGCGCTGAAAGACATCGGCATGCCGGCCGACGGCCTGGACCGCGCGGCCGATCTGGCGGTCGAGAACCCTTACCCGAACCCACGCGCATTGGAGCGAACCGCGATTCGAGAACTTCTTCAGCATGCCTTCGACGGCACGCGACCGCATCGACATTCCATGACGACAATCAACAATCAGAGGAGACAATCATGACCGTCAATCGCAGAGTATTCGTGCAACGTGCGGCAATCGCCGCCGCTGCGCTCGCCGGATCGACACCGGCTCTCGCGGCCGACACGATCCGAATCGGCTACGTCTCGCCGCAGACCGGCCCGCTCGCGCCCTTCGGCGAAGCCGACAAGTGGGTCATCGACCAGATGAAAACGGCCTTCAAGGATGGCCTGACGATCGGGGGAAAGACTTACGACGTGCAGATCATCCTGAAGGACAGCCAGTCCAGCCCGAACCGGGCGGGCGAGGTCGCGAGCGATCTGGTGTTGAAGGACAAGGTCGCACTGATGCTCACGGCCGGTACGCCGGAAACCGCGAACCCGGTGAGCGATGTGTGCGAGCTCAACGAGGTGCCGTGCATTTCCAGCGTGGTGCCGTGGCAGCCCTGGTTCTTCGGCCGCAAGGGCGACCCGGCGAAAGGCTTCAACTACACGTATCACGTGTTCTGGGGCCTGGAGGACGTCATCGCGAACTACACCAATGGCTGGAAATCGGTCACGACGAACAAACGGGTCGGCGGCTTGTTTCCGAATGACGGTGACGGCAACGCCTGGGGCGACAAGGAACTCGGCTTCCCGAAACCGCTCGCGGCGATGGGCTACACCTTGACCGACCCAGGGCGCTTCCAGACCGGCACGCAGGATTTCAGCGCGCAGATCGCCGCGTTCAAGAAGGACAACGTCGAGATCGTCACCGGCGTCGTGATTCCGCCCGACGCGAAGACGTTCCTCACCCAGGCGCGTCAGCAGGGATTCAAGCCGAAGGTCATCACCCTCGGCAAGGCGCTTCTTTTCCCCGGCGCGATCGAAGCGCTCGGAGAAGTCGGGTACGGCTTGAGCACCGAAGTGTGGTGGAGTCCTTCACATCCCTTCACATCCTCGCTCACGAAGCAAAGCGCGAAGGCCTTGGCCGATTCCTACGAAGCCAGCACGAAAAAGCAGTGGACGCAGCCCATCGGCTTCGCGCACGCGCTGTTCGAGTTGGCGGCAGATTCGTTGCGGCGCAGCAAGGGCGTGGGCGCGAAAGACGTCCGCGATGCGGTCGCGGCGACCCATCTGAACACGGTGATCGGACCCTTCAAATGGGGCGGCCAGGGGCCGTTCAAGAACGTGAGCAAGACGCCGCTGGTGCTCGGGCAATGGACCAAGGGCACGAAGTACAAGGTCGAACTGGTCATCGTCAACGACGAGGCCGCGCCGAACATTCCGACGAGCGGAAAGCTGGCGATGCTCGCCTGACGATGTCATTGCGCTGATGCCTCTACTCGCATTGCAATCGGTCGGCAAGTCATATGGCGCGCTGCGAGTCACCGACGACATGTCGCTGTCGGTGGAGGCAGGCGAGACGCTCGGGATCCTCGGCCCGAACGGCGCGGGCAAGACGACGCTCTTCAACCTCATCTCGGGTGACGTCCGCTGCGACGCCGGCCGCGTCGAGTACGACGGGCGCGACATCACGACAATGAAGCCGCACCAGCGTTGTCGCGCAGGCATCGGCCGCAGCTATCAGGTGCCGCGGCCGTTCGGCAACATGACGGTGTTCGAGAACCTCGTGACTGCGGCCAGCTTCGGCGGCGGCCAGCGCGAGCACGACGCGTGGGAGACGGCGCACCGCGTGCTCCTGCAGACGGGCCTCATCCAGCATGCCAACAAGCCCGCAGGCGGCCTCACGCTGCTCAACCGCAAGCGCCTCGAGTTGGCCCGCGCGGTTTCGACGCGTCCGAAGCTGCTGCTGCTCGACGAGATCGCCGGTGGGCTCACCGAACACGAAGCGGCAGCGCTCGTCGACGAGTTGAAGCGCATCAAGGAGCAAGGCGTCACCATGATCTGGATAGAGCATGTGGTACACGCCTTGCTCTCGGTCGCCGATCGCCTGGTCGTCATCAACTTCGGCAAGAAGCTGGCAGAAGGGACGCCGCGAGCCGTGATGCAAGACGCCGAGGTCCAGCGCGTCTACATGGGCATGGAGGCGTGAACCCTTGAGCCCGCAGCTTCTGCAAACGACGGCCCTGACCGCCTTCTACGGCGACGCGCAGGTCCTTTTCGGCATCGACTTCGTCTTGGGCGAAGGTGAGACGGTCGCGATCATCGGTGCGAACGGCGCGGGCAAGAGCACGTTCCTCAAGGCCCTCACCGGCCTGGTGCAGTCCAAGCCCGCTCAGATCACTTTCAAGGGCTTGACGATCGGCGGCTTGGCCCCCGGAGAAATCGTTCGCCGAGGCATCGCGTTGGTGCCCGAAGGGCGCAGGCTTTTCCCGAGCCTGAGTGTCGAAGAGAACTTGTTGATGGGGGCGTTCGCCCGTCGAGAGGGGCCGTGGAATCTGCGGCGCCTCTACGAGATGTTCCCGATCCTCGGGCAGAGGCGACGCCACCCGGGAACCTCGCTTTCGGGCGGCCAACAGCAAATGGTTGCCATCGGGCGCGCCCTGATGAGCAACCCGCAGGTGCTGCTGTGCGACGAGCTGAGTCTCGGACTCGCGCCGGTCGTCATCAAGGAAATCTACGAGGCGTTGCCTTCGATCTGCGCCGAAGGCATGACCGCGGTGATCGTCGAGCAGGACGTGTCGCTCGCCACGCGGATGAGCCAACGTCTCTACTGTTTCCAGGAAGGGCGCGTCTCGTTGCAAGGAGATTCGAAAACACTGACGCGCGAGCAGATATCGCAAGCCTATTTCGGCGTGCTCGCATGATCGAGACGCTTTTGCAAGGCCTGATGCTGGGGGGTTTGTATGGCCTCTTCGCACTCGGCCAGTCGCTGATGTTCGGCGTCATGCGGCTCACCAACACGGCGCAGGGCGACTTCATCGTGCTCGCCTCGTTCGCGGCCGTCGCGGGCATGGGCGCGCTCGCCTCGATCGGCTACGGCGGCGCCTTCGCCCCGCTCGTCGTGCTGGTGTCGCTCGTACCCCTGGCGTTCGCATTCGGCTACGTGCTGCAGCGCTACGTCCTGAACGGGACCCTGGGAGGCGCCCCGCTGCCGTCGTTGGTCGTCACCTTCGGCTTGTCGATCGTGATTCAAAATCTCTTGCTCGAGCTCTTCTCGGCCGACCCCCGCTCGATCGAGACGGCCGGCCTCAACACCGAGAGCCTCGCCCTGCCGGGTGGTATCGCGATCGGCGTGTTGCCCTTGATCGTGTTGGTCGTGGCTGTGCTCGCGACGGCAGCACTGCAATGGCTGTTCGATTCGACGCGACTCGGACGTGCCTTTCGCGCCGTCTCCGACGACAAGGAAATCGCCGAACTCATGGGCCTCGACTCCATGAAGGTCTACGCGCTCGCGACCGCCATCGCCTTCGTTCTGATCGCACTCGCTGGCGTGCTGCAGGGCATGCGCACGACGGTGTCCCCGGCGGACGGGCCGCTGCTGCTGCTGTTCGCATTCGAGGCCGTGATCATCGGTGGCATGGGCTCCTTCTGGGGGACGCTCGTCGGGGCGCTGTTGCTGGGCATCACGCAGCAGATCGGATTCCGGATCGATCCGGGCTGGGGCATCTGGATCGGGCACGTCGTGTTCCTCGCGGTGCTGGTCTTCCGACCGCAAGGCCTGTTCCCGAAGACGCGAGGTTGATGTGCAAGTCATTCGAAGCAACCGCGCCAGCCGTCATGCGTTGACCGTCGGCATCGTGCTCGCGGTGGTCGCCGCGACGCTCCCCTTCTGGGCGCCCGAGGACAGCGGGTCGTCGTGGATGCGCGAGTTCGTGGAGGTCGCCTGCTACTTCATCTTCGCGATGATGTGGAACCTGCTCGCTGGCTACGGCGGCATGGTGAGCATTGGGCAACAGGCCTTCTTCGGCATCGGTGGCTATGCGATGCTGATGCTCGGCAATTTCGCGGGCGTGAATCCGTTCGTCGCCGTGCCGATCGCGGCGGTCGCTGCCGCGTTGATCGCGGTGCCCGTCTCGTTCGTCGCGTTCCGATTGCAGGGCGGCTACTTCGCGATCGGGACCTGGGTCATCGCCGATGTGTTTCGGTTGAGCATCGCGAACGCATCGGCGGTCGGTGGCGGTTCGGGCACGAGCCTGACTGCGCTGCGCGGCATCGACAAGTCGACGCGCGAACATGCGACCTTCTGGATGGCGCTCGCCTGCGTGATCGCAGCCATCGCGCTCGTCTACCTCTTTCTGCGCAGCAAGCGCGGCCTGGCATTGCTGGCGATACGCGACAACGAAGTGGCGGCCGAGTCGCAGGGCATCGACGTGCGCGGGATGAAGCTGGTCGTGTACGTGGTTGCTGCATTCGGCTGCGGCTTGGCCGGCGCGCTCTATTTCGTCGGCAATCTGCGCATCAGCCCGGATGCGGCGTTCAGCGTCAACTGGACGGCGTTTGCGATTTTCATGGTGGTCATTGGCGGCATCGGCCGCATCGAGGGGCCGATCGTCGGCGTGCTGATTTTCTGGGCGCTCAACAAGTTCTTCAGCAGCTATGGGACCTGGTACCTGATGGGCCTGGGTGCGCTGGCGATCATCGTCACGATATTCTTCAAGCAAGGGCTGTGGGGCTGGGTGCAGACGCGTCACGGCGCCAGCCTCTTCCCGACGCAGCGTACGCTTCGGCCTTAGCGAAGCACGGGAAAGATCATGCGAAACATCGACGAAAGCACCATCACGCCCGCCGTCCTGGCGGCGCTCGCGGGCACTGCGGGTCCGCGGCTCAAGGAGATCCTGAGCGCCCTCGTGACGCACCTGCACGATTTCGCGCGGGAGGTGAGACTGACCGAAGACGAGTGGATGAGAGGCATCCAGTTCCTCACCGCCACCGGTCACCAATGCGACGCGAAGCGGCAGGAGTTCATTCTGTTGTCGGACACGCTGGGCCTGTCGATGCTGGTCATCGCGATGAATCACGCGAAGCCGGCAGGTGCGACCGAGGCGACGGTATTCGGCCCCTTCCACACGGATGACGCGCCCTGCGTCGAGCAGGGTGCCGACCTCGCCGACGGTGCGCCCGGTTCGCCTCTGTTCGTCGACGGCCACGTGCGGGGGATCGACGGTCGGCCCATCGCCGATGCGAAGGTCGACGTCTGGCAGGCCGACGAGGACGGGCTCTACGACGTGCAACGCCCCGAGCTCGGCGACCGACGCCGCGCGCGCGGCGTGCTTCGAACCGATGCGCAGGGCAGAGTCAGGTTTCGCACCGTCACGCCGGTGGCCTATCCGATACCCGTGGACGGACCGGTGGGCGACATGCTGCGGGCGAGCAGCCGCCATCCATGGCGGCCTGCGCATGTGCACTTCATGATCCAGGCGCCTGGCTTCGAGACGCTGGTCACTCACATTTTTCGTGACCAGGATTCCTATCTCGACTCCGACGTCGTGTTCGGCGTGCGCTCCTCGCTGATCGGCGACTTCGTTCGGCACGAAGCGGGCATCGCTCCCGACGGCACGACGCTGCATACCGCGTTCTACACGCTGGAGCAGACCTTCGTGCTCGTGGCCGAGCGTGCCACTTGATCGGGTCACGCGCGATGTACTTTGCCGTGTGGGCGACGGATCGGGAAGGCACGCAGGACAAGCGCCTCGCGGTGCGCGACGCGCATCGCGCGCGGCTGCGCGAACCGGGGTCGCACCGGGTCAAGGTGGTCCTGGGCGGCCCGACGTTGACCGAATCGAACGCTGCGATGAACGGCAGCCTGCTCGTCATCGAAGCCGACGACGTCGACGCGGTGCGTCGCTTCGTGGCGGAAGATCCCTATCAAGTGACGGGCGTCTACGCCAGTGTCGACATTCGCCCATGGCGCTGGGGACTCGGGGCTCCGGCATGAACAGCGAAACGGATCTGGCGCGTATTTCACGTATCGGCGACAGCGTCTTCGCGGTGACGATCACGCTGCTCGCCTACCGGGTGCGCATTCCCGGGCCGGATCTTCTGGAGACCGGCGATCTCGCGGCGCTCGCCCCGTTTTTTCGCGACCTGGGCGCGGTGGCGCTGAGTTTTTTCGTCGCCTCGATGTTCTATGTCTCGCATTGGCGGGTGTTTCGTCGGATGCGACAGTCCGACATCCAGTTCGTGGTCTTGAACATGGCCTTCCTGGGCGCTTTGATACTGTTGCCGATTTCGACCAGCCTGGTCAGTGGCGACCCGACGCGGTTCGGCACCCTGGCCTACAGCGCCAATTTGTTCCTGGCTGCGACCGCGAGCCTGTTCTTGCGGCGCCACGCCCGCCGGATCGATCCGCAAGCCTTCGGTCCTGGCCGGTTGCTGCTGACGCCGGCGATCTCCATGGTGCTCTTCGGAGCGGCCTTCCTGGCGAGCTTCTACTCCCCTACGGCCTCGCTGGCGCTGTGGATATGCACCATTGTCAGCCCATGGATCGACCGGCGTTGGGGGATCGGGTCGCCACCCTGACCGAAGCGGGAGGTCGACAAGCAAACGTTCAGGGGCTGGCCTTCGGCGCGACGCCGCGCCTCTTTTTCGATTGGTTGTGCGCCACCGCTGCCCGGACGAGTGCCGTGAGAGCGGCGACCCTGACCGGGTCCCCTTCGAGAAAGTCGATGGCTCGCCACGCCTTGCCGCCCAAGCCCGCGTTGAACAACCGGTCGGGATCGGGCAGGTCGGCGCCATGGGCGAAGGTGAGTTTGACCTTGCCTTTGTGCATGTTGCCGACCGCGATGATGCCGTCGAGCGACCAGGTGGGACTGCCCATCCACTTCCATTCTTCGATGATTCCAGGATCGGCGTCGAGCAGGGTCCGACGCACGGTTGCCAATGTTTGGGCGCGCCAATCGCTGGTTGTCGCCAGCATGTGGTCGATGCGCTCGGACGGACTCATTGGAAGGTTCATGACGTGCGGACGATGGACTCGCCCTCGCAGGAAGTGGCCGGAAGATGGCACGATGCCGAAAGATCGCCAGGACGTCGCCTTTGTCGTTGTAAAAGACGGCCAGGATCCCTCTTCTTTGCCAGCAGGCCTTTGCAGGGGCGCGGGGGGCGTGGCCGCTACTGCCGTATAGACTCAGTTTTCACCCTGCCGCGATGCCGTGGCGCCTACATCTGGTAACCGCGCGCGCTGGCGTGTTCTGAAAGGCACATCATGCTCAATTCAAGCCGACACCCCGTCGTTGGAAGTGAACGCAAGCCCTATGACAACGCGGTTTCGGTGGGTCCGATCCGGGCCGACGAACGGGTCGACGTGACGGTTCGCGTGCGTCCCAGGGCGCACCCCGAAGCGACCGTGTGGCACGCCGCGACGCGCGACTGCCAGCCTGCGCAGCGCCGCTATCTGACCCGGGAAGAGCACGCCCTGGCCTTCGGCGCGAGCGCCGACGATCTTGCGCGCGTCGCCGAATTCGCCAGGCTGCATGGCCTGGCGGTGACCGAGACCAGCGAACCACGTCGCAGCGTCGCGCTGGCCGGCCCGGCGAGCGCGATGCGGTCGGCCTTCGGGGTCGAGCTCGAGACCTATCGCCATGCCGACCGGACGTACCGGGGACGGGTCGGAACGATCAGCGTGCCCCGGGAACTCGCAGACATCGTGGAAGGGGTGTTCGGTCTCGACAACCGGCCGCAAGCCAGGTCGCAACTGCGCCACCCGAAGCGTCCCGCCGCACCCGCGGCACCCACCACCTTCACACCCCCCGAACTCGCGAGTCTTTATGCGTATCCCACCGGGCTCGACGGGTCCGGCCAATGCATCGGGATCATCGAACTCGGGGGCGGCTTTCGGCCCGCTGACGTGAGTGCCTATTTCAGCGGGCTCGGCCTGCCGGAGCCCAAGGTGACGGCGGTGTCCGTCGACCAGGGCCAAAACGCGCCGACGACAGCCAGCGGACCCGACGGCGAGGTGATGCTCGACATCGAAATCGCGGGGGCCATCGCACCGGGGGCCTCGATTGCGGTCTATTTCGCCCCCAACACGGACCAGGGCTTTCTCGACGCCATCACGACCGCCGTGCACGACGCGGTCAACAAACCCTCGGTCATTTCGATCAGCTGGGGTTCGGCCGAGTCGGCCTGGACCGCGCAGGCGATGACCCAGTTCGACCAGGCCTTCCAGGCCGCAGCGGCCATGGGCGTCACGATCTGCGCGGCGGCGGGCGACAACGGTTCGGGCGACAACGTCGGCGATGGTGCCGTCCACGTCGACTTCCCGGCGTCGAGCCCGAACGTGCTGGGCTGCGGAGGAACTTCGCTGACCTCCAATGGCAAGTCGATCGCGGCCGAGGTCGTCTGGAACGACGGCGGCAACGGCGGCGCCACGGGCGGTGGCGTCAGCGGCACGTTTGCACTGCCCGCCTATCAGGGCGCGGCCGGCGTGCCGACCCTTTCCGGAACGTCGAAGACGGGGCGCGGGGTGCCCGATGTGGCGGGCGACGCCGATCCCGCGACGGGCTATCGAATCCGGGTCGACGGACAGAACCTGGTCGTCGGTGGTACCAGCGCCGTGGCGCCGCTCTGGGCCGGCTTGATCGCGCTGATGAACCAGGGCCTCGGCCACCCGGTCGGTTTTCTCAACCCGCTCATTTACGGGTCGCTCGCGGGCAAGGGGCTGTTTCGCGACATCGTGACCGGGTCGAACGGAGCGTACTCGGCAGCTCCCGGCTGGGATCCCTGCACCGGGTGGGGATCGCCCCGC
>JALYHO010000194.1 GCA_030776545.1 Pseudomonadota bacterium | reverse complement strand
GCCCGGGCCCATGAGCGGTTGGCGCTGGGCGATCTGACGAATCCGGCCCGCCTCTCCCACTGATCTGATCAGGCGGGGGCAGGGCGGTCTTCAGGCCTCGACGGACGCTCCCGGGCCGGCGTTCATGGCCCGTTCGACGACGGCCCGGTTCAGGCCCGGCGCGAAGGTCTGGATGAAGTCGTACACGTAGCCGCGCAAGAACGCGCCGCGCCGCACCGCCAGCTTGGTCAGGTTGACTTCGAACAGGTGACGCGCGTCGATCGCGCGCAGGTCGTGGTCGCGTTCGTCGTCGAAGGCGATCGAGGCGACGATGCCGACCCCCAGGCCGAGACCGACGTAGGTTTTGATCACATCGGCGTCCATCGCGGTGATGACCAGGTCGATCTCGATGCCGGCCTGCTCGAAGGCGGCATCGATGTGGGTGCGGCCCGTATAGCCCGGGTTGTAGGTGATGATGGGATGCTCGGCCAGGCGCTCGAGCGTGAGGGGTGCGCCGTCCCCCAGCGGGTGACCCGGTGGAACCAGGACCACGTGGGTCCAGCGGAAGCAGGGCAGGGCCGCGAGCGCTTCGTAGCTGGCCAACGCTTCGGTCGCGATGCCGATGTCGGCCGCACCGGACAGCAGCATCCCGGCGACCTGCTCAGGCGTGCCCTGGTGCAGGTGCAGGCTGACCTGCGGGTAGCGGTGGCGGAAATCCCGGACCGCGCTCGGCAGCGCGTAGCGCGCTTGCGAATGGGTGGCCGCGATCGACAGCCGCCCCGAAGACTGCTGCGCGTACTCTTCGCCGGCGCGTCGCAAGCTCTCGGCGTCCTTGAGCATGTTCTCGATGATGGGCGCCACGACCGCGCCCACCTCGGTCAACGAGGTCAAGCGCTTGCCGGTCCGAACGAACAGGTCGACCCCGAGTTCTTCTTCGAGTTCGCGGATCTGCCGGCTCACGCCGGGTTGCGAGGTGTGCAAGGCCTTGGCCACCTCGGTGAGGTTGAGGCCGCAGCGCAGTGCTTCGCGCACGGAGCGCAGCTGTTGAAAATTCATCGGGTCGGGAGGGAGTGACGGCGCGCAGTATCCCAGTTACGCCGGCTCTCGGGAAGCAGGGAAGAGTGCTTTCGATATTCGGAAGGCGCATATCCGTTCTTCCCCACGGCGTCGCGGCCAGGCGCTATGCCCGACCGTGCGCCACGCGCGATCGACGCGCGAGCGAGTCGACGATCACCGCGATCGCCAGCACGCCGCCCGTGATCATGTAGCGCAACGAAGACGACAGGTCCAGCAGCGTCAACCCGCTCGAAATCGACACGATGACGATGATGCCCAGCAACGCGGAGTAAGCGCTGCCGCGGCCGCCGAACAGACTCGTGCCGCCGATCACCGCCGCCGCGATGGCGTTGAGATTGACGTCGCCGGTTCCGGCCTGCTGGCTGGCCGAGGCCAGACGCGCCGACGACAGCACGCCGCCGAGCGCTGCCAGCATCGAGCACAGCACGAACGCACTGATGTAGATTCGATCGACGGGGATGCCGGCGCGGCGCGCCGCCTCGCGGTTGCCCCCCACGGCCGTGACCGCGCGTCCCCATTGGGTGCGCGTCAGCCCGTAGCTCAGCAGTACCACCAGTCCGACGAACAGGGCGAACAGCCACGGCACGCCGCGGTCGAGGTTGAAGTAGAACGCGATCAGGTTGAGCGCCACGGTGGTCACCACCGCCCGCACCAGGAGCGCGTTGAGGGACTCCCCCGACAAGCCGGCGGCCCGCCGTCGCGCCTGGGTACGCGCCGAGGTCACGAACATCAGCACCCCGGCCAGCGTCACCACCGCATGAGCGAACGCGTGCGGCATGAAGATGGATTGGCCGAGGTTGACCAGCGGCGACCCGTAGGGGAGGTTGATGGAGCCGGTGTGCCCCAGCACGAACAGCTGCAGTCCCAGCACCGCCAGCAGACCCGCCAGCGTCGAGACGAAGCTCGGCATGCCGAAACGAATGAAGAGCTGCGCGTAGAGCAGGCCGATCAGGGCGCCGCTGAGCACCGCGGCGCAAATCGCGAGCCAGGCCGGCCAGCCCTGGTTGACCCAGAGGACCCCGACCAGCGCCGACGCGAACCCGCTCACCGAGCCGACCGACAAGTCGATTTCGCCGACCATGAGGATGCAGACGATGCCGAGCGAGATCACCCCGATGGTCGAGGCGTCGTAGAGCATGTTCACCAGGTTGTTGCTGGACAGAAAGATCGGGTTGAGGCTCTGGAAAATGGTCCAGATCACGCCCAGGCCGACCACCACCGGCAGGGACCCGATGTCGCCGGCCCGGACCCGGTCGATGAAGCCGCGCACCGCACCGCCCAGCCCGGTCGGGTGGGCGACGCGCTCGTCGCTGCGGTCCAGCAGCGGGGCGACGTCGAGGTTCTTGGCGAGGGGGGCGTTCATGAATTGACTCCTTGGCGCTGCGCCTCGAGGCGCCCGGAGCGGCGCGAGACGGAGTTGTCGGTGGCGCCGGTGATGGCGCTCACCAGTTCCTGGTTCGATGCATCGGGCAGGAAGACGCCGTTGTTGCGGCCGAGCCGCAGCACGACGATGCGGTCGGCGACGGCGCGCACGTCTTCCATGTTGTGGCTGATCATGATGACGCCCTGGCCGCGATCGCGGACCCGCTCGATCAGGTCGAGCACCTCGGCGGTCTGGGCCACGCCCAGTGCCGCGGTCGGCTCGTCGAGCATGATGAGTTGGGGGTCGAGCAGCAGCGAGCGGGCGATCGCGACCGTCTGCCGCTGGCCTCCGGAAAGCGAGGCGACCGGAATCCGGACGCTCGGAATGCGGGCCGACAGCTCTTTCAGCAAGGTCCAGGCCTTGACTTCCATCGCCACCTCGTCGAGCTGCGCCGGGCGCAATTCCTTGCCGAGGAAGATGTTGGCGACCACGTCGAGGTTCTCGCACAGGGCCAGGTCCTGGAACACGGTGGCGATCCCGAGCTTGAGGGCGCTGCTAGGATCTTCCAGGGTCACCTGCCGGCCGTTGAAGCTGAGCGTGCCCGACGTCGGCTGGTGCACGCCTGCGAGGACCTTGATCAGGGTCGACTTGCCGGCGCCGTTGTCGCCGACCAGGGCCACCACCTCGCCCGCCGCGACATCGAGGTCGATGTCGCTCAGGGCGGCGACGGCCCCGAAGCGCTTGCAAATGCCCCGCAGGCTCAGGACCGGTTCACCTGCGGCCCGGGCGGGTCGCTTCGTTGCTGTGTTCATGGAACATCCTTTCGTGGGTGCAGGGCCGAGCGCGGTGTCAGGGGGTGATCGCGAGCTTCTTGCAACCCGTCGCGTAGCGGTCCCCGCAAAGTTCGGCGGGCGCCTGGATCGGCTTGCCGTTGACGCGCTTGTCGATGATTTCGGACTTGAGGTTTTGCGCCGTCACCACCGCCGGCGTGAAGAGTTGCGAGGGGGCGTCGAACAGCACCATCTCGGCCTTGGGGGGCTCGCCGGCGATGAGCGCGACCGCGACGCGAGCGGCCGCCGCGGCGACCACTTCGCTCGGCTTGGAGATCGTGTTGTATTGGTCGCCGGCGATGATCAACTGCAATCCGGCGATGGTCGCGTCGTTGCCGGTCACGGGCGGAACCGGCTCGACCCCGGCGGCCTTGAAGGCCGCGATCGTGCCGCCGGCCGTGCCATCGTTGGCGGCCACGACGCCGACGATCTTCTTGCCGAAGCGCGAGATCTGCCCGCTGACCCACTGCTGCGCTTTCGGCGGGGCCCATTCCGGGGTGTCGTACTCGGCCAGCACCTTGTACCCGCTGTGGTCCAGCCCGGCATGGATGCCCTTCTTGATCAGCCCTGCGGCGGCGTCGGTCGGCGAGCCGTTGACCTGGAGCAACCCGGTCTCGCCGCCCGGGGCGATCCCCTGGGCCTTCAGATGCGCGACCAGCGATTCGGCGATCGCCTTGCCGATGCCCTCGTTGTTGAACGACACGTAGTAGTCGGGCCGAGCCGAGGGGATCGGCCGGTCGTAGGCGATGACCTTGATGCCCTGGGCCTGGGCCTGCTTGACGAGCGACGCGGCGGAAGTCGAGTCGACCGGGTCGATGACGATCGCCTTGGCGCCCTGCGAGACGACCGAGTTGAACTGCTGTTGCTGGCGCGCCGCGTCGCCGTCGGCGTTTTGGTAGAGCACCTCGCAGGTCGGGCAGATTCGCTTGAGTTCGGCGACGAAGCCGGGCTTGTCGTGCTCCTCGTAGCGGGTGGATGCCTGGTCCGGCATCAGGAACGCGAGCTTGGCGTTGGCGACCGGCGCGGCGGATGCGCTGGATGCGGCTGCGAACAGCGTGGCCGCGGCCAGGGCCGAGCGAGTCAGGGCAGTGCGGGATGGGGTCATTTTGTCTCCTTGGGGCGCTAAGCGCGGGGATGGGTGGGTGGGACGATGGCGCAGCGGTCGAGTCACGTCATGCGGGCTCCTCGACGCTGATTTCGCGCAGCCGGTGCATGACCGGCCTGAGCGCGGGGTAGAGCGCGACGTACTGTTCGAACAGGGCGTCGTACCGGGCATGTGCAGCCGCGTCGGGGAGGGCGCGCTGAACCGGCCGGACCCACCCCCGTCGCACCGTCTCGGCATCGATCAGCCCGACGCCGTACGCGGCCAGCAGCGCGGCGCCGAGCGAGGCTTCGACGTCCTCGGCGATGGTGAAGACGGGTCGGCCGGTGATGTCTGCGACGATCTGCATCCACAGGTCGGAATGGCTCGCTCCGCCGACCACCACGAGGCGGTCGTCGAGCGTTCCGGCACCCCGGGCCCCGGCTTCGATGTTGTGACGCAATGCGTAGCTGACGCCCTCCAGCACGGCGCGGTAGAGATGGGGTCGGCCATGGTGCAGGCCGAGTCCGACGAAGCTGCCGCTCGCCTGCGCGTCCCAAACGGGGCTGCGTTCGCCCATCAGGTAGGGCAGGAACAAGAGCCCGTCGCTGCCCGGTGCCAGCGCCACGGCGTCGCGCTCCAGCAAGGCGTGCGGGTCCACGCCCTGGGCCCGTCCCGCCGCGATCTCGGCCTGGCAGAAGGTTTCGCGAAACCAGGTGACGGACGCGCCGGCCGTGATCGCGCCGCCGAAGACGTAGAGGTCGTGCGCGCCGTTGAAGACGTGCGGCATGCTGATGAGCCCGTGCCGGGCGTCGACCTCTTGCCGGATCGTCCCCCAGCACATGCTGGTTCCGATCATGGCCACGTGGTTGCCCGGGCGTGCCGCGCCGGCGGCGAGCGTGGCGACCGCGGCGTCGACCCCGCCGGCGACGACCGGCAGGCCGATCGGAAGGCCGAGGCGATCGGCCCATTCGGGCAACAACGACCCCACCTGGGCGCTCGACTCGACCAGTCGATCCGGCATCAGCGAGCGCGCGATGCCGAGCATGCCCAGGCTTTCGTCGGACCAGCCGCGCTGCGCCAGGTCGTAGACGCCGCCGATGTTGCCGGCCGAGCTGTGGTCGACCGCGACTTCGCCGGTGAGCCGAGCGTTGACGAAACTGTTGGGGGGAAGGAAGTGGTGGGTCCGCTCCCAGACCTCTGGCTCGTTGTCGCGCAGCCAAAGCATCTTGGTGTAGCCGTAGTAGCTGTCGACGCCGTTTCCGGTGATCGCGAAGAGGCGCGCCAGGTCCACGTGGTCACGAACCCAGTCGACCTGCCGCTGGGCCCGGCGATCCATCCAGATCAGGCACGGATAGAGGGCCTGGCCCGAGACGTCGACCGGAATGCCACTGCCGCCGTAGAGACTGCTGACGCACAAGGCGCCGACCGCCGAGGGCGCCGTCCGGGTGGCGTCCATCAGCTCGCGCAAGCAGCCCGCCACGGCATTCAGCCACACGTGCGGCCACTGCTGGGCCCAGAGCGGACGGGGTGTATCGACCTGGTAGGAGCGGCTGCATTGGGCCACGATGCGCCCGGTGCACTCGATCAGGACCGCCTTGGTGCTCTGGGTGCCGATGTCGACACCGATCACGTGGCTGGAGGAGGGTTGCATGGCGTGGCCTTCGCGGTGGCGAGTCACCGCGACGCCCGGGCGGCCGAGCGCTCGGGCTGGAGCAACACCTTGATCGAGTCGAGCGAGTTGGCGAGCGCGAACGCCTGCTCCCACTCGGCCAGCTTGAACTGGTGCGTGACAATGCCGCGTGAGGTGAGCAAGCCGCGGCTCATGAGGTCGATCACCACCGGATAGCAGTACGGCCCCAGATGCGCGCCACGGACGTCGAGTTCCTTGCGGTCGCCGATGATGGACCAGTCGACGCTGGTGTCCTTGCCGAAGACGCTGAACTCGACGAAGCGGCCGAGCTTGCGAATCAGCTCCAGCCCCTGCGTCACTCCGGCGGGCGCGCCGGTGGTCTCGATGTAGACGTCGCAGCCGTAAGCGCCTGTCAGACCATCGATGATCTCCCGAACGTTGCTGTGCGCGGGGTCGATGGTGACGTCGGCGCCGAACGCCCGCGCCAGCGCCAGGCGCTGTGGCACCAGATCGATGACCACCAGCTTTTTCGGTGTCTTGAGCTTGGCCACCTGGACCATGCCGAGCCCGAGCGGACCGGCACCGGCGATCACGACCACGTCGTCGAGCTGGATCTCGGCGCGGTTGACGGTGTGGACCGCGCACGCCATGGGTTCGATCATCGCCGCGTCGGCGAGCGAGATCGCGGTCGGGATCTTGTGCACCCGCGCATGCGCCGGGATTCGCATGCGATCGGCCATCCCGCCGTCGGCCACCTCGCGCTGGAAGCCGAAGATGTTGTGGACTTCGCACATGTGATATTTGCCCGAAGTGCAATATCGGCAGCGGTCGCACGGCACGATCTGTTCGGCGATGATGCGGTCGCCGATGGCGACGCCGAAGTGCGCGAGCGCGCCGCTTCCGGCCTCGACCACGTGGCCGAAGAATTCGTGGCCGGGGATCACCGGGGCCTTGACCCAGGCCGGTTGTCCGTTGCCGCCCCAGAACATGGCTGCGCCCGAGTGGCATTTGCAGTCGCTCGCGCAGATGCCGCACGCGGCGATTTCGATGACGAGTTCGAGCGGGCCGGCAGTCGGCCGGGGGACCTGTTCGAGCCGATAGTCCAACGGTCCGTGGCACACCACGGCTTGCATGGAGGTGTCTGAGTCATTCATGTCGAGGGCCCGCAAAGGGAGGTGGGAAAGGCGCGGCCCAACCCACTGGGTTGAAGACGCGGTCGGGAAGGGGTGCGCTGGAGCGTGCCGGCTCAGCCCGGTGCCTGGCACACGGCGTTGAGCTCGTGAAAGCGCCTGAACTGCGAGGGTGGCATGGCCTTGGCGGCCAGGAAATGGCGGTTGAAGTTCGACACGTTGTTGAATCCGCAGGCGTAGCAGATGTCGGTGACCGAGCGGTTCGAGGTGATCAGCAACTCGCACGCGCGGTTGATGCGCAGCCGTCCCAGGTACTGGACGAACGGCATGCCGGTGTGGCGGCGAAAAAAGCGCGAGAACGCGGTCGGCTCCATCCCGGCGTAGTGCGCCACGTCGGCCTCGCGCAGTCGGTCCCCGAGATGCGTGGCGAGGAAGATCAGGACCTGGTTGATGGTCGAGGACTGGTAGTTCTCGGGATCGGGCCGAAATGTCGCGCTCGCCAGCAGCGTGCTGTCGCGGGCCTGGGCGAGCAGATCCAGCAGCTTCAGGAAGGTCGAGACCCGGTCGAAGCCATGGACGCTCAGGAGTGCGTGCATCAGCGGCGCCGCGGCCTGCGCGGCAGCGGGGGCGAAAAGCACCCCGCGTTGCGAGTCGGCGAGCAAGCGCTCGAGATATGCGAGCTCCGGGAACGCCTCGATGCCGCGCCGGATCGACTTTCCGGAGAACTGCAAGACCACGCAGCGCTCGGTGACAGGCCGCCGATCGGGAACATCGCTGACCCAGTTGTGGGGCAGGTTGGGACCGACCATGAACAATTGCCCAGGTTCGAACATGCCGGTCTGGTCACCCACGAAATAGCGTCCGCGGGTCGCGGTGATCAGGTTCAACTCGTATTCGGGATGAAAGTGCCAGCGCACCGTTTCATACGGCAGGCCGTGGGCCCAGGCTTTGAACGAATCCTGTTGCTGGATGCCGACCAGTTCGAGTGAGGGGGTCATGCGATGTCTCCTGCCACCTGGAATTTTTCAGCGGCCCTCCGTGTGGCTTTTGGGACCTACTGTTTCTACAGATTACTCGGCGGTCCGCCAGTCAACCACCTCAAACGGCCTCGGTGAGCGATACTTTTTTGGCTTCGAGGGTAAACACCGCTTCAGTATCGGTCGACCACGGTCCGGCGTGCCCCTGGAGCGTCCCCGTCGGCAGCTGGCTTCCGGGCGGAACCGGTCGGGCCATGATAGTTCCATCCGCTGATGTTTGACGGTAGACAGCGACGATCCGCGGAATTCTTCGCCGGGCTCAGGATTTCGCCGCAAAGGCCGACAACCCGGGTGGAGTCGCTTGAATCCTGCGCCCCGAGGCTGAAATGCGGAGGGCGCTCGGGGATCGTTTGGCCAGGGAGAATCAATTGTTCAAGGATATGAAGGTGTCGTCGCGTCTCGCGCTGGGCTTCGGATGCGCGACCGCTCTGGGGGTGTCGATCGCCGTCCTGGGCACGCTGGAAATGCGTGAAATGGCCGGTTCGCTCGAACAGGTCACGGCCGACCGGATGCCCAAGATGGAAAAAGCCCAGGCCGTCCGGCTCGACTACCTGGAATGGGACCGCGCGGTTCGCAACGTCGCTTTCATGAGCGATGCGGCGCGAGCCACGGAAAAAAAGCACATCGACGCGCTGCGTGCCGATGTGGCGAGCCGCCTGGCCGAACTCAACAAGATCGCCGTATTGCCCAAGGCGCGCGATGCCCTGGCGGTCGTCGACCGCACCCGCGGCGCCTACGAGAGCAGCCTCGACCGATTCGTCAAGATGGCCGAAGACGCCAGCAGCAACGCTGACCTGGGAACCTACATCGACGCCGAACTGCGCCCGGCGCAAGGGCCGTTGATGGCGGCGGTCGAGAGTTTCGTCACGGTCCAGAGCGAAGCCGCCAAGGACATCGCGACACGCAGTGCCGCGACCGCCAACCAAAATGCCCTGGTGCTGCTGGTCCTGGCCGTCGCGATGGGGGCGCTCGGCGCCTTGACCGCCTGGGCGCTTGCACGCGGCTTGCGGCGCGCTCTCGGCGCCGAGCCTTCGGCCCTCGCAGCGGCGGCGCAGCGGGTCGCCGATGGTGACCTCAGCCCCGTCCCCGGGGCGGCGGCGGCGCCCGCGGGCAGCCTGCTCGAGTCGATCGCCCACATGCAGGAAAGCCTCGCCGGCATCGTCGGGCAAGTGCGCAGCAGCAGCGAGAGCATCGCGGCAGGCTCGGCCCAGATCGCGACGGGCAATACCGACCTCAGCCAGCGGACCGAAGAGCAGGCCAGCAACCTGCAGCAAACCGCGGCATCCATGGAACAGCTGACCGGCACCGTGAAAGCGACCGCGGCCACCGCCGGGAACGCCAGCCAACTCGCAGTGAACGCGTCGTCCGCGGCGGTCCGGGGCGGCGAACTGGTCGGCGGCGTGGTGCGAACGATGGACGACATCTCGACCGCGTCGAAGAAGATCGCCGACATCATCGGGGTCATCGACGGCATCGCGTTCCAGACCAATATCCTGGCTCTCAATGCCGCGGTCGAAGCGGCGCGTGCCGGGGAGCAGGGGCGCGGCTTTGCGGTCGTTGCCAGCGAGGTGCGCAGCCTGGCCGGGCGCTCGGCCGACGCCGCCAAGGAGATCAAGGCCTTGATCGGCGCGAGCGTCGAACGCGTCGAGGTCGGGACCCAGCAGGTGCGCCAAGCCGGCGCGTCGATGACGGAAATCGTCTCTCAGGTGCAGAGCGTGAGCACCGCCATCAGCGAGATTTCGCATGCTGCCGGCGAGCAGGCGATCGGCATCGCCCAGGTCGGCGACGCCGTCAGCCAGCTCGACCGGGTCACCCAGCAAAACGCCGCGCTCGTCGAGCAAAGCGCAGCCGCGGCGGAAAGTTTGAAACACCAGGCGGCCCGATTGGCCGAGGTGGTCGGTGTCTTTCGGGTGTCGGAACCGAACGTGCGCGTGCCGCTTGCGCAAAAGCCGATGCCCCCGGCGTTGCCGCGCCAGATGCCGGTCGCTCGCCCCCTCGCGTCCAAACCGGCTTCGACCCCTCCCGCGGCTCCCGCTCGTGCGGCACCGTACGGGGCCGTCGAGCGTCGAGGTCCGAATCGGCCGGTCAACGTCGTGCGTCCGGCGTTCCCCTACAAGACGGCCGCCGCCGGTGGGGCAGCGGTCGCGCCGGCTCGGCGCGCTCCCGAACCGGCTGCCGCCGCCCTCACCGACGAGTGGGAAACCTTCTGACCGCGGTGCGGCTCGGGCGCTGCGCTCAACCCGCCAAGGCGCCCTCGAGCGCGGCGTTCAGGGTCGGGCTCGGCCGCATCACCGCCTCGACCTTGCGGGGGTCGGGCAGGTAGTACCCGCCGATGTCGGCGGGCTGGCCCTGGACCGCAGACAGCTCCGCGATGATCTGCTCGGCCTGGTCGGCCAGCGTCCGGGCCAGCCGCGAGAACTGCGCCTTCAGCCCCGCGTCTTCGTTTTGCGCTGCCATTTCCTGCGCCCAGTAGAGGGCGAGGTAGAACTGGCTGCCACGGTTGTCGAGCTCGCCGGTGCGGGGTGAAGGCGACTTGTTGTTGTCGAGCAGCTTGCCCGTTGCCGCGTCGAGCGTCTTAGCCAGCAGCTTGGCCCTGGCATTGCCGGTCTTGATGCCGAGTTCCTCGAGCGACACCGCGAGCGCCAGAAATTCACCGAGCGAGTCCCAGCGCAAATGGTTTTCTTCGACCAATTGCTTGACGTGCTTGGGCGCAGAACCGCCGGCGCCGGTCTCGTACATGCCACCGCCGGCCATCAGCGGCACGATCGACAGCATCTTGGCGCTCGTGCCGAGCTCCATGATGGGGAACAGGTCGGTGAGGTAGTCGCGCAGGATGTTGCCGGTCACCGAAATCGTGTCCAGGCCCCTGACCACGCGTTCGAGCGTATAGCGCATCGCGCGGACCTGCGACATGATTTGAATGTCGAGGCCCTGGGTATCGTGATCCCGAAGGTAGCGCTCCACTTTCTTGATGAGCTCGGCTTCGTGGGGACGATAGGGGTCAAGCCAGAAGATCGCCGGCATCCCTGAATTGCGCGCCCGCGTCACGGCGAGTTTGACCCAGTCGCGGATCGGCGCATCCTTGCACTGGCACATGCGCCAGATGTCGCCGGCCTCGACTTCCTGCACCAGCAGCACGTCGCCGGTCGCCAGGTCGACGATGCGCGCCTGGCCGGCCTCGGGAACCTCGAAAGTCTTGTCGTGCGACCCGTACTCCTCGGCCTGCTGGGCCATCAGCCCGACGTTGGGCACCGTCCCCATCGTGACCGGGTCGAAGTTGCCGTTGGTCTTGCAGAAATTGATCATTTCCTGGTAGATGCGGGCGAAGGTGCTTTCCGGGATCACCGCCTTGGTGTCCTTGACCCGGCCGTCGGCGCCGTACATCTTGCCGCCGATGCGGATCATGGCCGGCATCGACGCGTCCACGATGATGTCGTTGGGGGCGTGCAGGTTGGTGATGCCCTTGGCCGAATCGACCATCGCCAGTTCCGGGCGATGCTCGTGGCAGGCGTGCAGGTCGCGGACGATCTCGTCGCGTTTGGAACTCGGCAGGGTCGCGATCTTGTCGTAGAGGTTGACCATGCCGTTGTTGACGTTCACGCCGAGCTCGTCGAAGAGCTGGCCGTGCTTTTCGAACGCCTCGCGGTAGAAGATGCGAACCGCGTGGCCGAAGACGATCGGGTGCGAGACCTTCATCATGGTCGCCTTCACGTGCAGCGAGAACATCACCCCGGTCTTGCGCGCGTCTTCCATCTCGCGCTCGTAGAAGGCCAGCAGCGCCTTCTTGCTCATGAACATGCTGTCGATGACTTCGCCATCCTGCAAGGCCACTTTGGGCTTGAGGACGATGGACCGGCCCCCCGCGGTCACCAGTTCCATCTTCACGTCGCGCGCCCGGTCGAGGGTCATCGATTTTTCGCCGTGATAGAAGTCGCCCGATTTCATCGTCGCGACGTGGGTGCGCGAGGCCTGGCTCCATTCGCCCATGGCGTGGGGGTGTTTGCGCGCGTAGTTCTTCACCGCGAGCGGGGCGCGTCGGTCTGAATTTCCCTCGCGCAAGACCGGGTTGACGGCGCTGCCCAAGGTCTTGGAGTAGCGCGCCCGGATGACCTTTTCCTCTTCGTTCTTCGGCGCCTCGGGGTAGTTCGGAACCGCATAGCCCCGGCTCTGCAATTCCTTGATGGCCGCCATCAACTGGTGCTGCGATGCGCTGATATTGGGCAATTTGATGATGTTGGTGTCCGGCAGCAAGGTGAGGCGGCCGAGTTCGGCGAGGTTGTCCGGGACCCTTTGAGCGTCAGTCAGGTACTCGGGGAATTCGCCCAGGATCCGCGCCGCCAGGCCGATGTCGCTTGTCTCGACCGCGATTCCCGCGGCGGCCGTGAAGGTCCGCACGATGGGCAGGAACGACACCGTGGCCAGAAAGGGCGCCTCGTCGGTCAGTGTGTAGATGATGGTGGGTGGTTGGGTCGTCATGGCGTCTCCGTCGATGAATATGGGGCGACTCGCTTCAGCGACGCCGTGGCGTCGGCCCATTGAGGCAAGCGAACGTGACTATCCTATGCGCTCCCGCGAGACGGATACAATTTTCATCTTGTGAAAACCCTCCAGTCGTTTTTTGCCCGAATGAAAGCTGGCAGGGAGCGATGTCCGACGGCCGGACCGGCGCTTCGATTTTCGATACGATGACGTAGTCCGTGCCCGAAACGCGCCGACCTGCTGGAGATCAAATCGTGTCGATATCGAGTATTGAATGGATCAGGCGTTGCGCCTTGCGCATCAGCGAAATCGAAGCCGACGTCGACCGCTCGGAAGCACGAAGCATCGCGCTGGCCCTGCACGATTTCGAGCGGACGCGGGCGCTGGATCCCGAGAGCGCGGTTGAATTCGTGGCGACCGAACTGATACGCCCGCGTCCGGTGTTCGAACGGCGGTCTGCGCCTCGATAAGAGGCAGTCCAGCCGCCGGAGGGAAACCTCACTGGAACGATCGGCGAGCTTGCGTCTCCGGTTCACCGATCGGAAGGAGGACATCCACACCGTCGGGCTCGCGCTCGATAGGGGTGAAGCCGGCCGCACCGATCACCCGCTTCAAGGTTTCCCGCGGCAGCCTCTGGGATTCGATGGCCACCCGATGCTGGACCATGTCGATGATCACGGTGGCCTCGTGGTCCACGGACTTCACCGACTTGGAAATGGCGCCGACCGAGCGGCACGAGTACATATCGGGAACTTCGAAAAAAACCATATTTTTCTCACGCGCGGCGTCTTGATGCGGGTGTCCCAATCTACCGACTCAGGCTACACCGGGCTGTAGGAAATCGCGAGACAAACATTTCGAGACAGCGACTGAGCAACGCCTTGACGAATTATTTCCGGGACGTTCATCGCCCGCTGGGCGAAGGCGTGACGACCATGTCGTCGATCACGCCCTCGACGTCGTCGAGTTCACGCACCAACTGCACCAGGGCCGCAGCTTGTTCAGGGTGGCTGACACAGCCTTTCAACCACACCCACCGGCGCTGCCCGAGCGCCCAGACACGGGTGTCGTTGCCAAGGTCTCCCCGAGCGTCGACCGCTTTTTTGACCCGCGGCATGATCTCTTTGTCATAGAGATACGAATTGGGCAAGCGGCACCGTCCGTCCTGGTAACAGCTGGTGCCGCGTTCGACGCGTCCGTGGGCCTGGGCTCGACCCTCGTCCGCGGTCAGCAGCGGCCCGTCGGGCGTGGGACACGCGGGCAGTCCATCGGTGAGCTGCACGAACGGGTCGTTGAAATAATTGCTCTGGGTGGGCGTCGGGTCTGACCGGGCAACGCCAAAGCCGCCGCTGAGGATCAGGGCCCACGCCAAGGCAAGGGGTGGCCGCATCTCGTTCCCCGAGGTCGTGACGATCGGGGAAGACTACCTCGCCACGGGCCCGGCGCCAAGTGGCGGCAGGGCGCGCCTCGTCGCTATGCGTGCGCTGCCAGCCGGAACACGCCGACGGCCTCGACCAGGCGGTCGGCCTGGGTCCTCAAGCTCTCGGCGGCGGCCGCGCTCTGCTCGACCAACGCCGCGTTTTGCTGGGTGGTCTGGTCCATTTGCGTCACCGCGTCGCCGATTTGCGCCACCCCGCTGCGTTGCTCGGTACTGGCAGCGCTGATCTCGGCGACGATGTCGGTGACCCGTTGAATCGAGCTCACGACCTCGCGCATCGTCGCGCCGGCGCGGTCGACGAGCACCGTGCCCTGTTCGACCCGCTGCACGCTGGCGGCGATCAGGGTCTTGATCTCCTTGGCAGCCTCGGCACTGCGGTGAGCCAGACTTCTGACTTCCGCCGCCACCACCGCGAAGCCCCGCCCCTGTTCACCGGCGCGAGCCGCTTCGACCGCGGCATTCAGGGCGAGGATGTTGGTCTGGAACGCGATCGAATCGATGACGCCGATGATGTCGGCGACCTTGCGCGAACTGTCGTTGATGCCGCGCATCGTTTCGACCACCTGGCCGACGACTTCTCCGCCTTGCATGGCCACCGTCGAGGCGCCGCGAGCGAGCTGATCCGCCTGCAACGCGTTGTCTGCGTTTTGGCGCACGGTCGCGCCGAGCTGCTCCATGGACGAAGCGGTCCGCTGCAGCGCGGCGGCTTGCTGTTCGGTTCGTCCCGAGAGGTCGCTGTTGCCCTGCGAAATCTCCGCCGATGCCGTCGCGACTCCTTCGGCATTGCCTCGCACGTCGCCAACGATGCCCGCCAGCCGGGTCTTCATCTCGTGCAACGCGCCGAGCAGCAAACCGGTCTCGGTCCGGCCGCCGGCGTCGAACTCCATCGACAGGTCGCCCTCGGCCACGCCGCGGGCCACCCTGACCGCTTCGCGCAGTGGCCGGGTCACCGATGCGATGTTCCAGGCGGCCGTGCCCATGGCAATCAACACCGCGGCCACCAGCAGGACGGCGATCCCCAGACGGGTCTGGCCGACCACCTCGTGCGCGCTCGCGCCAGCCTTGTGCATGAGGGTTTCCTGCGACTTGGACAAGGCGTCGATGCGTGCGCTATAGATCGCCTGCCTGGGCGCCAGTTCGGTGAGCAGCACGCTTTTGGCGGCATCGAGCTGACCGTCTTTCAAGAGCGAGACCAGGCGGTCACGCGGCTCACGCGTGGCGCTGCGGGCCTCCTCCAGAGACTCCACGGCTGCCTTGCCGATCACGCTCTTGACGGACTCATGGAGCTGCTCGAGGTCGGTGGCGGTTCGCGTCAGGCCCTCGGCAACCAGGTCGAATTCCGCCTTGCGGGCGGCGCCGTCGGGAAGCAGAAAAAGATTGCGCAGCGATTGCGAGACCTGGTTGTTGGCGGCGTCGAGGTCGCCGGCCAGCAGGGCATTCGGAAATTTCTTCAACATCACGTCGTCGAAGTCCTGCTGGATCGCCCAGAGCCCGAACAGCGCCGCGGCGCCGACCAGTCCGGTGAGGCAGGCCAGCGCGCCGAACGCAACGATCAGGCGGGTGCGAATAGTCAAGGACCGTGTGCTCACGACGAACTCCAAGGGGAAGGTGCGACCTTCTTCGGAGCCGGTGGCACGCACTTGAGTGAACCATTGTGAACGCCTCGGCCGGGGTACTGAGAAGTACAGGTCGGGCTGAAGCTTGTCGAAGCCTGCGTGTTTGGGCATGGGCCCTTCGACGAGCTCAGGGCGAACGGGCGGGGGCCGGGTACGGGGCCCCAAACGAAGGGGTGGCGGACGTGCAGGGTCAGGCCCCGACCCACTTCCCCACCAGTTCGCGAACGTCCTCGCGGACCTGCTTCAGTCCCGCCGTCGTCGGCATCCAGGTCAGCGACGAGGTCTCGGTACCGCGTGCCAGGTCCATCGGCGCCGGATCCACCTGGAGGGTGTTCCCCGCCGCCTGCCGGAAGTCGCGCAGCGCGCGCGGCATGTGCGTCCCGCCTGTCACCAGCACGATGTGCGAAATGCCTTGCGGCCGCAACAACGCGATCGTGCGCAGGGCGTTTTCGCGCGTGTCGCGCGAGTTGTCCTCGATCCAGCGCAGCGGCTGGCCGAATTCCGCCTGGGCGATCTGGGCCGCGACCTGGGCCTCGGGTTTGGCATCGGGCTGGCCCCATCCGACGCCGCCGCTGAACGCCACTGGCAGACCCGTTCGGCGGCCGAGCCACAGGCCATAGCGCAGGCGGGCCAACGAGACGTCGGAAAGACTGCCGACCCCGTACTCCGGAGCAAAGGGTTGCAAGCCGCCGCCGAGGACGACGATGGCCGTGTCGCGGCCGCCCTTGAGATCCTTGATGCGGTCCGCCGACAGGGCCGGTGGGGGGTGCAACGCGAACTGATCGAGCAGCCGCGCCGTGCCCGTGCAGCCGGCCAGCCAGATCAGCGCCACGCTCGACACGATGACCGACCACCCCAGACCGCGACGCGGCAGCAACAACCGGGCGCCGATCAGCAGCAGCACGAGCATGGGCACGGGCGGCAGCAGCAGCGCGCTCAGCACGGGTTTCCAGGTCTCGATGCCGAGCATCGCGAAAAGACTGTTCAAGGGGCGTCGTGTCGAAAAGTCGAATGGGCGTGATTGTGCCGGAGCGTCACGACCGTCAGAATGCCGTCCCAACCCATGGGGAAGCCACATGAATGATCGCGCCGCTGTCTTGCGTGCTGCCTTGATCCGCAACTTCGACAGCGCCGAGACCCAGCGCGAGCAGCGCGAGCCCCGCTACGACACGGTCTGCGCCCGGCTCGCGACCGGGACGGCGGCCCGCGGGCTGGGCATCAGCGTCGACACGGTCGCACCCGGCAAGTGCGCGTGTCCCTACCATGCTCACGCGGTACAGGAAGAAGCCTTCGTGGTGCTCGCCGGTCGCGGACATCTGCGCGTGGCCGGTGAAATGCTGGAGATCGGACCCGGCGACGTGATCTTCATTCCGCCCGGGCCGCAGTACCCGCATCAGATCGTGAACACGTCGCAGGCGCCTCTCAAATACCTCTCCATCGGCACCCGCGACACCCCCGAGGTGGTCGAGTACCCCGACTCGGGCAAGTATCTGGTCCAGTCGCGCAGCCCGGAAGGCGAGAACCCCGCGCCGCTCGTCCACACGTTTCGCTTGGCCGACGGACTGGACTACTGGGACGGTGAGCCTTGATCCCGGGCGGATGTGACACGATCCAGGTTGCGGGGCGCCGAACCCGCTCGAACCATGAGGAAGCGATCTTGGTCTGGCTCAGACGATTGGGATGGGGAGTCGGCGCCATGGCACTGGCGCTGCTGGCCCTCTGGCTGGCCGTGCCGGCCCTCATCAAGTGGCAGTTGCCGCCCCGTGCCACGGCCGCGCTCGGGCGCACCGTGACGCTGGGCAACGCTCATTTCGAGCCCTGGACACTCGACCTCAGGCTCGACGATCTCGGCGTCGCCGGCCGCGTGGCAGGCGCGCCACCCCTGCTGCAACTGCGTGAGCTGCACACCCGGCTCTCGCTGGCCTCGCTCTGGCACCTCGCGCCCGTCATCCAGGCGCTCGAACTCGATGGATTGCAGCTGCGCCTGGCCCGGCTGGACGAGGGCCATTACGATGTCGACGACCTGATCGCCCGGTTCCTGCCGGCGTCGCAGGCCAAGCCCACCGAAGCCAGCGGGCACTTCGCGCTCTACAACGTGCAGGTTCGCGATGCGCAAGTGCGTTTCGAGGACCGCCCGGTCCAGCGTGTGCAGGTCGTCGAGGGGCTGCATCTGGCGCTTCCCTTCATCTCGAACCTGCCGGCCGAGGTCGAAGTGAAGGTCGAACCGCACCTGGCGTTCCGGCTCAACGGCACGGCGTTCGACAGCGGCGCCCAGGCCACACCATTCGCGCAAACCCGCAACGGCGAATTGACCTTTCAGGTTCGCGATCTCGATATCGCCCCCTACCTGGGCTATTTGCCGGCCCATCTGCCGGTGCGCGTGACCCAGGGGGAGGTGTCGGCAGATGTGCGGGTGAGTTTTTCCCTGCCTCCGAAAGGCGCGCCCAACGTCGTCGTCAAGGGGTCGGCGAGTGCGCGCCGCATCGCCCTCACGGACGACACGGGTGCGCCCCTGCTGGCGTGGGAGCTCTTGCAGCTGGGGTTCAAAGACGTGCAACCCTTCTCGCGTCGCCTGGCCTTTTCCAGTGTTCGCGTCGACGGCTTGCAACTCCATCTGTTGCGAGATCCGAGGGGTCGCGTCAACCTGCTTGCGCTTGCCTCCGAGCCCGCGACACCGGTCGCGGCCCGGGCTGCCTCGGCCGGCGCCGCGGCGCCCCCGTGGAAAATGAGCCTCGATGCGCTGTCACTTGCCGACGCGCGCATCTTCTGGTCCGACGCTGCGGTGACGCCGAGTGCCGCGCTCCAGCTCGACGGCGTGGCGATCGATGCGACCGGCGTGACGTGGCCGATGGTCAAGCCCGTTCCGCTTCGACTGCGGGGCGTCTTGCGCGCGCAGGCTGCGAAAAGTCCCGCGCTGGGCGAAGTGATCGCCGAAGGCCCTGTGACCGCCCACGACGCCAAGCTCGCGGTGACCCTGTCGCGAGTGTCCCTGGGTGGCTTCTCACCCTACTTCGCCCAGGTCCTGGTCCCGACCCTCGAAGGCCAGCTCGACGCGCGAACTCGACTCGACTGGTCGGATGCGGCGCCAGCGCCGCGTCTTGAACTCCAGCTGGAACAGCTGTCGCTCGACGCCTTGAAGATTCGCGATCCCGCCGCGCGCCCTGGCCTGGCGGCCTTTGCGCTGAAGCGACTCACCCTGGCCGACGCCCGTCTCGACGGGATCGGGCGTCGCGTGAGCTTGGGAAGCGTCAAATTGGACACGCCTTCGCTCGATCTCGTGCGCGACGCGGCCGGACACCTGAATTTGCAAGGGTGGCTGCGCGGCGCGGTTCCCGAACCGACCCCTGCGTCGCCGGCGCCGGCCTCCCCGACAAGCTCTTCGATGGCGGGGGCACCCGTCGCACCCCTTTGGAACGTGCAACTGGCCGACTTGCAGGTCGAGGCGGGCCAGCTCCGCTACACCGATGCCATGGGGGGCGCCAAAGGAGTCGACCCCGTGCGGCTCGACGTCGATCACCTGGTGCTGAGCGCCCAAGGCTTGGACTGGCGTGGCGATCGGGCGTCCGCGCCGGTCGCGCTGGCGGTGAGCGCCAAGGTCGGCACGGCCACCCCCGACCGCCGCGACCTCCTCGGGTCGATCTCGTACAAGGGGAAGGTGGGGATGCAGCCGCTTCTGGCCGAAGGCGTTCTCAAGGCCGAGCGCGTTCCGCTGGGGGCGTTGGCGCGGTATTTCGCCGATCAGCTCGACCTCCGCTTGTTGCGTGCGGAAGCCAGCTGTTCAGGCAGCCTCGGCCTCCACCAGCTGGCCGACGGCACGTCGCTGAACGCCACCGGGGACGTGGTGCTCGGCGACGTCCATCTCGCGACGCTGCCGGCCGCCGGCGCGAGTGCCGGCGACGAGTTGCTGAGCTGGCAGGCGCTGGCGCTCAAAGGGGTGACGGTCGCCACCCGGCCCAAGGCGCGTCCGACGGTCGACATCGGCGACGCCGAGTTGACGGACTTCTACTCGCGCTTGGTGATCACCGAGCAGGGACACTTCAATTTCCGCGACGTCGCCACGCGACCGGGCGAAGTCCAGGGAGTGGGTGCAACCGCCTCCGGCGCGTCGTCAGCGGCACCCGCCACGCCGGCCGCGAGCACCCCGTTCCCGGTCGACTTGCGCATCGGCGGGGTCCGCCTGACCAATGGCCGGATCGACTTTAGCGACCATTTCATCCGGCCCAACTACAGCGCCGCGCTGACTCAGCTGAATGGGCAGATCGGCGCCTTCGGCACCGCGACCCGAGACCTGGCCACCTTGGCACTGCGCGGCCATGCCGAAGGGACCGCCGACCTGGACATCAGCGGGAAGGTCAACCCGTTGGCGCGGCCGCTCGCTCTCGAACTGCGCGCCAAGGCCACCGACCTCGAACTCGCGCCGCTCTCGCCCTATGCCGGCAAGTATGTCGGCTATGCGATCGAGCGTGGCAAGCTGTCGATGGACGTGAACTACGTGATCGACCCCGACGGTAGGCTGCAGGCGTCCAACAAAGTGGTGCTCAACCAATTGACTTTCGGCGACAAGATCGAGTCGAAAGACGCGCTCAAACTGCCGGTTCTGCTCGCCGTCGCGCTCCTCAAGGACCGCAATGGCGTGATCGACATCAACTTGCCCGTGAGCGGGAGCCTCAACGACCCGCAGTTCAGCGTCGGCAGCCTCATCTTCAAGGTCATCGTCAACCTGCTCACCAAGGCGCTGACCTCGCCGTTCGCGCTGCTCGGCGGCGCCTCCGACGGCGCGGAGGACCTGAGCCAGGTCGAGTTCCGTCCCGGAACCGCCGACATCACGCCACCGGGGCTGGTGGCGCTCGACAAGGTCGCCCAGGCCCTCAACGAGCGACCGGCCTTGAAGATGACCGTCACCGGCACGGCCGATTCCGTGGCCGAG
>JALYHO010000193.1 GCA_030776545.1 Pseudomonadota bacterium | reverse complement strand
CCAGCGGCCAGGTCGCCGCCCAGCGCGAATCGCTGGCTCGCGCGACCGCGGCGCTGGACCGTGCGATCGACGTGCTGATCCCGCGCGAAGGCACCTCGCTCTATTCGACGGCAGGGTCGTCCGACCGCAGCCCGCGCAGCGGCTCGGTCATCGCCTGAGCGGCGCCGGCCCGAGGTTCGGTCAGCCGGGCTCGACCGGCGTCAGCCAGAGGTCCCGCGCCAGCCGCACCGCCGCTTCCTGGCCGAGGTAGTAGCCAGGGACGTGCTGGATTTCCCGGTAGCCGAGCCGGGCATAGAACGCCCGCGCCGCCTGGTTGCCCGCGCGCGACTCCAGGTAGACCTGTCCGACCCCTGCCACCAGGGCCGACCGTTCGAGCCAGCGCAGCATGGCCCCGCCGATGCCGCGGCGCGCCGCGTGGGCGGCGACCGCGAGCAGCAGCAGATGCGCCTCGTCGTCGTGATACTTCATGATGCCGAAGCCGAGCAGGCCCGCGTCCACGGCATGCTCGGCCACCACCACGTTGCAATGTCGGTCCTGCAGGGTCCCGAGCACCCGGGGAGCGGTCCAGCGCCAGCCCAGGCCCTGTTCGATCCGGTCGCGCGAGAGCGCCGCGATCGCCACGGCGTCGCCGCTCACGGCCAAACGGAAGCTCAGCGAGGGTGGCGGCGTGCTCACGAGCGCGAGTTCCCGGGTCGGGCCCTACTTGACCGTCACGTCGAAGCGAACGCTGCGCACCGGCCCATCCAGACTGCGCGCACGTCGCAGGTCGAAGGCCAGCGCGACGCGGCCCGGCGCCACCGGCTTGAAGCGCCAGACGCTGCGCCCCGCCGTTTCGGACGGATCGCTGTTGCGCGGGACCCGCTCGAATGCCGCTCCCAGGGGTTCGAGGACCCCGGCAGGCGCCGCCGCGACCAGTTGCCAGTCCATGTTGGCGTTGACGGACTCGGTTTCCAGCGGCAGCGCCACGCGCAACTCCTGGCCACGCTCGATCCGCACCGAAGCGCCGTCGTCGGCGGCGCCGACCGTCACCACCGGTTGACCGGGTCGCTCGACCGGGGGTGGCGCCGGCCGCGGTGGTGCGACGGGGGGAGCCCCGCACGCTCCCAGCACGAGGGGGCCGCACGATGCCGCGAGAGCCCAGGCGAGCCTGGTGTTGCGTCTACTGAGGAGGGTCATGGGAGGCGATGGTGGGCCATGGTGAAGTCTGTGGAATCGGCGCGAGCCCGGTGCGATTTCGATTCGAACGGTTCGCCGGCACTGCACCCGACCGGCTGCGGTGCCAAGTCTGACAACGAGGGTATCAAAAAACCGGTCCCGGCTGGCGCGCTATCCTTGACGCCCTTCCATGGCTGCGATCCACATCACCGACATCGAGTCCGCCATCAACTGGTGGCGCGAACGCTCGCCCTCCCCCGACGGCATCACCGCCTGCCCCGAGGTGCGCGACCTCGGGACCGTGTATGCACTGATGGTCTACTACCACGAAGCGGAATGCGACGAGGCGACGATGCCGGGGCCGGCCCGGGACGCCTGGCTCGCCTGGTATGCGAGCACCCCCGATGCGCCCTGCATCGCGATCTGCTCGACCAGCCAGGGAGACGACATCTGCAAAGGCTGCGGGCGGACCTTCGACGAAGTCCAGCACTGGCCCCGGATGACACCCACCGAGAAACGGCGCACCTGGCGTCGCATCACGATGGAAGGAACGGCGTGGCGCTTCAATCGCTATGCCGAACGGGCCCGCGAAGGCGTGCCGCCGGTCGCTCCCGAGCCGGCGCGTTGACACCTACCGGTCGCGGCCTTCACGGCAGCGGCAGCGCCAGCACGAAGCAACTGCCACCCCCATCGCGCCCTTCGCAGCGAACGCTGCCTCCGTGGTGCTGCGCGATCTGCTTGACGAGGCTCAACCCGAGCCCGACGCCGCCGGCCTGTTCCGCATGCCCCGGCAGCCGAAAGAACGGCTCGAAAATGCGCTCTCGCATGGCTTCCGGCACCCCCGGCCCGCGATCGCACACCTGCACCTCGACGCCGTCGCCGATCACTCCGACCCACACTTTCACTTCGCCGCCCCCGTAGCGGCGCGCGTTCTCCAGCAGGTTGCGCAAGGCCCGCCGCAGCAGCCGGTCTTCACCCTCGACCACGGTGGGGGTGCCGTCGACTTCGCCATCGACCCGCGCCGCCTCCTCGGCCGCCATGCCGAGCAATTCGATCCGTTCGTTGCGGTCCTGCGGGGGGGCGGTGTCGAGGCGACTCGCCAACAGCACCTCTTCGACCAGGGCGTCGAGCTCGGCGACGTTGGTGTCGATTTCCTTCTTGAGTCGGGCGCGGGCCTCGGGCGCCGCGGTTTCAAGCATCGACACCGCCATCTTCATCCGTGCCAGCGGCGAGCGCAGTTCGTGGCTCGCGTTGGCCAGCAGCGACTGGTGCGAGCGCACCAAGGCCTCGATGCGCGCCGCCGCGACGTTGAAGCTCGACGCCACGGCCGCCACTTCGTCGTGCCCGGTCACCTGGACCCGGTGGTGCAACTTGCCGGCCCCGAACTGATCGACCCCGAGCTTCAAGGCCTCCAGACGGCGAGTCAGCCGCCGCACCACCGGGAACGCCCCGGCCGCCACCGCGACGAACAGGACCACGAGCACGACCACCAGCCCGACACCCTGCTGCCAGCCGGTCGGCACGAACGGCAGGAAGGGCGGGATCTCGCCCGGTCCACCGGGCCCGCCGGGACCGCCCCGACCGCCGGGAAGGTCGGGCCGCCCCGAAGGGCCCGCACCCAACATCATTCGTCCCTCGTTGGTCGCCTGCCGCATGCCCCCGGGACGCATGATCCAGAGCGTGCGCCCGTCCTCGAGCCGCACCGCGAGACCTCGCACCGTGCCTTCGGACTGGCGCCGTGCGAAGGATTCGGATTCGGCGATGCGCTCGCCCCTGGCACTGTCCAGCGCCAGGGGCAGCCGCAGGCGCACGGACCACTCGCGCAAGGCGATGGCTTGATCCTCGGGCGGCATGTCGCGCCCGGGCAGCGAACGCTGGATCAGTTCGGCCCATGCCCCCATGCGCTCGGTCAGCACCGACTCGGAACGCACGCGCTCGCGCTCCATGTGACGCTCGAACACCCATCCCGAGCCGGCCGCGAACAGCATCAGCAAGACGACCACGGTCGCGTAGATGCGCAGGTAGAGATTTCTCATGCCTGGCCTGCGGGCGCTGCGCCCGCCCGCGGCGCCGCCCTCCGAGCGGGACGGACCGACACGGCTAACCGGGCTGCTCGTCCGCGTCCTGCTTGCGCGCGAACACGTAGCCGGCGCCGCGCACCGTCAGCACGCGACGCGGCAACTTCGGATCGTCCTCGATCACGGCGCGGATGCGAGAAATGTGCACGTCGATCGAGCGATCGAACGCTTCGAGCGGGTGCCCTTTGAGGGAATCCATGATCTGGTCGCGCGACAGCACCCGGCCCGGGCTCTGCGCCAGCACCACCAACAGATCGAACTGATGACCGGTCAGGTCGCAGATGGCCCCGTCCAGGCGCGCCACGCGTGCGCCCAGATCCACTTCCAGGCGGCCGAAGCGCAGAACATCGTCGCCCGCGGGTTGGGGCGAGGCACGGCGCAGCAAGGCCTTGACCCGGGCCAGCAACTCGCGCGGTTCGAATGGCTTGGGCAAGTAGTCGTCGGCGCCGAGTTCCAGACCCAGGATGCGGTCCATCGGCTCACCGCGGGCCGTGAGCATCAACAAGGGCAGGTGCCGGTGCCGCGCCGCGCCGCGCAACTCGCGGCACAGGTCCAGGCCATCGCCGTCGGGCAACATCAGGTCGAGGACCAGGGCATCGAAACTCTGCCCGGCCAGCCGGTCACGTCCCGCGGCCAGGGAACCCACCGCTTCGATCTCGAAGCCGGCGTGGCGAAGGTAGTCGCCGACCATGGACGCGAGGCGAGCGTCGTCGTCGATCAGGAGCAGGCGGGCGGTCATGGCATGGGTCGCAGGGGCCGAGTTCGAGCCGGGCATCACAGCGCTGTTCAACGCCATCGCGGCCAGACCGTTCGTGGGAGTGAGCATAGTCTTAGTGGAGATCACATTCGCCGCGGCCCGGAGCGAGGGCCGTTCAAGACACTTGCAGCGGAGCATCGCCGGACACCGTGAAGACGCATTGGCGCGACTGTAAAGAAGAGTGAACCGGGCGCGCGTGCGCTGCCCGATTGCCGTGAATTCGACGGATTCGACACTTGAATGCGGGGTCGGTCCGACACCCGGCGGCGGCCCGCGGCAGTCGACCCGTTACAGTTGCGCGAGATCGCCCACCTGGATTGCTCATGACCAAGCCCTCTCTCGCTCTATGTGCTCTCGTTCTCGCGATCGCCGGATGCGCGAGCGAAGCGCCGACGACCACCGTGGTGCGCGTGCTGCCGCCGCGCAATCACGAATCGGCCATCACCAACTACTTCGATGCGACCGCCAAGCGCATCGACCCGAACCGGGAACTCGTCATCGGCACCCCCCAGCGCGGCACCTGCCCCATGGGCGGCACGAGCGGCGGCTACGTGGGCTGGGTGGTTCCGGTCGAGTACCGGACACGCACCAACGACAAGTCCGTCGTCACGGTGGCCAGCTACTACTTCTGGTTCAGCGACGAGTCGATACGCGGCATCACGCGGAAGATGGAAGTCTGCCCCTGACGCGATGCCATCGGGGGCGTAGAACAGGTCATGGCAGCACAGCCGGGGCCCCTGCCCGCGGCCCGGACGCGGGTCCCCGGGCCTGGCCGTGACGCGCAACGACCCGCGTCGGGCCGGCTGACGC
>JALYHO010000192.1 GCA_030776545.1 Pseudomonadota bacterium | reverse complement strand
CGCTGCAGCAGCATCGCCAAGCGCGCTTCGGCCAGCAGATGCCCCGCGTCGTTGGAGGCGCTGCCGTCGACGCCGAGGCCGACCGCCACCCCAGCGTCTCGCATGGCGCGAATGGGGGCGATGCCGGAGCCCAGGCGAAGGTTCGAGCAGGGGCAGTGCGCGACCCCGGTGCCGGTGCGGGCGAACAGCGCCACCCCGGCCGGATCGAGCTTCACGCAGTGGGCGCACCAGACATCCGGTCCGACCCAACCCAGGTTGTCGATGTACTCGGCGGGCGTGCAGCCGAACTTCTCGCGGGTATAGGCGACGTCGTTGTCGCTCTCGGCCAGGTGGGTGTGCAAGCGCACCCCATGCGCGCGCGCCAGTCGCGCCGCGTCGCGCATCAACCCGCGGCTGACCGTGAACGGCGAGCACGGGGCGACCACGATGCGCAGCATGGCGTAGCGCGCGGGATCGTGCCAGCGCTCGATCACGCGCTGGGTGTCTGCCAGGATGTCGGCCTCGCGCTCGACCAGCCGGTCCGGCGGCAGTCCGCCCTGGCTCTGCCCCACGCTCATGGCGCCTCGCGCGGCGTGAAAGCGCATGCCGATGGCGGCCGCGCCTTCGATGCTGTCGTCCAGGCGAACGCCGTTGGGAAAGAGGTAGAGGTGGTCGCTCGTCGTGGTGCAGCCCGACAGCAGCAACTCGGCCATGGCGGTTTGCGTCGAGACTCGCACCATCTCCGGCGTGAGGCCGGCCCACACCGGGTAGAGCGTGCGCAGCCAGCCGAACAGTTCGCTGTCGGGCGCGCAGGCCCGGGTGAGCGACTGCGACATGTGGTGGTGGGTATTGACCAGACCCGGGACGACGATCTGGTCCGTGGCGTCGATCACGTGATCGGCCTCGGCCGGCAGTTCGGTCGCGCCGCCGACCGCCTCGATCACATGATCCCGCATGAACACCCCGCCGCCCGCGATCTCCCGGCGTTCGGCATCCATCGTCACCACGAGGCGGGCATTGCGGACCAGCAGCGTCGCCATGGCTCGAACCTCAGTGCGTGTCGGCGTGGCGGGCGGCAGCGACGGCGGCGCCCGTGTCCGCCGTGGTTCCGTTGAAAAACAGGTTGAGCGCGAACGCGCACAACGACGCGAGCAGGATGCCCGATTCGATCAGGGGCCCGAGCGCATGGGGCATCCACTGTTTGAAGTTGGGGGCGATCAGCGGGATCATGCCGATGCCGATCGAAATCGCGACGATGAAGAGGTTGTTGCGGCGGCTCCTGAAATCGACCGTGCCGAGAATCCTGATGCCGGTCGCCGCCACCATGCCGAACATGACGAGACCGGCGCCGCCCAGCACGAAGGTCGGCAATGCCTCGACCAGTGCCGCCATCTTGGGCAGCAGGCCGAGCACCATCAAGATGAGGCCCCCCGCCACGCAGACGTAGCGGCTGCGCACGCCGGTCACGCCGACCAGGCCGACGTTCTGCGAGAAGCTGGTGTAGGGAAAAGTGTTGAAGATGCCGCCGATCACCGTTCCCAGCCCGTCGGTGCGCAATCCGCGGGTCAGCATGCGCTGATCGATGTCCTTGCCCGTCATGTCGCCGAGCGCCAGGAACATGCCCGTCGATTCGATCATCACGACCACCATGACCAGCGACATCGTGAGGATCAGCACCGGATCGAAAATCGGCAGCGCGATCCCGAAGGGCCGCACGACGTCGAACCAGGCCGCCCGGCCGACCTTCTCGAAGCTCATCATCCCCATCGCCGCCGCCAGCACGCCACCGACGACGATGCCGATCAGCACCGCGATGTTGGCGACGAAGCCCCGCGCATGGCGTGCCACCATCAGGATCGCCGCGAGCGACACCGCGGCGATGCCGATCGGGCCGAGCGCCGCGTAGTTGGGATTGGGGACACTGCCGAGCAGGGCCAGCCCCTTCGGGGGCGGCGGCACGCCCGGCATGCTGGCGATGTCGGCCAGCCATCGGGCATGCTCCGGGCTGACCACGCTCGGGGCCGTCGGGCCGAATGGATTGCCGAAGATCCAGTTGATGCCCACCCGCATCAGGCTGATGCCTATGGTCGCGATGATGGTCCCGGTGACCACCGGCGGGAAAAACCGCAGCATGCGGCTCATCAACGGTGCGATCAGGATCGCGACCACGCCCGCGCCGATCACCGCGCCGAAGATGAGCCCCGCGCCCTCTCCGGGCGGCGCATTGCCCGCCATCGCCACCATCGGCCCGACCGAGGCGAACGTCACCCCCATCATCACCGGCAGCCGGATGCCGAACCAGCGGGTCGCGCCGAAGGCCTGGATCAGCGTGACCAGCCCGCAGCAGAACAGGTCGGCCGAAATCAGCGTCGCGACCTGCTCCGGACTGAGCTTGAGTGCCCGCCCGACGATCAGCGGCACCGCCACCGCGCCCGCATACATCACCAACACGTGTTGCGCGCCGAGCGCGGCCAGCCGGGCCGCGGGCAGGCGCTCGTCGACGGCATGGACGACTGGACGGTCGACCGAAGAGACAGCGCTCATGGGCAATCCTTTCCGATGGGTGGGGCAGATCAATGGGCCGGAGCGCCGGCGTTGTACCAACGGCCGATGAGGGCGCGCTCGGCGTCGGTGATCTGGGTCGCATTGTTCATCGGCATGGCCTTGAGGACCACGGCTTGCTGGTAGATCTCTTGCGCGTGCCGCGCGATCTGTTCGGGTGCATCGAAGCGCAGCCCCTTGCTCTGCACCGCCGGGCCATGGCAGAGCACGCAGCGCTGCCCGATGACGCCCTGCACGTCGGCGAAGGTGGCGGTGGGGATCGCAGCGGCCGTCGACGCCGGCGGGACCGCCGGAGCGGACAGGAAAATCGTCGCCGCCAGGAGCGCCGCGCCGATCCCGGCGTAGTGCCAGGGAACCGGCCGTCCCTCGGCGAGGGCCTTGTGTCGCAAGGCGAACGAGAGCCGGATGAGCGCGCCGGCTGTCATGATCGAGACCAGCACCAGCCAGTTGTACTTCGCCGTATAGGTGAAGCCATAGTGGTTGCTCATCATCGCGAACAACACCGGCAGGGTGAAAAACGTGTTGTGGACGCTGCGCTGCTTGCCGCGCTGGCCATGGACCGGGTCGACCGGCTGGCCGGCCTTGATCGCGGCCACCACGGTGCGTTGCCCCGGAATGATCCAGAAAAAGACATTCCCGCTCATCGTCGTCGCGATCATGGCGCCGACGAGCAGGAAGGCCGCCCGGCCGGCGAAAAGGTGACACGAGAGCCAGGCCGCGGCCACGATCAGCACGAACACGCACGCGCCCACGATCCGGTCGCCTCGGGCGCCTCGACCCAAGGTGCGGCAAATGGCGTCGTAGAGCACCCAGAACCCAACGAAAAAGCCCAGCGCGGTGCAAATCGCGGCGGCCGGCGACCAGTCGAACAAGGTCTTGTCGATCAGGAAGGTGCTGGCATTGAAGAGATAGAGCACCGTGAACAAGGCGAATCCCGTGAGCCAGGTCGAATAGCTCTCCCACATGGACCAATGCAGCTGGTCGGGAACGTAGCCCGGCGACACCGGGTATTTCTGGTGGTGGTAGAACCCGCCGCCGTGCACCCCCCACTGCTCGCCCCCCACGCCTTTGTCGGTGTCTTTCGGGTCTTTCGGAGGCCTCAGGCTGTTGTCGAGCGAGACGAAATAGAACGAGGCGCCGATCCAGGCGATGCCGGTGATGATGTGCGCCCAGCGCAACAACAGGTTCGCCCAGTCGAGAAGGTACGCGTCCATGCGGTGAGAGTCTCCAGGTCTCGGGGACCCGCCTTGCCATCGCTCATCGGGAGCGAGCAAGAAGCAGGCCTGTGCCAAGTCCCTTGCCACAGCGGGCTCTGCAAGGTGGTGAACGTCACGACCGGAAAGGGGACCCGGGCACCGCGGCGACGCTGGCGTAGTGTATACACTACTGGGCGCACCGGGCTCTGGCGTTTACCCGGATCCGGTCATCAGGAACCGCGGTAAGTGGAATACGCAAAGGGGCTGGCAAGCAGCGGCACGTGGTAGTGCAGCGTCGCGTCGGCGAGTCCGAATTCCAGGGGCACGAGGTCCAGGAACGGCGGGTCGGCGAGCATCGCGCCGTGCTGGCGGAAGTAAGCCGCCACCTCGAACACGAGGCGATAGCGCCCGGCCGTGCAGGCGGGTCCCTCGAGCAGGGGTGCGTCGGCGCGACCGTCGGCATTGAGGACGACGCGTTTGACGAGAGACGGTGCGCCGTCCGCGAGCCGATAGAGCGCGACGCCCATGCCGGCGGCCGGGCAGCCGTTGGCGGTATCCAGTACGTGCGTGGTGAGCTTGCCCATGGGGCCTCCGATGGCTTGAAGTTTCATCAAAAGTGTATACACTTTGCGGTCAGATGCAAAGCAGCGCTTCCTCCCCCATGACCCGCCCCGTGGCCCCACTGAAGGTGATTCGCCCGGCCCGCTCGGCGCAGCGCGCATCGGATGCGGCGCTGGTGAGCCCGACCCATCGCATCGCCGAAGCCATCACCAATGCCATCGTCGAACGGCGCCTCATGCCGGGCACCAAGCTCGCGGAGCAGCGCATCGCCGATATTTTCAAGGTCTCGCGCACGCTGGTGCGTCAGGCCCTCATGCAGCTGAGTCGGGATCACCTGATCACCCTCGAGCCGGCGCGCGGCGCCCGGGTCGCCGAACCCAGCATCGAAGAAGCGCGCCAGGTCTTCGAGACCCGCCACATGCTGGAGGCCGCCATGATCCGCCGCGCCGCGACCACGCTCAGCGACGGCCAGATCGGCGAATTGCGCGGCCACCTCCGGGCGGAGGCGGACGCCGTGCGTCGACCCGATGTCCCCGGCCGGACACGCCTGCTCGCCGACTTCCATGTGGTGATCGCGCGCATGCTGGGCAACGAGGTGCTCGCGGGCATGCTCGGCGACCTGGTCTCGCGCTGCTCGCTGATCGCCCTGATGTATCAGTCGGCTCACTCTGCCGAGCATTCCAGCGCCGAGCATGGCGCCATCGTCGACGCCCTCGCCCGCCGCGATGCGCGGGCTGCGGTCAAGTTGATGGAACAACACTTGCTCAACGTCGAGCGCAATCTCCGGCTCGACCCGCGCACCCCCGACCTGGGCGCCGTGCTCCTGCCCGGCGTCTGATTCAAATCGCCTGAGCACGTCCGCCATGATGACCCCAGACTACCCCCGCGACATGATCGGCCATGGGCGCAACCCGCCCCACGCGCAATGGCCCGGCGATGCACGGATCGCGCTGCAGTTCGTCCTCAACTACGAAGAAGGCGCCGAGAACAGCGTCCTGCACGGTGACCCGGCGTCCGAGACCTTCCTGTCCGAAATCATCGGTGCGCAAGCGTTCGAAATGCGGCATCTGTCGATGGAATCGATGTACGAATACGGCTCGCGGGCCGGTGCCTGGCGCATCCTGCGCGAGTTCGCACGACGCGGCCTGCCGCTGACGGTCTTCGGGGTCTCGATGGCGTTGCGCCGCAACCCCGAACTGACCCAGGCCTTCGTCGAGCTCGGTCACGAGATCGCCTGCCACGGCTGGCGCTGGATCCACTACCAGCACATGAGCGAGGCGCGCGAGCGCCGCCACATCGAACTCGGTACCCAGGTCATACGCGACCTGACCCAGGGGCAATGGCCGCTCGGCTGGTACACCGGGCGCGACAGTCCCAACACCAAACGCCTGGTCGCCGACCTGGGCGGCTACGAATACGACAGCGATTACTACGGCGACGACCTGCCCTTCTGGATGCCGGTCGTCAAGAGCGACGGCAGCACGATCGACCGGCTGATCGTCCCGTATGCGCTCGATACCAACGACATGCGTTTCGCCTCGATGCAGGGCTTCAACACCGGCGACCACTTCTTCCAGTACCTGAAAGACGCGTTCGACGTGCTGTACGCGGAAGGCGCCGAAACGCCCAAGATGCTCAACGTCGGCATGCATTGCCGCATCCTCGGCCGGCCGGCGCGCTTCAGGGCGCTGCAGCGCTTCCTCGACTACGTTCAAGAACACGACCGGGTCTGGATCTGCCGCCGCATCGACCTGGCCCGGCACTGGGCCCGAACCCACCCGGTCACGCGCTGAAAGCCCCACCGGAGACTGCCGCATGCTCACACTCGACCGACTCAACGCGGCCTCGCCGACCGAATTCGCCAGCCTGCTCGAGGGCGTCTACGAACACTCGCCCTGGATCGCCGAGCGCGCTGCCTCGAAGCGCCCGTTCGTCACCCTGGCCCAGCTCAAGCATGCGCTGGTCCAGGTGCTGCGCGAAGCCGGAGCGGCGCCTCAGGTCGCCCTGATTCGCGCCCACCCCGAGCTGGCAGGCAAGGCGATGATCGCCCGGGCGTTGACCGCCGAATCGACCGCCGAACAGGGCAAAGCGGGCTTGACCGATTGCACGCCGCATGAATTCGAGCACCTGCAGCGGCTCAACGCGGCCTACAACGCCAAGTTCGGCTGGCCGTTCGTGCTGGCCGTGCGCGGCCCACGCGGAACGGGCCTGGACCGGCACGAGATCATTCGAACCTTCGAGCGCCGGCTGGCCCACCATCCTGATTTCGAACAGGCCGAGTGCCTGCGCAACATCCATCGCATCGCCGAGATCCGACTCGACGACAAGTTCGGCATCCAGCCGGCCTTGGGCAACCAGGCGTGGGACTACGCCGAGGAACTCGCCCGTCACACCGAGCCCGGCTATGCCGAGCGTGGCGAACTGACGGTCACCTACCTGACCGAGGCGCACCGCGCCTGCGCGGACCAGTTGCAGGCCTGGATGCGCGCGTGCGGCTTCGACGAGGTCTCGCTCGATGCCGTCGGCAACGTGGTCGGCCTCTACCGCGGCACCGAGCCGGACCGCCCGCGGCTGCTCACCGGCAGCCACTACGACACGGTGCGAAACGCCGGCAAGTACGACGGGCGGCTCGGCATCTTCGTGCCGATGCTCTGCGTGCGCGAGCTGTCTCGCCGCGGCCGACGCCTGCCCTACGGCGTCGAGGTGGTCGGCTTCGCCGAAGAAGAAGGCCAGCGTTACAAGGCCACTTTCCTCGGCTCGGGGGCGCTCACCGGACACTTCGACGCGGCCTGGCTCGACCAGGTCGATGCCGACGGCGTCAGCATGCGCGAGGCGATGCGCCTGGCTGGCTTGCCCGCCACGCTCGACGCCATCGCCGGCACCCGGCGCGACGCGGTCCGCTATCAAGGCTTCGTCGAGGTCCATGTCGAGCAGGGGCCGGTCCTCAACGCGCTCGATCTGCCTCTCGGGGTGGTGAGCTCCATCAATGGCAGCGTGCGCTATCTGGGCGAGGTGGTGGGCATGGCGAGCCACGCCGGGACGACGCCCATGGACAGCAGGCGCGACGCCGCCACCGCGGTCGCGGAACTGGCCCTCATGCTCGAGCGCCGTGCCGCTGCCGTCCCGAACCTGGTCGGCACCATGGGCATACTCGAAGTGCCGAACGGCTCGACCAACGTGGTCCCCGGGCGCTGCCGCTTCACGCTCGACATCCGCGCCACCACGGACGCGGTTCGCGATGCCTGCGCCGCGGAGGTGCGCGACGCGCTGGAGCAGATCTGCGCGCGCCGGGGCCTGGCGCATGCGCTCGAGGAGACCATGCGCGCCGCGGCGGCCCCGAGCTCGCCGCCCTTGCAAGCGCGCTGGGAA
>JALYHO010000191.1 GCA_030776545.1 Pseudomonadota bacterium | reverse complement strand
CAGCAAGGCGCGAGCGCGTCGCCCGCGCGCATGCCGCCGGCGCTGCAGGCGTTCGCCGCGCAAGGGGTGACCAGGCTCCTGCGTGACCCGGGCGCGCTCGCCTGTGCGCTCGGCGAGGTCCTGAGCGAACCCAAGCGCGGCGTCTGGTTCGACAGTCCGGACGTGCCGCCCGACCCGTCCGGAGCCGGCCTGAGGCTCGATCGCCGCAGCCGTATGCTTTATGACAACACCCATGTCTATCTCAACGGCGAGTCGTTTCGTGCCGGCGGCCGCGATGCCACCCTGATGCGGCGGCTCGCCGACCGGCGCCGCCTCGGCGTTCGCGAACAAGTCGCCTTGAGCGCCGAGGCCCGCGCGCTGGTCGCGGACTGGCTTGACGCGGGCTGGCTGGTTGTCGAATGATCGGGCGCACCGGAGCACCCCATGATCGACGCGACCCCTCCCGACACACTCATCACGTCGCGCGGCGAGTTCCAGGAGGCACTGCGCCGCGCCTTCGCCACCCTCTCGACCGCTGCGTGTCGGGACGTGTGGCTGTGCGACGAGGACTTTGCGCATTGGCCGCTGGGCGACATCGAGACGATCGAGCATCTGTCGCGCTGGGCCGCGCCGGGGCGCCGCCTGGTGCTGCTCGCCCGCACGTTCGACGAAGTCGCCCGGCGCCATCCACGGTGGGTCCGGTGGCGGCGCGATTATTCGCATCTCGTGACGTGCCGTCGCAACCAGGAATGCGCCACCGGCGAATTCCCGTGTGTGTTCCTCGCCGCCGACACCCTCACGGTCCGCCTGTCGGACCTGGCCCGATTTCGGGGCCGAATGTCCCCCACGGCCATCGAGCGTGTTTCGTGTAAAGAAATTCTTGATGCGATTTCGCAACGTTCTGAAGAGGCCTTCCCAGCAACCACGACGGGGCTCTAGGGAACACCCCGGCAGCTGTCTATAATCGAGGGTTAGGCACAGGAGGGGCGTGTGGCGTAATCCCAAGATTTACACGACACGCCTTCCGGTACCTGTGATCGCTGGGACTCTGTGTATCGAAGGGTTCCCAAAAATGCCGGTAATTGTTCGACCCTAATGATTCAGAGGACACATATGACCAAGTCGCTTTTGCTCGCTTCCCTCGTTGCCGTCGCTGCCCTGACCGCTTGCAGCAAGAAGGATGACGCCCCGGCCGCTGCCGCTTCGACCGCTGCCGCCCCCGCGACCGCCGACGTGGCTTCTGCCGCCGCCAGCGCTGTCGACACCGCCGCATCGACTGCCGCCGCCACCGCGATGGACAGCGCCAGCGCTGCGTCGGCCGGTGCCGCCGCGACGGCGGACGCGATGAAGGACGCCGCCGGCAAGGCTGCCGACGCTGCCAAGGACGCTGCTGCCAAGGCCGCCGACGCCGCCAAGGATTCCGCCGCCTCGGCTGCCAACGCGATGAAGAAGTAATTCGACTCCGGTCGAATTGCACTTCGAGAAAGCCGCCTTCGGGTGGCTTTCTCTGCATAAAGAACGCCACCCTCGGGTGGCTTTTTTTATGCTGAAAAGCTCAGTGCAGATCGAGCCAGCCGAAGCCGTGGCGCGGGTCGGCCACGACGATGCTCTCGGCGCTGGCACCCAGCGTGGGAGCCAACGCGGCGCGTGCCAGGGCCGGGGTGTTGTTGCGCTCGCTCAGGTGCGCCGCGACGACGTGGCGCAGCCGCGCGTGCACACACGCCGCCAGGATCTGTGCGGTGGTGTCGTTCGCGAGATGGCCCAGGCGGCCGCCGATGCGCGCTTTCAACGAGGCCGGGTAGCTCGAGCCCGCCAGCATCGCCCGATCGTGATTGCATTCCAGCAGGAGCGCGTCGCAACCTTGCAGGCTGGCAATCAGGTGCTCGGTGATCGAGCCGGCATCGGTCAGCACCCCCAGGTCGCGCGCGCCATCCGACAGCCGAAGCTGCAGCGGCTCTTGGGCATCGTGGGTCACGGTGTAGGGAAGCAACCTCAGCGCACCGATCTCTACCGCCACGCCGTCGCGAGCGAAGTGGAGGCCCTCGGGAGGCAGCTCCGGCTGTCCCAGGGCACGCCAGGTCCCGCGGCTCATCCACAAGGGAACGCCGTGGCGACGCGCCAGGGTCAGCGCGCAGCCGACATGGTCGCCGTGCTCGTGGGTGATGAAGACCGCGTCGAGGTCGGTGGGTGTCAGGCCGGCCCTGCCCAAGCGCGACTCGAGCTCGCGCAGCGAGAACCCGCAGTCGATCAGGACGCGGCTCGGTCGGCCCCCGCTCCCGGCTTCGACCAAGGTCGCGTTGCCGGTGCTGCCGCTGCCCAGGCTGCAAAAGCGCACCGGCAGTCCGCGACTACTTCAGATCGTCGAGCAACATCGTGGCGATGCGCTTGCCCGCGTCGCCCGTCTCCGGCGCCCCGGTTCCGTTTTGCACCGTGACCGTGCTCTGATCCCCGGCACCCTTGACCGCGACGCGATAGCGGGCCGGTGCGGAATCGTCCTTCTTGCCGAAGCTGAAAAGCTTGGAGATCAGGTTGGGCTCGTCCTTGCCGGCGAATTTCGGGTCGATGTAGCGCACGTAGTAGATGCCTTGGGTACGGTCACGGTCTTCGACCGTGAAGCCGCTGCGGTCGAGTGCCACGCCGACCCGGCGCCAGGCGCGGTCGAAGCCGTCGTCGACCTGCAGGGTCGGGGTGGGCTGGTCCGCCAGGAGTCGGGCGCGGGCCGGGCCGCCAGGGGTGCCTGCGGTCCCCGGGGAGGCGGTGCTGGTGCCCGCGGCGATCGCGCTCTTCGCGGCTTCTTCCGTCCCGCCCATCTTGAGCATGAGACGCGACAGGAATTCGCCCTCGAGTTGCGGGTCGGGCTGGCGCGGCTGCCAGATGGTGCTGTCGCGGCGTTCGCCCGTGTAGACCTCGATCATGCCGCGGTGGGTGATGAAGATGTCGCTGCCGGCGCCGGCGCGTTCGACACGGGTGCGGAACTTGTCGAGCTCCCCGGTGGAATAGGCGCCGTCGAAGACCTTGCCGATCGAGGCGCGCACGAAGTCCTGAGGCAGCTTGGCACGGTTCTCGGCCCAGTCGGTTTCCATCACGCCGGCGGCCGGCGTATCTTCGACGATCACGAACCCGCGCTCCTTCCAGAAGGCCTGCACCTGGGGCCAGACTTGCTCCGGGGTCAAGGTGGTGTGGATCCAGCGGTCGTTGCCCAGGCGCTCGATCCGCACGTCGCCGGCCGCAGCCGGGGCCACTGCGACGGCGGTCGTCGGCAGTGCGTTCGCGTTCGGCGTGGCCTTCTGGAAATCGTTCGCACTGACCGACCCGCTCGCGTTGAGCTGGTAGCGCGAGTCGCGGCTCAGTTGGGTCAGGTCGGGGGGCACTTCCAGACCGGCCGACTTGCCGGTGCCGCTGCTGGTGCGGTAGTCGATCTTGTCACCCGACATCAGGCTGTCGAGCGACGAGCAACCGGTCAGCGAAACGGCGAGGGCGGTCGCTGCCGCCAGCACCGAAAATTGTAGGGAACGGGTCACGGAAGGGATCTCCAGGAGAAAGCTCGAGCCCCAGCGCCGCGAAGCGACGCTGGGGCTGTTGAAATGGCAGGTCGGCGTGCGGCCGGGGGCGGTCGAGCCGCGCAGCGTCGATGGCTTCAAAGCAGGCCCGAATCTCGCAGGGCTTGCTCGACCACGCGTTCGGCGGCGTCGCTGAGCGGCAGGATGGGTGCGCGCAACGCGGGACCGCAAAGGCCCAGCTTGGCCATGGCCCACTTGGTCGGTGCGGGACTCGATTCGATGAAGAGGTTCTTGTGCAACGGCAGCAGCTTCAGATGGATGGCCGCAGCGTCGCGCACCTTGCCTTCCAGCGCCGCGAGGCACATCTGCTGCATCGCGCGCGGCGCGACATTGGCGGTGACGCTCACGTTGCCGTGTCCGCCGAGAAGCATCAGCGCCACGGCGGTTCCGTCGTCGCCGGAATAGATCGAAAAACCCGCCGGGGCCTGCTTGATGAGCCAGGCGGCCCGATCGATCTCGCCGCTGGCCTCCTTGATGCCGACGATGCCGGGAACCTCGGCCAGGCGCAGCACGGTCTCGATCTGCATGTCGCAGGCCGTGCGACCGGGAACGTTGTAGAGCACGAGGGGGATGTCGGCCGCCTCGGCGATGGCCTTGAAATGGCGGTAGATGCCTTCCTGCGACGGCTTGTTGTAGTAGGGCACCACCGACAAGGTGCATGCGGCGCCGACGCGCGCGGCGTAGCGCGACAGGCTGATGGCCTCGGCGGTCGAGTTGCTGCCGGTCCCGGCCATGATGGGCACGCGTCCCCCGGCGTGTTCGACCGCCACCCGGATGATTTCGCAGTGTTCGTCGACCGACACGGTCGGCGACTCGCCGGTCGTGCCCACCACGCCGATGCAGGCCGTGCCCTCGGCGACGTGCCAGTCGATCAGGCGGCGCAGCGTGTCGAAGTCGACGCTGCCGTCGTCAGACATCGGCGTGACGAGCGCGACGATGCTGCCAAGTATGGATTTCATGCGGGTTCCTCTGAATCCAAAGATTTTACCTGTCCCTCGACCTCGTCCGAAAGCAACGCATACGCGGCCGGCACCGCGCTCGGCGCGGGAATTTCCCGGACGGCGACGATGCGTTGGACGAAGCGCGCCGGCGCCTCCCCGGTGGCCGCTTCCAGCCCATCCTCGTAGGCCACGATGCGCAGCGCCGAACACGCCCGCAGCAACTCCCCCGGCTGCAAAAGGTAGTTCGGATTGGAGGGCTTGCCCAGGGTCTCGTTCCCGACCGCGAAGGTTTCGTACAGCAGCACGCCCCCGTCGGCGACGTTGGCGATCAAGTCCGGCAGACCTTCTCGCCACAAGTAGTTGGTGACCACCACCGCCCCGAACGCCCGGCCGGTGAAGGGCCAAGGCGGCGTTTCCAGGTCGGCCACCACGATCTCGGCCAGCGCCGCCAGGGAAGCGACCGCCGCCGCATCGCGGTCGACGCCGGTGACGAGGTTGCCACGCGCGGCGAACCAGCGCGTGTGGCGCCCACTGCCGCAAGCCACGTCGAGCACCGTGACGCCGGCCGGCACCAGGTGCGACCAGCGCCGCACCCACGGCGAGACCCGCTCGTCGCCGTGCATGTCAAGCCCTCCAGCGAGTCGCCGCGGTGGCGTGGGATAGCAAAGTCATTTGGCACCCTCCTTCAGCTCGTGGAGACCCGATTCTTGCAGGCTCCCGGACAATCGCCATCCACACGGCCTTTCCACCCCGGCGGCGCGAAGCGAACGAGCGCGCAGCCCCCGTCGGACAAGGGCAGGCGTGCCGGCCCGGCCCCAACCAGTTTGGAAACGCACTCAGTGCCTCCCTAGAATTCCCCCCATGGCAATCAAGCAGAGCAATGCGAGGTCCGGCGTTCCCGCCGCCTACGCCGAAGCATCGATCCGGGTCCTCAAGGGGCTCGAACCGGTCAAGCAACGGCCTGGCATGTACACCCGCACCGACAACCCGCTGCACATCATCCAGGAGGTCATCGACAACGCCGCCGACGAGGCGTTGGCCGGCCACGGCCGGCGCATCGACGTGACCCTGCATACCGACGGCTCGATCGGGGTCGAGGACGACGGTCGCGGCATCCCTTTCGGCCTGCATCCCGAGGAAGGCGTCCCGGTCCTCGAGATCGTCTTCACGCGCCTGCATGCCGGCGGCAAGTTCGACAAGGGCGCCGGGGGGGCCTACAGCTTCTCCGGCGGCCTGCACGGCGTCGGCGTGAGCGTCACCAATGCGCTGTCGCGCCGCCTGGAAGTGAGCGTGTGGCGCGAGGGCCGGGTCGCCCGGCTGGCATTCGCCGGTGGTGACGTGGTGGAACCGCTGACGGTACGCAAGGCGGTCGCGGGCGACCGTCGCAGCGGCACGACCGCGCGCGCCTGGCCCGACCCGCGTTACTTCGAAAGCGCCGAACTCCCCCGCGCCGAGCTCAGCCACCTGCTGCGCAGCAAGGCGGTGCTGATGCCCGGGGTGGCCGTCACGCTGGCGGTCGAGAAGACCGGCGAGAAGACGACCTGGGTCTACGAAGGGGGGCTGCGCGACTACCTCATGCGCTCGCTCAACACCGACCCGGTGATCCCGCTCTTCGAGGGCGCGCACCATGCCGACCGCAGCGAGACCGAAAATTTCGCCGAAGGCGAAGGTGCCGCGTGGTGCGTGGCCTTCACCGAAGACGGCGCCCCGATGCGGGAAAGCTATGTCAATCTGATTCCGACCGTCGCGGGCGGCACCCACGAGTCCGGCCTGAAGGACGGACTGTTCGGCGCCGTCAAGGGCTTCATCGACATGCACGGCCTGCTCCCCAAGGGCGTCAAGCTGATGCCGGAGGACGTGTTCTCACGCGCCAGCTTCGTGCTGAGTGCCAAGGTGCTCGACCCGCAATTCCAGGGCCAGATCAAGGAACGCCTGAACTCGCGCGACGCCCTGCGGCTGGTCTCGACCTACGTCAAACCGTCGCTCGAGCTCTGGCTCAGCCAGCATGTCGAGCATGGCAAGAAGCTCGCCGAACTGGTGATCCGCCAGGCCCAGACGCGGCAGCGCGCGAGCCTCAAGGTGGAAAAGCGCAAGGGCTCGGGGGTGGCCGTGCTGCCGGGCAAGCTCACGGACTGCGAAAGCCGCGACCTCGGGCTCAACGAGCTGTTCCTCGTGGAGGGCGACTCGGCCGGAGGCAGCGCCAAGATGGGCCGCAACAAGGAGACCCAGGCGATCCTGCCGCTGCGCGGCAAGGTGCTCAACGCCTGGGAGGTCGAGCGCGACCGCCTGTTCGCCAACAACGAGATCCACGACATCGCGGTGGCGATCGGCGTCGACCCGCACGGCCCGAACGACACGCCCGATCTCTCCGGGCTGCGCTACGGCAAGGTCTGCATCCTGAGCGACGCCGATGTCGACGGTTCGCACATCCAGGTGCTGCTGCTGACACTCTTCTTCCGGCATTTCCCGAAACTGGTGGCGGCCGGCCATGTCTACATCGCCAAGCCACCGCTCTTTCGAATCGACGCGCCGGCGCGCGGCAAGAAACCCGCCGCCAAGATCTACGCGCTCGACGAGGGCGAGCTTCATGCCACGCTCGACAAGCTGCGCAAGGAGGGCGCGCGCGAGAATGCCTGGAGCATCAGTCGCTTCAAGGGGCTGGGCGAGATGAACGCCGAGCAACTCTGGGACACGACCCTCAATCCCGATACGCGCCGCCTGCTGCGCACGGGCTACGACGAGATCGGTTTCGAAGCCACCACCAGCGCCCTGACCCGTCTCATGGGCAAGGGCGAAGCCCAGGCGCGACGCGACCTGATGGAACTGCACGGCGACGACGTCGAGGTCGACGTCTGATCGACGCCGTCGACGCCGAGACCCCACGCCCCCGCCACCCCGCCCGAATTTTTTCCGAAAGATCGGACCGCGTGTCAGCCCCCTGGGGGCGAGCGCGGCCCCACCGAGCCCCCCATGCAAGAACCACTCGATCTGACCGCTCCCGGTGACGGAGGCGCCGCCGTGCCCCTGGCGCTCTATGCCGAACGGGCCTACCTCGAATACGCGCTGAGCGTGGTCAAGGGGCGGGCCCTGCCGGACGTCTGCGACGGCCAAAAGCCGGTGCAGCGGCGCATTCTTTTTTCCATGCAGCGCATGGGACTGGCCTTCACGACCGCCGCCGGCCCGAAAGCCGTCAAGAGTGCGCGGGTGGTCGGCGACGTCCTCGGCAAGTACCACCCGCACGGCGACACCGCCGCCTACGACGCGATGGTGCGCATGGCGCAAGACTTTTCGCAGCGTTATCCGCTGGTGGACGGGCAGGGCAATTTCGGCTCGCGCGACGGCGACGGCGCCGCCGCGATGCGCTACACCGAGGCCCGGCTGGCCCCGATCACCAGGCTCCTGCTCGACGAGATCGACGAGGGCACGGTCGACTTCATCCCCAACTACGACGGCTCCGAGCACGAGCCCCGACAACTGCCGGCGCGGCTGCCCTTCGTGTTGCTCAATGGCGCGAGCGGCATCGCGGTCGGCCTGGCCACCGAAGTGCCCAGCCACAACCTGCGCGAGACCGCTGCCGCCGTGATCGCGCTGATCCGCAACGAACAACTCGCCGACGAGGCGCTCGCGGCCTTGTTGCCCGGCCCCGACTACCCGGGCGGCGGCCAGATCATCAGCAGTCCCGAAGACATTCGCGCCGCCTACGCGAGCGGGCGCGGCAGCCTGAAGGTTCGGGCACGCTGGAAGATCGAAGACCTGGCCCGTGGCCAGTGGCAGCTGGTGGTCACCGAACTGCCGCCCGGGACCAGCGCCCAAAAGGTGTTGGAGGAGATCGAAGAGCTCACCAACCCCAAGGTCAAGGCCGGCAAGAAGACCCTGTCGAGCGACCAGGCCCTGCTCAAGACCACCCTCTTGGCGGTGCTCGACGCGGTGCGCGACGAATCGAGCAAGGAGGCGGCAGTGCGCCTGGTGTTCGAGCCCAAGACCCGGGCCGTCTCGCAACACGAGTTGGCGACCGCGCTGCTCGCCCACACCTCGCTGGAGAGCTCGGCACCGATCAACCTGACGATGGTCGGGGCCGACGGCCGCCCGACCCAGAAGAGTCTGCGCCAGATCCTGGTCGAGTGGATCGCGTTTCGGGCCGCCACCGTGCAGCGCCGTACCCGTCACCGTCTCGACAAGGTGCTCGCGCGCATCCATGTGCTCGAAGGGCGGCAGCTGGTCCTGCTCAATATCGACGAGGTCATCCGCATCATCCGCGCGGCCGAGGAGCCCAAGGCGGCCCTGATGGCGCGCTTCGCGCTGTCGGACATCCAGGCCAACGACATTCTCGAGATCCGCCTGCGCCAGTTGGCCCGGCTCGAAGCCATCAGGATCGAGCAAGAACTCAAGGAGCTGCGTGCCGAGCAAGCCAAGCTGGAGGAAATCCTGGGCAGTCCTGCGTCCTTGCGGCGAACGATGATTCGGGAGATCGAACTCGACGCCAAGGCCCACGGGGACGAGCGCCGCACCTTGATCCAGGCCGAAAAAAGAGCCGTCGCCGAGGTCAAGGTCATCGACGAGCCGGTCACCGTGGTGGTGAGCCTCAAGGGTTGGGTGCGCGGCCTGAAGGGCCATGAGATCGACCCAGCCAGCCTGGCATTCAAGGCCGGTGACGGTCTCCATGGCGTCTTCCCGTGCCGCAGCGTCGATGCACTGCTGGTCTTCGGGAGCAACGGCCGGGTCTACTCGACGCCGGTCGCCCAGCTCCCTGGCGGCCGCGGTGACGGTCAGCCCATCACCACCCTGATCGACCTCGAAACGGGAACGCAGCCCGCGCACTACTTCGCCGGGACGGCGCAAGCGACACTGCTGCTGGCGAACACGGGCGGCTTCGGTCTGCTCGCCCGAGTCGGGGACCTCATGACCCGCCAGCGCGGCGGCAAGTCCTTCCTCACGCTCGATGCTGGCGGCCAGCCCTTGCCGCCGAGCCCCGTCGACGGCTGCTCGCAAGTGGCCTGCCTGACCTTGACGGGGCGTCTCCTCGTGTTCGCGCTCGACGAACTCAAGCTGCAGTCCAACGGGGGGCGTGGCCTGACCCTGATCGATCTCGAGGCAGGGGATGCGCTCGTCAGCGTGGCGGCCTTCGGCACCTCGCTCCAGGTCCTCGGGGCGATGCGTGGCGGCAAGCCCCGGCAGGAGGGGATCAAGGGCGCGGCGCTCGGCGCCTACCTCGGCAAACGGGCGCGCAAGGGCAGGGTCCAGGACCTGATGCAAAAAGCCTTCCGGGTGCTCGCCGGGTGATCGCGGCAAAGGGTCCGTCCTACAGCGCGCAGTCCTGACGCCTGATCGCTGAGACGCGTGCCCCTTGCTGCAATGGAGGTTTGTCGCACGACACGAAAGGACACGCCATGAGCAAAGATCCCAGCAACGATCCCAGCACCGACCCGATCAAGGCCCGCGAGACGCTTTGGGGTTTGATCAAGGACATTCGTTTCGCGATGTTCACGACCCATCACGCCAACGGCCATCTGCATGCACGGCCGATGACGACGCAGAATTCGTCCGTGGACGAAGATTCGAACCTGTGGTTTTTCATGTCGAAGACGAGCGAGCCGGTGGCTGACCTGGCAGTGGACACGCAGGTCAATGTCAGCTATGCCGACCCGCACAAGGATGCGTACGTCTCGGTCTCGGGCATCGCCCGCGTGGTCGACGACCTCGACAAGAAAAAGCAGCTCTGGAACACGTTCTCCCAGGCGTGGTTCCCGGGTGGCGCGACCGACCCCGACCTGGCACTGGTGTGTGTGCGCATCTCCCACGCCAACTATTGGGACGTGAAAGAAAGCAAGATCGTGCAGCTGATTCACATGGCCCAGGCCGCGGTCAGCGGCAAGCCCCCGACCCACCTCGGCGAGCATGCCGAAATCAGGATGAACTGACCCCAGCGCCGTGTCGGTCTTCTTCGACATTCTTCACACCACCCACTACCGCTACCACCAGGCGGTGGAGCTCGGTGTGCATCGGGTGATGTTCCGTCCGCGGGGCAGCCATGATCTGAGGGTGTTGGCGTCCGACCTGAAGGTCACGCCGGAGCCGCTCGACATCAGCCTGATCATGGACGCTTATTCCAACTCGGTCGCGGTGGTGACACCGCAGAGCCCGGCCACGGAATTGAAGGTGGAAGCGTCGTTCACGGTCGAGCATGCGGGCAGCCGGGCCCTCGATCTGCCGCTGTCCAAGCGTGCGACGCGCTTTCCTTTTTCCTACAGCGACGAGGACCGGATCGCCCTGCAGCACTACCTGATGCCGTTCTACGACGATCCCACCGGCGAACTCGAGGCCTGGGCGCGCAAGTTCCTCGGTCCGGACGGGTCCGCGGACACGCGCGAGTTTCTCAAGGAAATGAACCAGGCGATCCGCGACGCGATGCTCTACATCGCCCGCTTCGACGAAGGCGTGCAGACGCCTTACGAAACCTTGCGCCTCGGTTCGGGCACCTGCCGCGACTTCGCCACGCTGATGATCGAAGCGGTGCGCCGCCTCGGCCTGGCGGCGCGATTCGTCTCGGGCTACCTCTACACCCCCTGGCTCGACCAGGGCGAGACCGAGATCGTCGGCGCGGGCGCCACTCACGCGTGGCTGCAGGTCTACCTGCCGGGCGCCGGCTGGATCCCGTTCGACCCGACCAACAACCTGATCGGCGGGACCGACCTGATCCGTGTCGGCATGGCGCGTCACGCGAGTCTGGCCTCGCCGGTCAGCGGTTCCTGGAAGGGCTACCCCGGCGATTTTGCCGGCATGTTCGTCGACGTTCAGGTCAAGCGGCGTTGATCGTCCGGGCGTCGGGGGGCGAGCCTTGCGACCCGACGCGCCCGGCGTCCACCGCCACCCGACCCAGCACCAGGGCGGCACCGAGGAAGAGACCCGCGCTCCAGAACTCATAAGGAATCGCGAGCAGATCGACCGCGGCGTCGGCGCAACTGGCGCGCGGCGCGAAGACCGCGGGCAAAAGGCTGTCGAGCCCGAGCCAGCCGCTGACGATCCTGTCGGCCAACGTGAGGTTGCACGAGGCCGATGCCGCTGCCTGAAAGTGCTGCCAAAGGGCCGCTGCGACGCCGCACAAGGCCAGTGCGCATCCCAACCCGGCCGCGACCCGCCGCCCGGTTCGCGCCCGCCACGCCAATCCCAGCACGCAGACCAGCGCGACGGCCAGGAAAATCACCCGCTGCAACACGCACCACGGGCAGGGCTGCATGCCCAACGCGTACTGCGACACCAGGGCGACGCCGACCGCCGCCACGCAGACGATCGCCACGCCTGCCAGCCACCGAAAGGCGTTCATCGGACCTGTGCGATCAGTTCGATCTCCACGCACGCCCCCATCGGGATCTGGGCGACGCCGAAGGCGCTGCGCGCGTGCGCCCCGCGGTCGCCGAACACCTCACCGAGGAGTTCGGAACACCCGTTGGTGACGAGATGCTGTTCGGTGAAGTCGGGCGTGCTGTTGACGAGGCTCATCACCTTGACGATCCGCTCGACGCGCTCGAGGTCGCCGATCGCGGCCTGCAGGGTGCCCAGAAGGTCGATCGCAATCGCCCGTGCGGCCGCCTTGCCGGTGGCCGTGTCGAGGTCGCGACCGAGCTGCCCGACCCAAGGGGTGCCGTCGCGCCGGGCGATGTGGCCCGACAGGAAGACCAGATTGCCGGTTCGCACGAAAGGAACGTAGGCCGCTGCGGGCGTCGAGACCGCGGGCAGGGTGATACCGAGTCGAGTCAACCGCTCGGCGATGGGAATGCTGGCACTGGGCATGGTCGTGGGACGGTCCTTGTCGGACCCGGGTTCCGGTCGCTCATGCTACACGCTGGGGGCGGCGCCTGGGCCGCGGTCACGCCATCCCGCCGTTGATGGAAAGCACCTGGCCCGTGATGTAGGCCGCCTCGTCGGAGGCGAGAAACGCGATCAGCGCCGCGACTTCCTCCGGCCGCCCGGCGCGCCGGGCCGGGACCAGGCGCTCGATGGCGGTCGCATCGAAACTGCCAGCGGCCATGCCCGAGTCGATGATGCCGGGCGCGACCGCATTGACCGTGATGCCGCGGCTGGCCAGCTCGAGCGACAAGGCCTTGGTCGCGCTGTTGAGCGCGCCCTTGGCGGCCGCATAGTTGACCTGGCCGCGGTTGCCGGTCAGCGCCGCCACCGAGGACAGGTTGATCACCCGTCCCCAGCGCGTCCGGATCATGGGCATCGAGAGCGCCTGGGTGACGTTGAAGAACCCCGTCAACGAGACCGCGATCACGTCGTGCCACTGGGTCTCGCGCAGGGCCGGGAAGGCCGCATCGGCATGCACCCCGGCGTTGTTCACCAGCACCTGGATCGCGCCGCCTGCGACCAGTCGGGCGCACGCCGCGTGCGTCGCGTCGCGGTCGGTCACGTCGAAAGCGACCGCTTCCGCGCGGCCGCCCGCGGCCACGATGTGCTCGACCAGCGCCAGCGCCGTGTCGAGACGGCTGTTGGCGTGCACGATCACATGCAGGCCGTCCCGGGCCAGCCGCTCGGCGATGGCGCGACCCAGTCCGCCGCTGGCACCGGTGACAAGGGCGCGGCGAGGCAGGGCGGTGGTCATGCGGCGAGGGCGGTGTTGAGCACCACGGTGAGCCGACCTTCGGCCAGGGGCCGACCGGCGTGGTGGACCGTGAACGCATAGAGAAGCTGGCGCGCGTCCCCGGCTTGGCGGCGCGCTTCGATGCGCAGCGAGTCGGCCCATGGGCTTTCGGGCAGCGGCAGGTCATCCAGACGCAGGGCGTGGAACCGAACGCCGCGCGCGCTGGCGAGAAAGCCGGGGCTGGCGGCGCTGCCGGCCTCCTGGCCGATCAGGGCGCCATGCAAGGCCATCGCCTGCGCCGCGTACTCGATCGTGCTCGTGACAAGCAGCCCGCGGCGGCTGCGCAGGGGATGGTCGAGATGGCGATGGTTGGACGCCCGACAGGCGATGGTGGCGCGGTCCCACGCCAACAACCCATCGAGCAGGCACATCGATCCGCTGTGCGGGATCAGGGCGGCGATCCGGGCCGCGTCGAGCAACAACGGCTCGGCGTTCATTCGAGCGTGACCCGAATCTGGCCGCCGGACCGACCTTCGAGCACGACCTCGGACTGTCGCCGCGCCAAGGCGACCAGGAGCGGCAGCGCGGCGGCCGCGGGAATGCCACGGCGCAGCGCTTCGAGGGCAGGATCGTCGCAGGCGCTGGGCGGCCGCGTCGCCGCACCGAGTTCGATCGTCAGTGCGGCGATGGTGCGCGGCCCGGCGCCCGGTGCCAGCACCAGCGCCAGCCCGAAATGGTCGGCCAGGGGCCGCCGGGCATGGAGGGGCTCGGGATACGGCGAATCGCTGGCCACCAGCAACACCGGGGCGGCGCTGCTCACGACGCTGGTCACGGCCTCGAGCAAGCCCGCGCCGAAACTCCCGTCGAAGGCACACACGCTGGTCGAGGTGGCGCGGCTGGACACCGCGATATGCCAACACCCCGACGCCGCGTTGTGGACCGAATTGGTGAAACGAGTCGGCGAGACCAGGGGCGCCGGCGTGGCCAGGGTCTCGCACAGGAGATGGCAATTCACGCCTTCGCCGCTGCTGGACGTGAAGACCGTCGCCAGGGTCGACGGATCCAGACCTCCGTGCCCGACGGCTTCGTCGGCGACCGCCAGCGCGAGCTTGACAGCGGCACTGGCTCGACGCCGTTC
>JALYHO010000190.1 GCA_030776545.1 Pseudomonadota bacterium | reverse complement strand
CGGCGGCTGCCGCGACGCGGGTCCCCGAGGCCCGGGGTGCCGACGCCGAACGTGCCCGCGAGCTGCTCGCCGGCAACACGCCGGCCGATCCCAAGCCGAGCGCCACCGGCACCGGCCGCTACATTCTCCAGGTGGGCGCGTTCGCCGACGCCAGCGCCGCGCACGACACCCGGCTGAAGGCCGAAAAGCTCGGGCTGAAAACCTACACCCAGGTGGCGAGCACCCCGGCCGGCAACCGGATTCGGGTCCGCGTCGGTCCCTACGCGAGCCGCGACGAGGCCGACAAGGCGCTCGCCAAGGCCCGCGCCGCCGGCCTCAGCGCGGTCGTCCTGACGCTATGACCTGGCCCTTGGCGCTCGATAGCGGATGGGTCGATCTCGCCATGGGCGGCTTCCTGCTGCTCTCGGTGCTGGTGGGACTGGCGCGCGGCTTCGTGTTCGAGCTGCTGTCCCTGGTCGGCTGGTTCGCCGCCTACTTCGCGGCCCGGTGGCTGGGCCCGGCATGCGCTGCCCACGTCCCGGTGGGCGTTCCGGGGTCGGCCTTGAACGAGGGTGTCACGTTCGCAGGCATCTTTCTTCTCGCGCTGGTGCTATGGAGTCTGGCTGCCCGATTCGTGCGAACTCTCGTGCGGGCGACGCCGCTGCGCGGCTTCGACCGGGTGCTGGGCGGCGGATTCGGCCTCGTGCGCGGGCTGCTGGTGCTGCTGCTGGCGGCGACCCTGATCGGCCTGTCGCCGTGGGCCCGTTCGCCCGCCTGGCAAGCCTCGCGCGGCGCGGCCTGGCTCGATGCGATGCTGCAGCAACTGCGGCCCTATTTCAGCGACGACACTCCTCAACACACGACCGCGTGATGGCCACGCGGCGAGTCCAATCAAGGCAACACCATGTGCGGCATCATCGGCGTGATCTCCCAGGGCCCGGTCAACCAGCTCATCTATGACGGCTTGCTGCTGCTGCAGCACCGGGGCCAGGATGCAGCGGGCATCGTCACCATGCAGGGCACCAAGTGCTACATGCACAAGGCCCGCGGGATGGTGCGCGACGTGTTTCGAACCCGCAACATGCGCGGCCTGCCCGGGACCGTCGGGCTCGGCCAGGTCCGCTACCCCACCGCCGGCAACGCCTACTCCGAAGAAGAAGCGCAGCCGTTTTATGTCAACGCGCCGTTCGGGATCGTGCTGGTGCACAACGGCAACCTGACCAACGCGCCGCAACTGGCCCAGGAACTCGCGCAGGTCGATCGGCGCCACATCAACACCACCAGTGACAGCGAGGTGCTGCTGAACGTGCTCGCCCACGAACTGGCGCGCGCGACGCGCGACAAGCCGCTGACCCACGATCTCGTCTTCGAGGCGGTCGCAGCGGTCCACAAGCGCTTGAAGGGCGCCTACTCGGTCGTCACGCTGATCGCCGGCTTCGGGCTGCTGGCGTTTCGCGACCCGTTCGGCATCCGGCCGCTCTGCCTCGGCGAAGGCACCGGGCCCGAGGGGCGCGAAGTGATGGTGGCGAGCGAATCGGTGGCGATCGAAGGCACCGGCCACCGGGTGCTGCGCGACGTCGCCCCTGGCGAAGCGATCTTCATCGACCTCGCGGGGACGATCCACGCCCGCCAATGTGCCGAAAACCCGAGCGCCCATCCGTGCATGTTCGAATTCGTCTACCTGGCGCGACCGGACTCGCACATGGACGGCATTTCGGTCTACCAAGCGCGCCTCAACATGGGCGAGACCCTCGCCCAGCGTCTGATTTCCACCATCCCGCCGAACGAGATCGATGTCGTCATACCGATCCCCGAATCGAGCCGTCCGTCGGCCATGCAGCTCGCGCAGCGCATCGGCAAGCCATACCGCGAGGGCTTCGTCAAGAACCGCTATGTCGGCCGCACCTTCATCATGCCGGGGCAGGGCGCCCGCAAGAAATCGGTGCGCCAAAAGCTCAACGCGATCGGGGTCGAGTTCAAGGGTCGCAACGTGCTCCTGGTTGACGACTCCATCGTGCGCGGCAACACCTCGCGCGAGATCGTGCAGATGGCGCGCGAGGCCGGCGCACGCAAGGTCTACATGGCGTCGGCCGCGCCCCCGGTGCGCTATCCGAACGTCTACGGCATCGACATGCCCACCACCGACGAGCTCATCGCGCACAACCGAACCATCGAAGAAATCCGCGCCTTCATCGGTGTCGATGCGCTGATCTACCAGGACGTCAACGCCATGAAGCGCGTGGTCGGCGCGCTCAACCCTCAACTGGCCGGTTTCGAGGCCTCGTGCTTCGACGGCCACTACATCACCGGCGATGTCTCGGCCGACGATTTCCACGCCATGGCGGCGCAGCGCCGCTCCCACGGCGACGACGAAGAGAGCGAGGACCGTTCGCGTCTCGCATTGCAAAGCGCCAACGAAACCATCTGATGACCGATTCCCAGCCAGACCCCCAAGCCCTCCCGGCGCACGGCATCCCGCGCGTTCAGCTGCCGCCCGACGTCCGCCGCGACACCCTGGCGGTGCGTGAGGGCCTGCCCCCGAGTGCGTGGGGCGAAAATTCCGAAGCGATTTTCATGACCAGCAGCTTCGTGCAGCCCGATGCCGCCACCGCGGCACGGCGCTTCGCCAACGAAGAAGACGCATTCATCTATTCGCGCTTCACCAACCCGACCGTGACCATGTTCGAGCGCCGCCTGGCGGCCCTCGAAGGGGCCGAGGCCTGCATCGGGACCGCCAGCGGCATGAGCGCGATTTTGCTGCTCTGCCTGGCCACGCTCAAAGCGGGTGACCACGTGGTTTGCTCGCAAAGCGTGTTCGGTTCGACGATCCGCCTGTTCGGCGAGTTCGGCAAGTTCGGCGTCGAGACCAGCTTCGTGTCGCAGACCGATCCCGAGGCCTGGCGCCGGGCGCTGCGACCCAACACCCGGCTCCTGTTCGCCGAGTCACCGACCAACCCCCTGACCGAGGTGTGCGACATCCGCGCGCTCGCGACGATCGCGAAAGCGGGCGGCGCGCTGTTGGCGGTGGACAACTGCTTTTGCTCGCCGGCCTTGCAGCGGCCGCTCGACTACGGTGCCGACATCGTGGTCCATTCCGGCACCAAGTACCTCGATGGCCAGGGCCGCGTGATCGCGGGCGCCCTCTGTGCCAGTGCCCGGCTCGTCGATGAAAAATTCGTCCCGGTCATGCGCAGCGCCGGCATGAGTCTGTCGCCCTTCAATGCGTGGGTGGTGCTCAAGGGACTCGAAACCTTGTCGATCCGTATGGAGGCGCAAAGCCAGCGCGCCTTGCACCTGGCCGAATGGCTCGAACGCCAACCCGGGGTCGAGCGGGTCTTCTATCCCGGGCTCGCGTCGCACCCCCAGCATGCGCTGGCCATGGCACAGCAGTCGGGACGCGGCGGCGCGGTGGTGTCGTTCATCGCCCAGGGCCAGGCCCAGGGCGGTGCCGACCTCGCCCGCGCCAACGCGTTCCAGGTCATCGACCGGACCCAGGTCTGCTCGATCACCGCCAACCTCGGCGACACCAAGACCACGATCACCCACCCGGCGAGCACCTCGCACGGCCGCCTGACCGAGGCCCAACGCCAGGCCGCCGGAATCACCCAGGGGATGGTCAGGCTCGCCATGGGGCTGGACGACGTCGAAGACATCAAGACCGACCTGCTGCGCGGGCTCGGCACGCTCGCCCGATGAGTCGCCCCGTCCGCACCCGCATCGCCCCCTCGCCGACGGGCTTCCTGCACCTCGGTACGGCGCGTACGGCGCTCTATTCCTGGGCCTACGCACGGCACCACGGCGGCCAGTTCGTGCTGCGCATCGAGGACACCGATGTCGCGCGCTCGACCCAGGACGCGGTCGACCAGATCCTCGCGGCCATGCAGTGGCTCGGTCTCGACTACGACGAGGGGCCGATCTTCCAGATGCATCGGCTCGACCGCTACCGCACGGTGGTCGACGGCATGTTGGCCGCGGGCACGGCCTACCGCTGCTATTGCACGCCCGACGAGCTCACCGCCATGCGCGAGCGCCAGCGCGAGCGCGGCGAAAAGACCCACTACGACGGCCGCTGGCGGCCCGAGCCGGGCAAGGTGCTGCCGCCCGTTCCCGAGGGCGTCGCACCGGTCGTGCGCTTTCGCAATCCCACCGACGGCGAGGTGATCTGGAACGATCTGGTCAAAGGCCCGATCACCATCCACAACCGCGAGATCGACGACCTCGTCATCGTCCGCCCCGACGGGGTATCGACCTACAACTTCTGCGTCGTGGTCGACGACTGGGACATGGCCATCACGCACGTCTTCCGTGGCGACGAGCACGTGAACAACACCCCGTGGCAGATCAACATCTTCAATGCCCTGGGCGCCCCCTTGCCGCTGTTCGGCCACCTGCCGGTGATCCTGGGCGACGACGGGCACAAGCTGTCCAAGCGCCGCGGCGCGGTCAGCGTGACCGCGTACGCCGACAACGGCTTCCTGCCCGAGGCGATGCTCAACTACCTGGCCAGGCTGGGCTGGAGCCACGGCGACGAAGAACTCTTCAGCCGCGAGCAGATGGTGCAGTGGTTCGACGGCCAGCACCTCTCCAAGAGCCCCGCCCAATGGGATCCGGCCAAACTGGCCTGGGTCAATGCGCACTACATCAAGCTCACCACCGACGAACGCCTCGCCGCGCTGGCCCGGGCCCAGCTCGAGCGTCACGGCATCGCAGTGGAGCAGGGCGCGCCGCTCGACCGCATGTGCGCCTTGTTCAAGGACCGTTGTTCGACGCTGGTCGAACTGCGCGATTGGCTGGCGATGTATTTCGACGCCGTCGCCCCCACACCGGAAGACCTGGCGGCGCATGTTCCCGACGCGGTGCGACCGGCGCTGCAGACCTTGGCCGAAAAACTCGCGAACACCGTCTGGACCCGGCCGGCGATTGCCCTGTCGATCAAGGAAACACTCGCCGCCCATGGACTCAAAATGCCGCAACTCGCACACGCCGTGCGCGTGCTCGTCTGTGGCCGCGCGCAGACACCCTCCATCGACGCGGTGCTCGAACTGTTCCCGAGGGAACGCGTCCTCGAGCGGTTGCTGGCCCCATGAAAACATGTCTATAATCGCAGTCTCGCAAGATACAGCGACGGCTAGGACCCACCCGGATGATCGAGCGCCAAGCAGGGCGCACGGTGAACCGGGGAGTACTGAGAAAAGCTGGTGGTCGAAGGGGGGTATAGCTCAGCTGGGAGAGCGCTTGCATGGCATGCAAGAGGTCAGCGGTTCGATCCCGCTTACCTCCACCAAACGCCAGCTTCAACACCGCCGCCGTATCGTGTCGCGATGAAGGTTCAGTCCCCTTCGTCTAGAGGCCTAGGACACCACCCTTTCACGGTGATTACAGGGGTTCGAATCCCCTAGGGGACGCCAAGTTGTTGTGGCACTTGCGCCGCGCCGAGATGCGCAGCGAAAGCCACTTGGAGTGGTAGTTCAGTTGGTTAGAATACCGGCCTGTCACGCCGGGGGTCGCGGGTTCGAGTCCCGTCCACTCCGCCAGCTATTGAGGAAACACGGGGCCTAGCGCCCCGTTTTCGTTTTCTACTGCATCTGTTCCTACGTTGCGACGGGCGCCTCAACGGCCTGAATCCTGTCGCGCGGGGGCCACGATTCGTAGGACCTTGCGAAGCCGTCGACGCGAAACAGAGACCGCGAAGCGAAGCAGCGACGGCGATCGACCATCATTGCTACGTCACCCACCGATGGCGCTCACCAGCCAGTACACCTCTGCGGTGTCGAAGAACGTGATGCCCCGGGCATGCGCCTCGCGGATGACCGCGATGCCCTGTGCCCGGTCCGCAGCGGCTACGTAGTTCGCGCTGATGCTCATGCACCCTGCGCCGAGTTCGGACCCTGTGCCAGTGATGCGTGTGCAAGGAAGTCTCGGCGGCCGATGTGGCACGGCGGATGGAAGGGCCCATCCTTCAGATGGGTCCTGGTGGGCGTTTGAAGTGGTCAAGCGTCCGAGTGCGCCAATGAGCACGACAGGGCGCGGTGGGCATCGGCCTGCGTCAGTAGCGCCGCCGCCTTGGCCTCGAAGGACGCCACGGCATCGGCATCGGCACCGGCTGCGAAGCGACCCGGAATTTCGTCGAGTCCGGCCAGTGTGACCAGGGCTTGGGCCAACTTGGCCGGATCGCTGGCGTTCTTGAAAGTGGCCGAGCACCGTGGTTTTGCAGCGGCTGCGGCCGCCCTCGAAGTGTCGCCGTCTGCGGTGAGCCAGGCGATACGCACGCTTGAGACACGGCTTGGTGTCCGGTTGCTCAATCGCACGACACGCAGCGTCAGCCTTACCGAGGCAGGCGCCGCCTACCTGTCACGTGTCGGGCCGGCGCTGAGGGATGTGCTGGACGCGGGTGAGCAAATTCACGCGCAGCAGGGCCGTCCATCAGGCCTATTGCGCATCAACGCGGCCCGCATCGCGGTCGCAATGGTGCTGCAGCCAATGCTTCCGGGATTCCTGCGAAGCCATCCCGACGTGCAGGTCGAGCTGACCATCGATGAGGGCTACGTCGACATCGTCGACAAGGGTTTCGATGCCCGCATCCGCATCGGTGAGAGTGTCCAGAAGGACATGATCGCCTTGCCGCTGGGCGGTGGTCAGCGCTTTCGTTGTCGGATCGCATGACTACTTCAAGCGACATCGAGCCCCGAAGCCCCCCGCAGACCTGGCGTCCCACGACTGTGTGCGCTTCCGGTTCTCGGGCAGCGGCGGCATCTACAAGTGGGAGTTCAAGGTCAACGACCGCATCGTTGAATACGAGGTCGGCGGCAGCCTGAGCGATTCGCTGTTTTCGCTCGATGCTGCGCTCGACGGCGTTGGGCTGGCTTACACGTTCGACAAGCTGGCACTACCCCACCTCAAGGAGAAATCGCTAAAACGGGTGCTGGCTGATTTCTCGCCCACCTTTCCGGGCTTCTACTTGTACTACCCGGGTCGGCGGCAGCAGCCGGCGAAGTTGAAAAAGCTTGTCGACTACATGATCGTAAGCAACCGGCGCCTCAAGCCTCAAGGTTTGATGGCGAAAGAATAGGGCGAGCCTGGCGTGGCATCTCGGCGGCGACGACAACAGGGCGGTACCTAAGACGTGTCCTACGTGGGATGTACTCAGCTGCTGATTTCGCAGACAACACCCGAATTGCAGACTGCCCCGGGCGAACACACCCAAACCGCCTCACATGCTCCATTCGCCAGTGTATCGTCCCCCTTCTCAGGTGGCCACTCGGCCGCTGCGGACTCGAAAGCAGACATGATGGCAACCCTGGTCACGGCGTGCCTGCTCGGCCTCGCAGGACTGGTCCTGGCGTGCGGCGGCGCCTGGCTGGCCGTGCTCGGCGGGAGTATGTTTTATTTGCCGTTGGGACTTGGTCTTCTCCTCTGCACGATCCTTTTGCTCAGGCGAGATCCACGTGCATTGCACGTCTTTGCCGCCCTCCTGGTGGTCACGCTGGGTTGGGCGGTGTGGGAATCCGGTTTCGACTTTTGGGCCCTGGTACCGCGCCTCGCATTCCTCGCGGTCGTCGGTTTGTGGATGGTCTTGCCGTGGGTCGTTGCCGGCCTCGCCGGGCGAAGCGACGCGCTTGAACGCACCCGCCGCAATGGACGGATCGTTCTCGCGCTCGTGGTCGCGCTGGCGACCGGGGTGGCGGCCTGGTCGACTCGGTCGGATCCCTACGATCTTGCCGGCGAGTTCCCGACGGCGGGGTCTGCGCCGATCACCGAGGACGCGGTGGCGGGGTCGACTGCTTCCGATTGGACCGCTTACGGGGGGACCTTGTCGGGACAACGACGTTCGACATTGGCCGATGTGACCCCCGAGAACGTGTCGAAGCTCGCCGTCGCCTGGATATTCCACACGGGGGACAAGAAAGGCGCCCAGGATCCGAATGAGACCACCTTCGAAGTCACGCCGATCAAGGTCGCGGATACGCTTTATCTGTGCACGCCGCACAACCAGGTGATCGCGCTCGACGCCATCAGCGGGGCGGTGCGGTGGAGGTTCGATCCGCAGATCAAGATCGACCGATCCAGTGAACACCTGACCTGTCGCGGCGTCGCCTATCACGACGATGCTGCTGCTGGAGCTCGCCTCGCATCGGCACCGGCTTCGGCCCCCCCTGCACCGGTGGTCGCGTCGGCTTGCGCGCAGCGCATCGTCACGTCGACCATGGACGCGCGCTTGATGGCCATCGATGCGAAGACCGGACAGGTGTGCGAAGGGTTCGGCGAGCACGGTGTGGTCTCGCTGTGGGCGGGGATGCCCCACTTCAAAGCTGGCTCCTACATGCCCACCTCGGCCCCGCTTGTCACGCAGGATCTGATCGTCATCGGTGGCGCGATCAACGACAACACCTACATTGCAAACCCGTCCGGGGTCATTCGTGCGTTCGACGTACACACCGGCCGCCTGGTGTGGAACTGGGACCCGGGCCGGCCAGAGTCCACCGAGCCGCTCGCTCCGGGACAGACCTATTCGGCCGGGGCGCCGAACATGTGGGCACCGGCGAGCGCCGACGAAGCGCTGGGGCTGGTGTATGTCCCGATGGGCAACAAATCACCGGACCAGTACGGGGTCGGCCGCAGTCCCGAGGTCGAGCGCTACTCGAGTTCCATCGTTGCGCTCGATCTGAAGACCGGCAAGGTGCGCTGGGTCCGGCAGACCGTGCATCATGACTTGTGGGATCGCGACGTCCCCTCGCAACCTTCGCTGGTGACGTTGACGTTCGGCGGCAAGGACGTTCCCGCATTGGTCGGGCCGACCAAGCAGGGTGACGTCTATGTTCTCGACCGGCGTACCGGCGAGCCACTTCTGCCTGTCCATGAAGTGGCTGCCCCGGGCGGCGCCGTGCCCGACGACACCACGGCGCCGACGCAGCCGACGTCTGAACTCAACTTCGTCCCGCCGCGCTTGACCGAGAAATCGATGTGGGGTGCGACGCCGATCGATCAGATGATTTGCAGGATCGAGTTCAAGCGGTACCGCTATGACGGGCGCGATACGCCGCCGTCTCTCGTCGGCAGCATCGTCTACCCCGGCAATACGGGCGTGTTCAACTGGGGTGGCGTCGCCGTGGATGGCCCCCGTCATTTCGTGGTCGGCGCGACCGTGCAACTGGCCTTTATCCAGAAGATGATTCCGCGTCACGATGACCGAACCCCGCTGGTGAGTGACGGCGTGGCGGCGTTCGGCGAGAATTTCGGTGGCAAGTACGCCGCGAAGATGGGCCCATTTCTTTCGCCGCTTCGGCTGCCGTGTCAGCAGCCCCCCTGGGGGGCCGTCGCCGGTGCCGACCTGGAGACAGGCAAGGTGATCTGGCGACACCGCAACGGCACGGTGCGAGACCAGATTCCGGCGCTTCCCCTTCCGTTCAAGATGGGCGTGCCCAGCCTGGGCGGCCCCTTGATCACCGGCGGCGGCGTGATGTTCTACAGCGGGACGACAGACGACTACCTCCGGGCGTACGATGTGTCCAGTGGGCGGCCACTGTGGCAGTCGCGCTTGCCGGCGGGGGGCCAGGCGACCCCCATGACCTATCGGGCCTCCAATGGAAAACAGTATGTGGTCGTGGCCGCCGGCGGACATGCTTCCTTTGGCACGAAGCTTGGCGATGCTGTCGTTGCCTATGCGCTCCCTTGATGCCTCGCTGCTGCTGGCGTGAAGTCCTCGGGCTGAGCTTGCAGTCATCCTGTTTTCCGGAGCCCTCATGAAACAGCCTCACGGCCTCGACCATGGCCTGACGAATTACGGCGACCCCGATTTCGCGCGTTATCTGCGGCGGTCCTTCGCGCGTTCCATGGGCCTCTCGAGTGAACTGCTCGACAAGCCCGTGGTCGGAATCGCCATGACGCCTTCGGACTTCAACAGCTGCCATCGCAACATGCCGGAACTTGTCGACGCCGTGTCGCGTGGCGTCCTGGCGGCGGGTGCGCTGCCGCGAGCGTTTCCGACCGTCTCGCTGGGGGAGGTGTTCCTCCACCCAACCAGCATGGTCTACCGCAACCTGATGTCCATGGACACCGAGGAAATGATCGGCGCGCAGCCCATGGACGCGGTGGTGCTGATCGGTGGCTGCGACAAGACCGTCCCGGCGCAATTGATGGGCGCCGCATCGGCCGACATCCCGGCCGTTCAATTGGTGACGGGGCCGATGATGACCGGGCGGCACAAGGGTCAGCGGCTGGGCGCTTGCACCGACTGTCGCAACTTCTGGCAAAAGTTCCGCGCCGGTTCGGTCGATGCTGCCGAAATCCGTCAGGTCGAAGGCCGACTCTCCGTGACGGCGGGGACGTGCGCGGTGATGGGCACCGCCAGCACGATGGCCTGCATCGCCGAGACGCTCGGCATGTCGCTGCCCGGCACGGCGGCCATTCCTGCGGTTCATTCCGACCGGCTGGTCGCCGCGGAGATGTCGGGAAGGGCCGCGGTCGCACTCATCGGCCGTCCGATCCGTCCGTCGCAAATCATGACCGAGCGCTCCGTCGAGAACGCTTTTCGGGTTTTGATGGCCATCGGGGGGTCGACCAATGCGATCGTTCATCTCACGGCCATCGCCGGCCGCGTGGGCGTTCGGATATCGAACGATCGGCTCAATGAGATCTCCGACGAAACTCCTGTCCTCGTCGACCTGAAGCCGGTGGGCGACGGCTACATGGAGGACTTCCACTCGGCCGGTGGCATGGGTGCGCTGTTGCGGGAACTCAAGCCGCTCCTGCACCTCGACACCATCGACGTGACGGGACACACGCTCGGGAGCCGTCTGGAGGAACCGCTGGACTGGGTCGACCGAAATGTCATCCGGCCGTTTACCGACCCGGTGTCGACAAGGGGCGGGCTGGTATCGCTCAAGGGCAGCCTGGCACCCGATGGCGCGATTTTCAAGCGCGCCGCGGCCACCCCCGCGCTGTTCGAGACGCAGGGTCGTGCAGTGGTCTTCACGGGGCTCGAGGACCTTGCCAGGAGGATCGACGATCCCGATCTTGACGTGAAAGCCGATGACATCCTGGTCCTGCAGAACATCGGTCCCCAGGCAGCAGGTATGCCCGAAGCGGGCTATTTGCCCATCCCCAGGAAGCTCGCGCAAGCGGGTGTGAAGGACATGGTGCGAATTTCGGACGGCCGCATGTCGGGGACCGCTTTCGGGACGATCGTGCTGCACGTGTCGCCCGAAGCCGCAGTGGGCGGTCCGCTCGCAGCGGTGCGCGATGGCGACCGGATTCGTCTTTCCGTCTCGGAAAAGCGGATCGACCTGCTGGTCGACCCGGCCGAGATCGCGCGGCGTCTCGCGAGCTTCGTCCCACCTCCCGTGCCGACGCGCGGGTACAAGGCGCTCTATCGCACGACCGTCCTGCAAGCCGCGGGTGGCTGCGATTTCGATTTTCTGACCAAGGACGGTGGTCGGTCATGACCGGATCGCCGTTCGGGATGATTCGACATCGCTGGCGCAGGGCGGCGCGCCGGTCACCGGATGTCGATGCGGCCATACACGCCGAGCGTCTGTGACGCGGGGCCAGCGGCATAGAACAACGTCTGGGTCGGCTGCGCATTGATGCCGTTGCCGAATGCGATGCCCCAGAGCCCGTCGATCGCGATCGGCGTGCCATCGGGACGAGTCAGCGTTCCCACGAGCGCACCCGTGGCCGGATCGAACGCGTTGATCTTTCCGTCACCGAAGTTGGCCACCAACAGGTCGTTGCTGAAGGGGCCGAAGTTGGCGGGTGCCATCGCCATGCCCCACGGTGCATTGAGCGCGCCGCCCGCCGCGATGAGCCGCTTGACCAGCGTGCCGGATGCGTCGAAGACATCGACGGCGCCCAGTCCGGCGCCGCTGACCTGGTCGGCAAGTGCGGCATCCTGCTTCGCGAAGGTCACGTAGACGAGGCCGCCGATCGCCTGGATACCGAAGGGCGCGTAGCCGGCCGGCAGGGCGGCGTCGGAAAACGCGCCCGGGACCACGACCGGCGTGAACGTGCGGTCGAAGACGTCGACGACGCCGTGGTGGAAGTCGGTGGCATACAGGACGTTGGCCGTGCCCTGGCTGGCGATCGCCAGGCCCTTGAAGACGGCCCCCTGGGCGCCGTCGTCCACCACCGTCACGGCGTTGGTCATGTTCACCGCGGGAGACCAGCCTGCGAGGGTGCCGGCCTGACCAGCGAAGACGAAGGCGCTCGCACCGGTCACGCCTGCGAGGCTCACCTGGAAGTCCTGGGTGGCGTTGAACACGATGCCCGTCGGACGCGCCGCACCCACCGAGCCGGGCGGGATGGTCACCACCAGCGGCTGGGTGCTGCCGTTGCCGTCGTACAGCGTCGAGACCGAGGTCGCTTCGTCAGCGACCCAGACGAAGCCGCGCGGGTTGAAGGCGATGCCGAAGCCGTTGGCCAGGTGCGGGTCGACGTTGGCACTCGCATAGGGGCTGGTCGAGGTGGCGATGTCGGAGACCAGGGTGGTCGCGACGAAGTGCATGCCCGTGTCCATGCCCGTTCCCATGCCGGAGCCGCTGCCGCCGCCGCACGCGGCGATCAACGCTGCGCCGACGCACGCCGGCAGCCTGTTGGCGAATGAACGCAAGGTCGACATCGTCATCTCCTCGTCGATGCGTGTCGAAGCACGGGGTGTGCCTCGACGACGACCGTGTATGCCGGCGCCCACGCCCGTGGTTCAAGCGCGCGATGCGCGCGGGATCAGAACGCGTAGGAGACGCTCGCGACCCAGGTGCTGCGCTGCCCGTTGAATGCGGCCGGGTAAGGGCCGCTGCGTTGCGCCGCGACCCAGGCGATCTGCAGGTCGAATTCCCGCACCGCGAGTCCGCTGCCGATGCGCAGGTCGGCGCGCGTGCGGCGCGCGTGGGCCCGCATGCCGCCGAGCGCCGCGATCTCGCCTGCGTGTCCGAAAATGCGCAGGCGTTCGGTCAGGAGCAGATGCCCGTCGAGCTCCAGGTAGGCCGTCTGCACATGGCGCCCGAAGTAGTTCGGCGCGTAGTAGAGACGCGTGCTCCAACGTTCGCCGAGCACGCCGACATAGGGTTCCACATAGTCGTAGCTCGCATCGTGGGCGTCGCCCGAGTCGCCGGAAAAATGCGATGCGCTCGCGCCGAATTCGAGGTGCAGCCAGGGTCCCGCTCGGGTCATCGCGCCGGCATACCCGAGCACTTGCTCGTAGCGCTGGTCTCGGACGAGGTTGGCACGCGTGATGGACGCGCCGGCGTACCAGCTCGCCGCGCCGTCCAGGTTCAGCGTGAGCCGCAAGCTCGGCCGTGAATCACTGAGCGAGACGCCGCGAAAGCGAGCGTCCGTATCGAGTGTCGCGCTGCCGCCGAGCTGGGCGCGCGCGGGCGAGAAGAATCCCGCGGCCAGCGCGGCCGTGAGCACCCCCAAGGCCGCGCGTCTGCGCCACGACGAGGGGGGGTGGCGGCGCATCAGCACTGTCAATGCCGCGCGATCGATTCCACCCCGGCAGGCTCGGCACCGCAGCTGCAGACGCAACCGCCCGCGCTGCGCGCCAGGCTCGAGCAAGCATCGATGCGCCCGTCGGCGCGCACCACCAGATCGTCGGCGATCGCGGCGTGGGGCGAGGGGCCTCGGGAGCGAGCCTCGAGCATCAGCGCGAGCAGCCCACTCACGTGTGCCGCCGCATAGGACGCGCCTGACACCAGCGCCCAGCGCGAGTCGGGCGCCGTCGTCGGCACGTCCGTGCCGGGTGCGACGACCGTGCCGGCACGCACGTCCGACGCGGGCGCGTCCAGGGCCGCGACAACGCCCCGCAGCGCGGCGGGAAAACCGCCCTGCGGCGCGGTGCGGTTGACTGCAGCCACCACGGTGATGCCGCGACGCTGAGCGGTTTCGACCAGGTTGCGAACCAGCGGGTCAGGCGGCCCCCCGAGGCTCAGGTTGATGACCTGAGCATGGCGTTCGATCGCTGCATGTAGTGCAAGTGATAGGGTCAACGTGTTGCACTGGGTATCGAGCGCCGGGGTTTGCCAACATCCGCGCAACGTCAGCAAGCGCGCGCCAGGCGCGATGCCGACGATGCCGATGTGGTTGTCGGCGCGGGCGGCGATGATGCCGGCCACCGCCGTGCCGTGATGTTCGGCGACAGCCGGCGCCACGGGATTCGACCCGAGATCGGCGACGACGTCGACGTTGGCGGCGATCTGGCCGATCAGGTCCGGATGGTCTTGCTGGACGCCGCTGTCGACGACGGCGACTCGGACGTCGCGCCCAGTCGCCGAGCCATGCAGTTCCGCGAGGTGCCAGTCGCGCGCGGCGGGCTGGAGCGCAAAGAGCGGGTCGTCGTGGCCGAGCGCATGAAACAGGTTCATGGGCTGCGCCCAGGCGATGCGGGGATCTCGCGCCAGTTGCTGCGCGACGTCCTCCGGGCGACGCTGCGGCGGGAGGTCGAGCACGAAACAATCCACGCCCAGCGCGGGCATCGGCCATTCGGTCGCCAGGCTCAACCCGTTGGCTTGCGCGATCGCTCGCACGACCCGGCGCCGCGCGGCCCCGCCTGCCGCGTCGGCATAGCTGCCCGAATAGTCGGCGTCGGCGCGAAAATGCGCCGGCGGCAGGGTCAACAGGACCAGCACTTGCTGCGGCGCATCGGCGGCGGC
>JALYHO010000189.1 GCA_030776545.1 Pseudomonadota bacterium | reverse complement strand
CCCTCGGCGTCGTGACGCAAGGCGTCGAAATGCGCCAGCCAGGCGGCGCTGAGCGCCGGAAGCCGCGGCAGCCCGGCGGCGACGCTGAGCGCATGAGAGCGGGCGACCTTGTCGCGCCCCTGCGCCGCCGACCGGGCGGTCTGGTCGATGAGACCTTCGGCGAGGTTGAGCCAGGCGTAGATGGATGGTCGCGGGCGGCGTGCCTCGTAGCGCTCGCGCACGGCGGCCAGTTCGCGCCTTGCCGCGTCGCCCTCGCCCTGGCTTGCCAGACATGCGGCGCGTTCGCAGCGCAGGCAGTCGGCTGCCGAATGGGAATAGGCGCCCCTGATGTCGAATTCGAGTCGAGTCAGGAGCCGCGATTTCATGTGGTCAGGCGTTCCAGGGCGTCGCGGTAGCGCGCCGCCGTTTGCGCCACCACATCGCTCGGCAGCGCGGGGGCCGGTGCGCGCTTGTTCCACGGCGCGCCTTGCAGGCGCACCGATTCGAGCCAGTCGCGCACGAACTGTTTGTCGAAGCTCGGCGGGTTGCTGCCCTCGGCATACCCTTCGACCGGCCAGAAACGCGACGAGTCGGGCGTGAGCACCTCGTCCATCAAGGTGAGCGTGCCGTCGGCGTCGAGTCCGAATTCGAACTTGGTGTCGGCGATGATCAAGCCCTTGGCGCCGGCCAGCGCGGCCGCCTCCCGATAGAGCTGAAGCGACACGTCCCGGACCTGCCGCGCCACGTCGGCGCCGACGAGCAGGCTCATGCGGTCGAAATCGATGTTCTCGTCGTGGTCGCCGAGGTCCGCCTTGGTCGCGGGCGTGAAGATCGGCGTCGGCAGTTTCGAGGCATTGCGCAGACCCGGCGGCAACGCCACGCCGCAGACCGACCGGGTCGCCTGGTATTCGGTCCAGCCGCTGCCGGCCAGGTAGCCTCGCACCACGGCTTCGATCGGGAGGGGCCGGAGCCGCTTGACCAGCATCGATCGGCCGCGCACCTGGTCGTGCTCGTCCACCGCCACGACGCTCAGCGGGTCCTCGCCGGTCAAATGGTTCGGGACGATGTGTTGCAGGCGGTCGAACCAGAACATCGCCATGCGGGTCAGCAGCTCTCCCTTGCCGGGGATCGGCTCGCCCATCACGACGTCGAACGCGCTGAGCCGGTCGCTCGCGACCATCAGCAGCCGGTCCGTTCCGACCGCATAGTTGTCCCGCACCTTGCCGCGCGCCAGGAGCGGCAGCGAACGCAGGTGGCTTTCGAGGAGCGCGGAAGGGGCGGGAGGCGAGACGGGCGTCATGGTCGATACGCGCCGCGAGGCGCGCCGCTGGAGGGGTCGAGGCCCCAAATTGTAGGGACGGGGCCGCGGCACCTCGGGCGGGGTGGCGCGATGATGGTGGGCCGGTGGAGGTGCCGCCTTACAGCCGGCAGCAGGGCCACCATTGTTCACCCTCTGGCCGACGAACCCTTCGGCGCACGGCCGAACGCGAGCCCACGGGCTAGCGGGTCCAAGCCCATGTGCCCCCTCACCGGCCCGCGACCGTCCCGGGGCGGCGGACGGTGAAAGCGACCGTCAGACCACTTTCTGCGCGAGCTCGCCCTGGCCGTAGCGCTGGGCGACCTGGGACAGCGACTGGGCCTTGATTTTTCCGGCCTGCCCCTCGCAGCCGAATTCGAGGTAGCGCTGCTTGCAGATCTGGCGGGCCGCGTCGCGGGCGGGCTTGAGGTAGTCGCGCGGGTCGAATTTGTCGGGGTTCTGGGCCATGAACTTGCGGATCGCGGCCGTCATCGCCAGCCGGACATCGGTGTCGATGTTGATCTTGCGCACGCCGTGCTTGATGGCTTCCTGGATTTCCTCGACCGGTACGCCGTAGGTCTCCTTCATGTCGCCGCCGAACTCCCGGATCACCGCCAGCAGCTCTTGCGGGACGCTGCTCGAGCCGTGCATCACGAGATGGGTGTTGGGAATGCGCTGGTGGATTTCCTTGATGCGGCCGATGGCCAGGATGTCCCCGGTGGGCTTGCGCGTGAACTTGTAGGCCCCGTGGCTGGTTCCGATGGCGATCGCGAGTGCGTCGAGCTGGGTCCGCTTGACGAATTCCGCGGCCTCCTCGGGGTCGGTCAGCAGCTGGTCCCGGGTCATCGTGGCTTCGGTGCCGTGGCCGTCTTCCTTGTCGCCTTTCATGGTCTCCAGGGAGCCCAGGCAGCCGAGCTCGCCCTCGACGGTGACGCCGAGCCGGTGCGCCATGTCGACCACCTTGCGGGTGACCTCGACGTTGTAGTCGAAACTGGCGATGGTCTTGCCGTCGGCCTGGAGCGAGCCGTCCATCATCACCGAGCTGAAGCCCAGATCGATCGCGCCTTTGCAGACCTCGGGACTCTGGCCATGGTCCTGGTGCATCACGAGCGGAATCTGCGGCCAGCTCTCCACCGCCGCCTGGATCAGGTGCTTGATGAATGGCTCGCCGGCGTATTTTCTGGCTCCGGCGCTGGCCTGCAGGATGACCGGTGCGCCGACCTCGGCGGCGGCCGTCATCACGGCTTGAACCTGCTCGAGGTTGTTGACGTTGAAGGCCGGCAGCCCATAGCCGTTTTCGGCGGCATGGTCGAGCAGTTGGCGCATCGAGACGAGTGGCATGGCGAGCTCCCTGTGAGATCAAAACGACGATGTGTACAAATTCGGCAACCGGTCCACTGACGATGTAACTCGGCTGTAACTGGACCGAATTGTAGTCACGTCGACCTCGCGCTAACCCACCCGGCTCGCCTGGTAACCCTCTGCCCGCATGGCCGTCAGGATCTGCTCGATGTGCGCCACGCCGCGCGTCTGCACGACCACCTCGATCTGCGCCCGCTCCACCGACAGCGACGAGAAGGCACGCTGGTGCTGCACCTCGTCGATGTTGGCGCCGAGCTTGCCGAGCAAGGTCGCGACGGTGGCGAGCGCACCGGGCACGTCGCGCACGTCGAATCGCAGGCGTGCGAGGCGTCCCGACTTCACCATCCCGCGCTCGATGATTTCCGAGAGCACCAGCGGCTCGATGTTGCCGCCGCAAAGGATCAGCCCGACCTTGCGTCCCTTGAAACGGTCGGGGTGGCGCAGCAGCGCCGCCAGTCCGACAGCGCCGGCGCCTTCGACGACCGTTTTCTCGATCTCGAGCAGCATCAGGATCGCCTGTTCGATGTCGTCCTCGGTCACCAGCACCACCTCGTCGACACGCTCGCGGATCAGCGGCAGCGTCAGGACGCCGGGCGCCTTGACGGCGATGCCGTCGGCGATGGTCGCCTGGCCGCTTTCGAGCTCGTGACCGTGCTTGGCGTTCCAGGCCGCCGGGAAGCGCTCGGTCTGAACACCGACGACCGCGATGCCGGGCTTGATGGCCTGCGCTGCGACCGCGACCCCGGCGATCAATCCGCCGCCGCCGATGGCGACCACCAGGGTGTCGAGGTCGGGTTGCTGGGCGAGCATTTCCAGCCCGATGGTGCCCTGTCCGGCCATGACCGCGAGGTCGTCGTAAGGGTGGACGACCGTCAGGCCGCGTTCCTGGGCGAGGCGCAAGCCGAACGCTCGTGCGTCGTCGAAGGTGTCCCCCTCGAGCACCACGTCGGCGCCGAAACTGCGGGTGCGTTGCACTTTCACCGCGGGCGCGAAACGCGGCATCACGATGGTCGCGGGGAGCCCGAGGCGCTGGGCGTGATAGGCCACGCCCTGCGCGTGGTTCCCGGCCGAGACGGCGAGCACGCCGCTGGCCCGTTCGGCGGCGGTGAGTTGCGCCATCTTGTTCAATGCGCCGCGTTCCTTGAACGACGCGGTGAACTGCAGGTTCTCGAATTTCAGGAACACTTCGCACCCGGTGAGGGCCGACAGCGTTCGCGACGGCATGCAGGGCGTGTCCACGATCTCGCCGCGCAGCCTCGCGGCGGCGGCGGTGATGTCGGCGAGAGTCAGGGACGGCGGTGGCATGCGGACAGGGTGGGTCGTACCGGGCTGCGGCCGAGCCGGCGGGCAGTCAGCCATGCGACGGCCTTCAACCCCGGGCCGGCCCGATGACGCGGGACACCTTCAGCATGTTGGTGCCACCGGGGTAGCCCATCGGTTCGCCGCACGTGATCGCGTAGGTGTCGCCCGGGTTGAGCACGCCGTTCTCGACCAGCAAGGTCTCGGCCCGGGCCAGCGCCTCGTCGCGGTCGGCGAAGTTGGGCATCAGCATGGGCGTGACGTTGCGGTAGAGCGCCATGCGGCGCTGGGTCCGGACCTGCGAGGTGAGGCCATAGATCGGCACGTGAATGCGGTGCCGGCTCATCCAGAGGGCCGTCGAGCCCGACTCGGTCAGGGCCAGGATCGCCTTGCAGCCCAGGTGGTAGGCGGTGAAAAGAGCGCCCATCGCGATGGACTGGTCGATGCGGGCGAACTGCTTGTTCGTGAAGGTGGCGTCGAGCGCGATCTCTTCCGCGTTTTCGGCCTCCACGCAGATGCTCGCCATCATCTCGATGGTCTCGACCGGGTACTTGCCCGCCGCGGTCTCGGCGCTGAGCATCACGGCGTCGGTGCCGTCGAGCACCGCGTTGGCGACGTCGCTCACCTCGGCGCGCGTGGGCACGGGGTTGACGATCATCGACTCCATCATCTGGGTCGCGGTGATCACCACCCGGTCCATCTCGCGCGCCATCTTGATCATGCGTTTCTGCAGCGCCGGGACCGCCGCGTTGCCGACTTCGACCGCGAGGTCACCGCGCGCCACCATGATGCCGTCGGAGGCGCGCAGGATCTGCTCCAGCGCGGGGATCGCCTCGCTGCGCTCGATCTTGGCGATCATCTGCGGCTTGTGGCGCCACGGCTCGCCAGCGACGTTGGCGAGCTGGCGCGCCATTTCCATGTCGGTCGCGGTCTTGGGGAAACTCACCGCGAGGTATTCGCACTGGAAGCTCATCGCCGTCTTGATGTCTTCCATGTCCTTGCCGGTCAGCGCCGGCGCCGTCAGGCCGCCGCCGGCCTTGTTGATGCCCTTGTTGTTGGAGAGCTCGCCGCCGACCACGACGGTGGTGTGGACCTCTTCGCCGCGCACGGCGTCGACCACCAGCTTGAGCAGCCCGTCGTTGAGCAGCAGGATGTCGCCGGCACGCAGGTCGCGCGGGAGCTCCTTGTAATCCAGACCGACCCGTTCCTGGGTCCCGAGCTCGTTGGTCGAGCCGTCGAGCACGAACGACTGGCCGACCTCGAGGAAGGTCTTGTCGCCCTGGAACTTGCCGACCCGGATCTTCGGGCCCTGCAGGTCGGCCATGATCGCGACCTCGCGGCCGCAGCGCTTGGCGATCTCGCGGACCAGGGTGGCGCGGTCGATGTGGTCTTGTGCCTTGCCGTGGGAAAAGTTCATCCGGACGACGTCGACCCCGGCGCGGATCATCCGCTCGAGGACTTCAGGGGAACTGGACGCGGGTCCGAGCGTGGCGACGATCTTGGTGGCGCGGGGCATGAAATGAGTCTCCTCGGGAATCTTGTGCGGGCGATTATCGGAGTCCGGCGCCGGTTACGGGTCGATTACATGGACGGGCCGCAGGGGAAAACCCAGGGTGCGGGCTTCAGCCGCGGCCGCGTTGCTCCAGGATGTCGAAGGCCGGCAAGGTCTTGCCTTCGAGGACTTCGAGAAAGGCACCGCCGCCGGTCGAGATGTAGCCGATGTCGCCTTCCAGGCCGTACTTGCCGATGGCAGCGAGCGTGTCGCCCCCGCCGGCGATGCTGAAGGCGCTCGACGCCGCGATGGCGCGCGCGATGGTTTCGGTGCCGCCCGCGAAGGCGTCGAATTCGAACACGCCGACCGTACCGTTCCAGACGATCGTGCCGGCGGCCTTCAATTGCTCGGCCAGGCGCTGCGCAGTCTCGGGGCCGATGTCGAGGATCAGGTCGTCGGCGGCGACGTCGGCCGCCGTCTTGACGGTCGCGGCGGCGTCGGCCTTGAATTCCTTGGCCGTGACGACGTCGGTCGGGATCGGAACCGCCGCGCCGCGCGCCTGCATCGCGGCGATCACGGCCTTGGCCTCGTCCACCAGGCCGACCTCGGCCAGGCTCTTGCCGATCGGCAGCCCGGCGGCGAGCATGAACGTGTTGGCGATGCCGCCGCCGACGATCAGCTGGTCGACGTTCCTGGCCAGCGATTGCAGGATGCTCAGCTTGGTCGAGACCTTGCTGCCGGCCACGATCGCGACGAGCGGCCGCTTCGGATGCGCGAGCGCCCGCTGGATCGCGTCGATCTCGGCCGCCAGCAAGGGGCCGGCGCAGGCGATCTTCGCGTACTGGGCGATTCCGTAGGTCGAGGCCTCGGCCCGGTGGGCGGTGCCGAAGGCGTCGTGGACGAAGATGTCGCACAGGGCGGCCATCTTCCTGGCCAGCGTCGGGTCATTCTTCTTCTCGCCTTTGTTGACGCGGCAGTTCTCGAGCAGCACCAGCGCGCCCGGTTCGACCGCCACGCCGTCGACCCAGTCGGCGACCACGGGCACCTTGCGACCGAGCAATTCCCCGAGGCGTTCGGCGACCGGGGCGAGCGAGTCCTGGGGCTTGAATTCGCCCTCGGTCGGGCGGCCCAGGTGGGAGGTCACCATGACCGCCGCGCCGGCGTCGAGCGCCATCCGGATGCACGGGACCGAGGCCCGCACCCGGGTGTCCTCGGTGATGCGTCCGGCGTCGTCCAGCGGCACGTTGAGGTCGGCGCGGATGAACACGCGCTGGCCCTGGGCGCGCCCCTGGGCGATGAGGTCTTCGAATCTGAGGATGGTCATGGTGAGGGCCTTGCGGAGTCGATGGATGGGGAAGCGCCGGCGGGCTACCAGCCGATGCCGGCGCGCAGCGCGACCATCACCAGCGTGCCGGTGACGATGGTGCCGAGGATGCCACGGCGCCAGAAGAAGTAGGCCGTGCCGGCGAGCGTCGCATAGAGACGGGCGTCCTTGACGCTGTGGATCAGGTGGCCCTGGGTCGTCAGCACCTCGGGGGCGACGACCGCGGCGAGCGCCGCCAGCGGCGCGTAGCGCAGCCCCTGGCGGAGCCAGTTCGGCAAGGGCAGGTCGCGCTCGGGATAGAGAAAAAAGCCGCGCGTGGCCACGGTGATCGCAGCCAGGCCGACGATGGCGAGCGCCGCTTGCCAGAAATTCATGTCTTGTCCTCCACCGGCCGGGCCGGGACCGGCGTGACGTGGTCCACCATCAAACCCGTGGCGACCGCGGCCGCGATCGCGACCACGATGTTGAGCTTGAGCGGCAACGCCAGCGCCGCGATCGCCGCGGCGCCCGCGACCACCGCCGCGAGCGCGCTCGCCCGGTCGGTCACCAGCGAGTAGAGCAGGCCGAGCAAGGCCAGGATGCCGGCGAAACCGAAACCCCACTCGGTCGGGACCACGTCGGCCAACAGGAGGCCCGCCACCGAAGGCAGCTGCCAGGAGGGCCAATTGATGGCGACGCCGCCCCAGAAGTAGGCCCGCTGCTCGAGCGCGGGGCGGGGCTCGGGATAGCGCGCCATGAAGACCACGTAGTTGAGGTCGGCGGTGAAGTAGCCGTGCAGCATGCGTTCCCAGCGCGGCAGGTGGGCGAAGTAGGGACGCCATTGGGCGCTGAAGATCACGAAGCGCAGGTTCACGCACAGCGCGATCGCCCAGCTCATCCAGACCGGCGCACCGGAGACGAGCAGCGGCAGTGCCGCCAGCTGCGCACTGCCGGCGAAGACCAGCAGCGACATCGCAACGCCCAGGGGCAAGGGCAAACCGGTCTTGGCCATGGCCACGCCGGTCACCAGGCCCCAGGCCGCGATCCCCAGGGAAACGCCCACCATGTCGCGCGCTCCGCGGGCGAATTCGGGATGGCGCCACACGGCAGGCGCAAGGTCGTCGCTCATGGCCGCATTGTCCTATGAGCCACGTCGCGGCCCGGCCGTGAGCAAGGAGCCAGGATCAAGTCACCAGCGCGCTGGCCCGCGACCGTCAGGAGTCGCGCGCTTTCGGGCGTTTGCCGTTCTCGGTCTTGCCGGGCGCCTTGGCGGCGGCGTCGCCCTTGGTGGGCTCCGGGTCGGCCTCGCCGCCGTCCGGGCCGCTGGGTTTGGCGCCCGCGACCTCGGTGGTCGCCTGCGAAGGCGTGGCGTCGAGCTTGTTCTCGCGCATGTAGTCGTTCATTTCGCGCCAGCCGGCGAACATGGCCGCCTTGTCGGCTTTCCTGTTGAGCGAGAAGCAGTCCTCGATCCCGCGTGCCGCGTTGCGGCAGGCGCCGCCGATGGCCTTGCCCTCGGCTTCGCGCGCCGCGGCGAGCTTTTCGGGCGATTCGATGCCGAGTGCGTTGCCGATCATGTCGCATCCCGCCAGCAGGCTGCTGGCGAGAACGAGGGCAAGGAAGGCGCGGCGAGGCATGGCGGGATGGTCGTTGGAGGTGTCGCTGCCCGGTTATCGACCGCGCGGGAAGCGACTTGAGTCGCGGTCACTCGACGGCAGGCTTGCCGCGGCGCTGCTTGAGCAGCCACTCGTAGAGGCCCGAGTCGCCGTAGGCCTGGCCCCAGGCGTCGTGGCCGGTGTCGGGGTAGACCGTGAAGCGGACCCAGCCGCCGACCTGGCGCACCCGGTCGACCATGGCCTGATCGCCCGCCAGCGGGACCACGTCGTCGAGGGCGCCGTGGAAGGCCCAGACGGGCACGCGGGCGACCCGCCGCGCGCGCTCCGTGTCGCCGATGCCGCAGACCGGGGCGATCGCCGCGACCCGGTCGGGGTAGCTCGCGGCGTAGTTCCAGGCCCCGTAGCCCCCCATGCTCAGGCCTGTGACCAGCACCCGGTCGGGATCGATCGGCAGGGTCTCGACCAGTCGTGCCCGCAGCGCCTCGATCGCGTCGCTGTCCCAGGAATCGCCGCGCTCGGCTTGCGGCGCCACGAGGACGAAGGGAAATGCGCGGCCCGCGGCGGCCTGCTCCGGCGGCCCGTTGGCCGTGACCTTGACGAGGTCGGCGCCGCGTTCTCCCGAGCCGTGCAGGAAGATCACCAGGGGCCACCCGGCGGCGGGGCGCACGCCCGATGCGGGCGTCCAGATCAGGTAGCGCAGTTTGACGGCCTTGTTGATGGTACCGATGAGCATCTCCTCTCGGCCGCCGCCGGCAGCCCGCACGCCAGGACCCGATCCCATGGCCAGCGCGAAGAGCCACGCACTGGCCTGCCGACGACTCGGGGCGCCGCTCTTCATGGGCGATCGGGCGCGTCGATGCGCACGTGGGCCCGGGTCGCGCCGAGCGCGATATCGGCAGCGCCGCCCGCGATCCGCTTGCCGTCGACCGTGACCCGGGCATCGGCCGGCCAAGGGCCGCGCAAGCGGATGCCGCCGGGGGGCATGCGCTCGAGTCCTTGCCAATCGAAGTCGACCACGCGCCGCCCGTTTTCGACGTGCGCGACCGCATGCCAGCCGAGACGCCCATACGGGGTGCGCAGGTCGCGCAGCGTCAAGCCCGGGCCGTCGAACCAGGCGGCTGGCACGCCGGCGGCCAGCACCAGCGCGTGTCGACCCTCGTGCTCGTAGGCGAACAGATCGAGGACCGCGCGGATCTGGTCCGAGGCGACCCAACCGTGCGGCATGTCGCCCAGAAAGCGCGGCTCGCGGGCATTGCGCACCACCACTTCGGCCCACTGGTTCCAGCCCGCGGGGCGCCGGTCGCGGTAGAAATAGGCCATCGCACGTTGCGCCCGGTCGCGCTCGCCCAGGCGCACCAGCGCTCCGACGTTGCGCCACTCGTACGGCGTATAGGCACCGTCGCCGTGGCGGATGCCCGCGGCCTCGTCGCGCTCGCGGGCCTCGAACTGGCGCCAGTAGGTCGCGTAGGTGTTGCGTACCAGGGCCTCCGGCAGACGTCCGGACAGGCCGCCGGGGCTGAGCGCGATGGTGCTGGAGGTCGGGTCGACGTCGCCTCGATCGGCCGAGCCCGGCAGCAGGTCGAGGCCATGGGCCTGGGTGCTCGCCGCCAGGGAACGCACGAGGTCGGTTTCGAATTCGTCGCGCTGCGCCGCGATTCGCGTCGCCTCGACGGTCTCGCCCAGGCCCTGCGCCAGTTCCACCGCGCTGCGATAGCCGATCGCGGCCCAGAAGTCGTCCCAGTACGAATAGGCGGGGCGGTCCGAGTAGCCTTCGTGGCTGATGGACGGCGGCATCATGCCGAAGTATGCCGTTCGTGTGGGGATGCGGTTCTTGTCCCCCCGCTCGCTCTGGCGCAGGCTTTCCATGTGGCCGATGGCCGCCTGCACGTTCGGCCACAGGGCGCGCGCCGTCGCGGTGTCCCCGGTGTAGCGCCAGAGGTCGGCGGCAGCGAACGCGAACTCGCCGTCGCTGTCGTTTTCGGGAACCGGGTCGGCGCCGCGTGCGGTGGCGCAGCACGGGACCTTGCCGTTCTTGAACTGGAACGGCGCGAACCAACGCAGGAAGTCGCGCGCTTCGTCGGCGTGGCCGAGCCGCAACAAGGCCGACGAGGTCAGCGCGCCGTCGCGGATCCAGGAGCGCGCATAGGCCCGTGCGCCGGGTTGCAGCGCCGCGCCGCTGCGATTGACCAGGATGTGTCCGAGGGCCGTGCGCAGGGTCCGGGCGATGTCGCCGACCTCGGCCGGCCCGACGATCGAGACGCGGTCCAGGCGTTGCC